>NZ_JBSFNF010000042.1:0-34976 GCF_053586955.1 Nocardia sp. NPDC003726 | reverse complement strand
GGCTCGCGTTTACGCGACCGCCGCTTGCTCCTTCGTCGCGTGCGCGGCGGCCGCGTAAACGCGAGCCGGGCCGCGAACGGCGGATGCTCGGTCTCGCTTCGCTCGAAACCGGTGGTTGAGCTGGTTTGGTTGCGTCAGTGGTGATCGCGCTATCCAGGGGTTCCCTCGTTGCCGTGGGGTTCCGGGGTCGTCGCTGATGGAACCGCTTCGGATGCTTGATGGGCGCTTTGCTCGAGACCGGTGATCCACCAGTGTGGTTGCGTGGGTTCGGGCAGTCGGCTCCAACGGTGTGCCGTTGCCCTGGCCGAGTAGTTCACTCGGCTCAGGTTCACGGTTCGGTTAGATCCCCTCGAATTGGATTCGCTGCGGCGGGGTTCCGGTTTCGAGGAGGCGGTCGACGGTGGTCTGGACCATGGCGGGGGAGCCGCAGACCAGGACTTGGTGTTCGGCGAACGCGCCGTGCGAGCCGAGGACGTCGGCGAGGGTGCCGTAGAGCAGGTCGTCGGGTGCGAAGCCGATGTCGACGCGGGACTGCTCGTACCACTCGTCGACCCAGTTCGGGTCGTGCGGGTTCTCCACCACCGGAATCACGGTGAGCCAGGGCAATTCGGCGGCCAGCAGGTAGAGCATGTCCGAGGCGTACAGGTCGCGGGGTGACCGCCCGCCGACGAAGAGGTAGGTGGGCGGCGGCGACGGCTTGCGGGCCAGCTCGAGGATCTGGGCGCGCATGGGCGCCAATCCCGTGCCGCCCGCGATCATCACCACCTCGTCGCCGTCCGGGTCCACCCAGAACCCGCCGGCGGGAGCGCCGATCCGCCACTCGTCGCCGGGCTGGGTGTCGGCGACGATCGCGCCGCTGCACCAGCCGCCCGGCACCGTGCGCACGTGGAACTCCAGCTTGCCGTCCAGTGACGGTGGCAGCGCGGGCGACAGCCTGCGGCGCACGCCGGGATGCTGCGGCACCCGTACCTCGACCGACTGTCCGGCGGCGAACGGCACGAACTCACCGATCAGGCGGATCACCGCGAGATCGTGGCGCAGGCGATGATGACCGACCACGGTCGAAGTCCACTCCGGCGCCTGATGACCGTTACCGAGCATGCTCGGATCCCCCAACGGGGCCTCCTTCTTCTACACAGGGTCGCAGCTGATGTTCTGCTCCGGCGTGCCGACCGCGAGGAGCGCGCGCCGGGTGTCGGCGATCATTCGAGCCGATCCGGCGATCTGGATCTGGCGATCGGCCCACGCGCCGAAGCTCGCGACCACGGCGCCAAGGTTACCGATCAGGCGCCGGTGCATCCCGTACGGTGCGTCCTGCGGCGGATGCGGATACCACCACGGATTGCTCTTCTGCTCGCACACCGGAACGATGGTCAGCCACGGGTTGCTCTGCGAGAGCTGCCACATGTTCTCCACGTCGTACAGGTCGCAGGGATAGCGGCCGCCGATGAAGAAGTGCACCCGCGGGTTGATGCCGCGCTGGCCCATCTCGATCAGCTGGGCGCGCAACGGGGCGATGCCGGTGCCCGCGCCGATCATGAGCACGTCGCGGCCGCTGTCCCGGTCGACGTGTAGTCCGCCGAGCGGGCCCGCGATGCGCCAGCGGTCACCCACCCTGGTCTCGTTGACGATCGCGGGGCTGACCCAGCCGCCGCGGATCTTGCGCACGTGGAACTCGATCTCGCCGTACGGGTTGGACGGGATGGCCGGGGAGAAATACCGCCACATCTTGGGCCGCTGCGGAATGGTGACCGGCACGTACTGCCCGGCCTGGTAGGGCACCGGCCCGTCGGACTGCAGCCGCACGATGGCCAGGTCATCCAGCACACGGCGATGACCGACCACGGTGGCCTCCCACACCGGCTGCGACTTGTCGGAGTTGGCGCCGATGGCCATGGACGCGGAGATCAGGATGGTGATGTCGCGCCAGCCCTCTTCCAGGCTCCGGTCCCAGGCCGCGCCGTTGTAGACGCGGAACGCCGCCAGCAGCGCGCGGCCCGCCATGTCGTAGTGCGCGGCCTCCACGCCGTACTTGCGATGGTCGCGAGCGAGTTGCTCCAGGAACTTCTGCGCCCGGTCCCAGTCCTCCAGGTGATCGAGGACGTACTGGATGGCCGTGGCGATGCGCTTGGCCTGCATCTCCATGGCCGGTGGGAACAACTCGCGCAACCGTGGGTTCTCGGCGAACAAATGTCCGTAGAACGCACTGACCAACCGCTCGGGTCCATTCGGCGACTCGATCACCGAACGAAAATTGGCGCGGACCAGCGCAGCCGAACGCGCATCCACGACGTGGAGCTTCCTTTCCCTCAGTTCTGCCCGGGGACATACCCGTTACCGGCGGTCTCCCGCCGACAAGTATCCCCGAAAATGCCGTGGTCGTGTGGCTATCAGTCCCAAGACCCGGGCAAACGGTAATCGGTGGGCAAACGGCGGATGCCGCTGACCCGTCCGGTACCGAGGCCACGGGCGGGCCGGGCCGGATTTCCGCGCCGATGCGGTACCGGCGGATGCGGTCTCCGGCCGGTCAGCTCCCGGCGCCGGTACGCACCGCGGGCACGACCTGCTCGGTATAACGACGGATCTGCTCGACCGGTTCCCCCTCGGTCGGCCAGAAGACGAATCCGTCGATCCGCTGGTCGCGGTGCAAGGCCAGCAGGTCGTCCACCCAGCGCTGGGGCGGGCCTTCCAGGAAGCCGCGATCGGCCCCGTCGGCGGTGATGGTCCCCGACACGTTCAGCACCCGCCGCACCGTCAGCGGGTCCCGGCCTGCCGCGGCGGCGGCGTCATCGATCCGCCTGCCGGCTTCGGCGAGGAACTCCGGCGGCGCCCAAGCGGCCGACGGCACCCAGCCGTCGGCGGCGCGGCCGGTGAGTTCGAGCATGCGCGGCCCGCGCGCGCCGAGCCAGATGCCGGGCCGGTGTCGCGGGAGCGGGCCGGGATGCGCGCCCGCCAGGGAGTAGAAGGAGCCAGGCACCCGGACCGATCGCGCGTCGCTCCACAAGGCGCGGATCACCGTGATCGCCTCCTCCAGGGCGCGCACCGCCTCGCCTCCGGTGCGGCGCGGTCCGCCCATCCCGGCGACGGCGTCCCAGAACGCGCCGGCGCCGAGGCCGAGCTGGATGCGGCCGTCACTGACGATGTCGAGCGACGCGACCGACTTCGCCAGCAAAGCGGGGTGGCGCAGCGGCAGGTTGGCCACGTCGGGGAAGAAGGTGATCCGCTCGGTTCGCGCGGCGAGCGCGGTGATCAGCGTCCAGGTGTCGAGGAACCTGCGCTGATAGGGATGGTCCTGGATGCCGATCAGGTCGAGCCCCGCCACGTCGGCGTACGCGCTCAGCTCGGCGAGCCTGCGGAAGTCGTCGGCCTCGGGGATCAGGAACAGGCCGAATTGGGGCGGTCGGGTCCTCATCACACACCTCCTGGTGGTCGCGCGGGACGCCGACCCGGCGCGGTGGGCCGGTACGGATCAGATGGCGAGCACGGTCTTGCCGCGTGCTCCTGGCGCTCCGATGACCGCTGGTCCCTCCGCGAGCGGGACGGTCGCGTCGATCGGCACGACCACGTCGCCCGCGGCCACCCGCTGGATCAGGCGGGCCAGTTCCAATGCGCTGCCCTTGGATTCGATGTTGCCGCCCCGCAGCGATCGTGCGCGCAACGCGTCCTCGTCGGCGGCGAAAGTGGTGGAGTAGACCGTGCCGCCGTCGCGGACCAGCGTGGTCAGCTCCGCCAGCGCCTCCGGCGGGCTCACCAGATCGAACAGGACGTCGATGCCGTCCGGATGGGCGGCGGCGACCTGGTCGCGCACCGGTCCCGCGGTGTAGTCCACCGTCTCGGCCGCGCCCAGGCGGGTCATCTGATCGGCGGAGTCGCCCCGCGCCGTGGCGATGACGTGCGCGCCCGCGATATTGGCCAGCTGCACCAGGAAGGAGCCGACGCCACCGGTCGCGCCCACGATCAGCACGGTCTGGCCCGGCTGGATGTGGGTGGCGTCCACGAGGTCCTGCGCGGTCACCCCCGCGGTCGGCAGCGCCGCGGCCGCGACCGTGGGCACCCCGGGCGGAATCGGCACCAGGGTGCCGCCCTCAGGGAGCACCGCGTACTCGGCGAAGCTGCCGTGGCCCACCGGCGGTGTGAGGAACTTGCCGACCACCCGGTCCCCGACGGCGAAACGGCTGACGCCAGCGCCGACCGTGGCGACCGTGCCGGCCCCGTCCACCCCGAGGATCATCGGAAAGTCGTGCGGCAGTTTGCCGTCCAGGAGGCCGGAGGCCACTTTACGGTCGAAGGGGTTCACCCCGGCCGCCTGGAGTTGCACCCGCACGGTGCCCGGCCCCGGCTCGGGCATCGGCATTTCGGCTAGTTCCGGCTTCGCTCCGAACTTCCGTACCACGATCGCGCGCATCCATTCGCTCCTCGAGTCGGGGTGAAGAGTGCTGCAACAACTGACGGCCGAGGTCATCGTAGGCGTCCGAAAGCCGCCGACGTGCGGAATCACCGCATGGGCGGTGTGGCGGGGCGTCGCATTCGCCGGTGCCGGAGCGTAGCGTTCGACACATCCGGTGGATCGCCTGCGGCGCGGCGGAGAATTCCAAACTTGAGCGGAACAGACTCAACCTTTAGAACGTTGGACGGGTAGAACGGCGCCGAGCCGAAGGCGGAGCGGGACGACAGCGACAGCTTCGGCGAACGCGCTCGGCGCCGTGCGAATCGACTCGACCAGTAGGAAGGTGACTCGTGGACTCGTTCAATCCCACCACCAAGACCCAGGCGGCGCTGACCGCCGCCCTGCAGGCGGCCTCCGCCGCGGGCAACCCGGAGATCCGTCCTGCGCACTTGCTGGTGGCGTTGCTCGACCAGACCGACGGCATCGCCGCGCCCTTGCTGAAGGCCGTCGGAACGGATCCGGCGACCGTGCGCCGCGAGGCACAGGACATCGTGGACCGGCTGCCGCGGGCGACCGGCGCCACCACCACACCGCAGCTCGGCCGCGAGGCGCTCGCCGCGATCACCGCGGCGCAGCGCCTGGCCACGGAACTCGGTGACGAGTACGTCTCCACCGAGCACGTGATGGTCGGTCTCGCCGAGGGCGACTCCGATGTCACGATGGTGCTCACCAAGTACGGCGCCACCGCCGACGCGCTGCGTGCCGCGTTCACCGCCGTCCGCGGCAGCGCCAGGGTGACCAGCCCCGATCCGGAGGGCAGCTACCAGGCGCTGGAGAAGTACTCCACCGACCTCACCGATGCCGCCCGCCACGGCAAGCTCGATCCGGTCATCGGCCGGGACACCGAGATCCGCCGGGTGGTGCAGGTGCTGAGCCGGCGCACCAAGAACAACCCGGTGCTGATCGGCGAGCCCGGCGTCGGCAAGACCGCCATCGTCGAGGGCCTCGCCCAGCGCATCGTGGCTGGCGACGTCCCCGAGTCGCTGCGCGGCAAGTCCGTCGTGGCGCTCGACCTCGGCGCGATGGTCGCGGGCGCGAAGTACCGCGGTGAGTTCGAGGAACGGCTCAAGGCCGTGCTGGAGGACATCAAGAACAGCGCGGGCCAGATCATCACGTTCATCGACGAGCTGCACACCATCGTCGGCGCCGGCGCCACCGGTGAATCGGCGATGGACGCGGGCAACATGATCAAGCCGATGCTGGCCCGCGGCGAGCTGCGCCTGGTCGGCGCCACCACGCTGGAGGAATACCGCCAGCACATCGAGAAGGACGCCGCCTTGGAGCGGCGCTTCCAGCAGGTGCTGGTCGGCGAGCCGTCGGTGGAGGACACCATCGGCATCCTGCGCGGCATCAAGGAGCGCTACGAAGTGCACCACGGCGTGCGCATCACCGACTCCGCGCTGGTCGCCGCGGCCACGCTGTCGGACCGCTACATCACCTCCCGGTTCCTGCCCGACAAGGCGATCGACCTGGTCGACGAGTCGGCCTCGCGGCTGCGCATGGAGATCGACTCCCGCCCGGTGGAGATCGACGAGGTGGAGCGCGCGGTGCGCCGCCTGGAGATCGAAGAGGTCGCCCTCGCGAAGGAGACCGACGAGGCGTCCAAGCAGCGGCTGGAGAAACTGCGCGGCGAACTCGCCGACGACCGCGAGAAGCTCAATCAGCTGACCACGCGCTGGCAGAACGAGAAGAACGCGATCGACCAGGTGCGCACGCTCAAGGAGGAGCTGGAAGCGCTGCGCGGTGAATCCGAGCGCGCCGAGCGCGACGGCGACCTGGGCAAGGCGGCCGAACTGCGCTACGGCCGGATCCCCGCGCTGGAGAAGCAGCTCGCCCAGGCCGAGCAGGCCTCGGCCACCGCGGGCGACGGCGAGGTCATGCTGAAGGAAGAGGTCGGCCCGGACGACATCGCCGAGGTGGTGTCCTCCTGGACCGGCATTCCGGTGGGCCGGATGCTGGAGGGCGAGACCCAGAAGCTGCTGCGCATGGAGGACGAGCTCGGCCGCCGCGTGGTCGGTCAGCCCGAGGCGGTGCAGGCGGTGTCCGACGCGGTGCGCCGGGCCCGCGCCGGTGTCGCCGACCCGAACCGCCCGACCGGGTCGTTCATGTTCGTCGGCCCCACCGGCGTCGGCAAGACCGAGCTGGCGAAAGCGCTGGCGGACTTCCTGTTCGACGACGAGCGCGCCATGGTCCGCATCGACATGAGCGAGTACAGCGAGAAGCACTCGGTCGCCAGGCTGGTCGGCGCTCCGCCCGGTTACGTCGGTTACGACCAGGGCGGTCAGCTCACCGAGGCGGTGCGGCGCAGGCCCTACACGGTGGTGCTGTTCGACGAGATCGAGAAGGCGCACCCGGATGTGTTCGACATCCTGCTGCAAGTGCTCGACGAGGGCAGGCTCACCGACAGCCAGGGCCGCACGGTGGATTTCCGCAACACCATCCTCATCCTGACCTCGAACCTGGGCGCGGGCGGTGACAAGGAGTTCGTCATGAACGCGGTGCGCTCGGCCTTCAAGCCGGAGTTCCTCAACCGCCTCGACGACGTGGTCATGTTCCACGCGCTCGACGAGGAGCAGCTCGAGCAGATCGTCGACATCCAGCTCGAGCAGCTGCAGAAGCGGCTGGCGCAGCGCAGGCTGAAGCTGGAGGTCAGCGATTCGGCGCGGTTCTGGCTCGCGGTGCGCGGCTACGACCCCAGCTACGGCGCGCGTCCGCTGCGCAGGCTGATCCAGCAGGCCATCGGCGACTCCCTCGCCAAGGAACTGCTCGCGGGCGAGATCGCCGACGGCGACAGCGTCAAGGTGTCCGTCAGCCCCGGCGGGGACGGCCTGATCGTCGGCAGGTGAGTGAGTGAGCGGCCTCGTCGCGGACGAGGCCGCTCGCCTTTCGTCGAAGCTCGCTCGCGCACAAGGTGTTTCGCCCCACCGTCAGCACGGTGAGATCGATGCCGGAACGAACGCCCACCGAGCCGCAGGCGCACCGGTCCACGTGGTACGGGTGCGCGCGAACGTACGCGGCCTACGCTGGAAGCCATGACCAACCCGAACGATCCCTGGGGACAGCGGCCGGAGGATGCGCCGACCGAACACCTGGGTCCGCCGGGCAAGTCCGGATACGGTGGCCCCGCGCACACCACGGAGTACCTCGACGCGTACGGCACCGGGGCTCCGTCGGAATATCCCCCGACGGAGCATTACGGAGCCTGGGGCCCGCCCGGGGCGAACGCGACACGTGAGTTCCCGGCCTACGACCCCCAGTGGGCCGCCTATCCCGACACCGTCCCGGGTGCGGCGGGTCCGCCCGGCGGCGCGATGCCGCCCGGTGCGGCGCCGCCGGGACCACCGCCGCCGCGGCGCAACACCGGCCTGTGGATCGCCCTCGGTCTCGGCGTGGTTCTGCTGATCGGTGCGATCGGGGTGGTCGCGGGCGTGCTGCTCGGGTCGGGCGATTCCGGCTCGGCCGACACCGCGGCGGCCTCCACGACGCGCGTCACGACGAGACCCTCGCCGGGAACCAGGACCGCGCAGCCCACCCCGCCGAGCGGTTTGCCCAGTGTGCCCGGCCTCGGCGATGTCGACGGCCTCGGCGCGACCATGGGCACCATCACCGCCAACGACGGGGGCACCCTGACGGTGAGTTCGGTGATGGGCAACACCATTACGGTGCGCACCGACGCGAACACCCAGGTGATCGCGCTGTCCGGGACCAGAGTCTCCGATCTGGCCACCGGTGAGCTGGTGCTGATCCAGGGGGACAAGGCAGCGGACGGGTCGATCCAGGCGAAGGTCATCATCGGCACCTCGCTGCCCGGCGGCGGGCGATGAGCCGCGCCGGACGCCGGGGGCGCGAAGCGCCGGGGGTAATGACGGACCATGTCCGGCCGGGACCATTAGGCTAGGCGGCGATGACGGCAATGTGGTTCGGGTTGGCGGCGATCGCGCTCGTGGGCGCGATCGTGCTGCTGTATTTCGATCGGCTCCAGCGGCAGCGGACCGGTCACGCGCGACAGGTCTGGGCGAAGTCGCAGGGCTATACCTACGTGTCCGTGGAACCCGCGCTGCCGTCCACGTGGCGGCGCGGCGCGTTGACCAAACTGGGCTATCTCTCCGCGGTCGACGTGGTCTCCGGCATCCGCAAGGGCGAGAAGTTCGTGCTGTTCGACCTGGAGGACTCCGCGACGCTGGTCGCGGTGCGCCGTCAGATCGGTTCGGACATCGACGTGGACATGCGGCTGAAGACCGCCGCCCCGCCCAAGGACCACGATCTGGAACTGCTCGGCGCCATCGGTGACCGCGTGGTCTTCGCGACCAATCCCGAAATCGCCAGGCACGCTGTCGATCAGCGCATGGTCGCGTTCATCGAGAACCTGCCCGACACCGTGCAGATGCTCTGGAGCGAGGGCAACTGGACGCTGGGCATGCTGCTGGTCGGCACCACCCCGAAGGACTGGGAAGGCGCGATCGACGCGGTGCTGCGCCTGTCCGGCCTGCTGCACGTGCTGCCGCCGGTCAGCGAGCCGCGCTTCGACGACGGCGGACCCGAACCGGCGCGCCCCCGCGCCCGTCAGCGGGGCGACCGGGACGCCGAGGGTGAAGCGGGCGACCGCCCCGAGGCCGACGACGAACGGTCCGAAGACGACTCCGACGACGCCGAGCGACCGGAACCGGCGCGCCGCCCGTCGCTCGCCGTCGTGCCGAACACGCGCGCCCGCGTGCGCGACGAGGAGAAGCCCCGGCCGCGCGAGGAGCGCGACGCCGAGAGCCGGAACGACCCCGAATCGCGGCAGCGGCCGACCGACCCGCCCGGTGGACCGTTCCATCCCGGCTTCCGCCCTTACCAGGGACCCGTGCCGAAGTGACCGGCCGCGCGCCCACCGCGGCCGGGCCGCAGCGGCTGCGATCGATCGCGCCGTCATGACCGAGCATCCCCGGCTGCCCGGCGCCACCCGTCCTGTGGCTCTGATCACCGGACCTACCTCCGGTATCGGCCGCGGTTACGCGACCAGGCTGGCCTCGCTCGGCTACGACCTGGTGCTCGTGGCTCGGGACGAGCAGCGGCTCACCGCCATCGCGACCGAGATGGAGCACCGCTTCGCCACCCGCTCGGAGCTGATCGTCGCCGACCTCGCCGCCGCCGACGACCGCGAGCGGGTCGCGGCGCGGCTGGCCGACGGCGTCGAATTCCTGGTCAACAACGCGGGTTTCGGGCAGTCCGGGGAGTTCTGGACGTTGCCGCCCGAGCGATTGCAGGCGCAGTTGGACGTCAACGTCACCTCGGTGATGCGGCTCACCAGGGCGGCGCTGCCGCCGATGATCGCGGCGGCCAACGGCCGCGTCGTCAACGTGGCCAGCGTGGCGGGCCTGATTCCAGGACGAGGGTCGACGTACTCGGCGTCCAAGGCCTACGTCGTATCCTTCACCGAAGGGTTGGCGCGAGCACTGGCCGGGACCGGAGTCCGGGTCCAAGCCCTGTGCCCGGGATTCGTCCGTACGGAATTCCACCGGCGAGCAGGCATCGCGATGCCCTCGCTGCCGAAAGCGTTGTGGCTGAGCGTCGAGCAGGTAGTCGCCGGCTCACTGCGTGATCTGGAGAAGGACCGGGTGCTCAGCGTGCCCGGTATGCAGTACAAAGCGCTCACCACCGTCGCCGGAATGATCCCGCGAACCCTGGGGGCCCGGCTCGATCGCGGGCTGTTCGACGCACGCGGAAGGACTTGACATGATCGACGTGATTACCAACGACAGGGACCGGCTGGCCGCGCTGGTGCGCGAGCTCGCCGTCGTGCACGGCCGGGTGACCCTGTCCTCGGGCAAGGAGGCCGACTACTACGTCGACCTGCGCCGCGCCACCCTGCACCACAGTGCGGGCCCGCTGATCGGCAAACTGCTGCGCGAACTCGTCGCGGACTGGGACTTCGACGCCGTCGGCGGCCTGACCATGGGCGCCGACCCGGTGGCGCTGGCCGTGCTGCACGCGCCCGGCCGCCCGATCGACGCCTTCGTGGTGCGCAAGGCCGCGAAGTCGCACGGCATGCAGCGCCAGATCGAAGGCCCGGATGTCGCCGGCAAGCGGGTGCTGGTCGTCGAGGACACCACCACTACCGGGAATTCACCCCTGACCGCGGTGCGCGCGCTGCGCGACGCGGGCGCTACCGTGGTCGGCGTCGCCACCGTCGTCGACCGGGAAACCGGCGCCGACCAGGTGATCGCCGCGGAAGGCCTGGAGTACCGGTCGATCCTCGGCTTGAAGGATCTCGCCCTGGGATAGCCTGGACGATGGTCTAAGTCTTCGAAGGTGAAGGGTCGTGTGAGTCACCAGTGGTGAGCATTGCAGTCAACAGGAGCCGCGAGAACGTGGCGATGCTCGGAATCGGCGCTTACCGACCCAAACGCCTGGTCAGCAACGCCGAGGTCTGCGAGGTGCTGGATTCCACCGACGAGTGGATCTACGAGCGCACCGGTGTCCGCAACCGGCGCTGGATCAGCGGCGACGAGACGCTGCGGTCGATCGCGGCGGCGGCGGGCGAACGCGCGATCGTCAACAGCGGCGTCGACCGCTCGAAGATCGGCGCCGTGATCCTGGCGACCTCCAGCTGGCTGACCCTCACCCCGCACGGCGCGCCGCAGGTGGCCTACGACATCGGCATGAACGGCGTGCCCGCCTTCGACCTGACCTCCGGCTGCGGTGGCTTCGGATACGGCCTCGGCGTGGCCGCCGACATGATCCGGTCCGGTTCCGCCGAGTACGTGCTGCTCATCGGCGCCGAGACGATGACCGTCGGGCTCGACCCCACCGACCGCGGCACCGCGATGATCTTCGGTGACGGCGCGGGCGCGGTCGTGGTCGGCCCGAGCGACGAGAACGGCATCTCGCCCACCGTCTGGGGCAGCGACGGTGAGAACGCCGCCGCGATCATGCAGGACATCGATTTCCTGGAATACATGCAGCGCGCCCAGGCCATGCAAGGTCTCGACCCGGCCGTGGATCCGGTCGGCCGGATGTCGCTGCGGATGGAAGGCCCTCGGGTCTTCCGGTGGGCTGCGGTCACGCTGCCGCGCGCCCTGTCCACCGCGCTCGAGGTCTCCGGCGTGGCCAAGGAGGACATCGAGGTCTTCGTCCCGCATCAGGCCAACGCACGGATCAACGAGCTGATGAAGAAGAACCTCGGGCTCGCCGACGAGATCCCGATGGCCAACGACATCGAGAACACCGGCAACACCTCGGCCGCGTCCATTCCGCTCGCGATCGAGGAGATGCTGGTCACCGGCAAGGCCAAGGGCGGGCAGACGGCATTGCTGCTCGGCTTCGGCGCCGGCCTGAGTTACGCGGGCCAGGTCGTCACGCTGCCGCCCGCACCCGCCGAGCCGAGCTTCTGAGCATGCGGCCTTTTCGAGCCGGGTATCTCGCGGCGGCGGCGCTCACCGTCTACGGCGCGGTCACCGGGCGGGAGAAGGCGCAGTGGATCGCCAAGCCGCTGCTGATGCCGCTGCTCGCGGCGGATGTGGCGACCGAAGGCGGGCAGCTGCCGTCCACCGAGCGCACGGTGCTGATCGGGTCGCTCGGCGCGGCGACGGTCGGCGACATCCTGCTCATAGATCCGGATGACGACCGCAGGCTGATCGCGGGCGCGTCGTCGTTCGCGGTGATGCAGGCCGGGTACACCACGCTGTGGTGGCGGATGGGTGGCAGGCCCACCGCAGGGGCGGCCGTACCACGGGTGGCCGCCTGGCTGGGGGTGGCCGGGGTGCTGCGGAAGAAAGCTCCCACGGTGGCCGCTGCGCTGACCGCCTATGGCGTCACCTTGGGCGCCGCAGCCGTGCTCGCGTCGGACCCCGCGCTGGCCCCCGCCACGAAAAACATTGCGGGCGTGAACGTTCCCGGCATGGATCCGCGCAGTCGCCTCGGCCTCGGCGCGCTGCTGTTCACCGTGTCGGACGGACTCATCGTGGTGCGGCGGTTGTTCGCTCGCGGTGAGCGGGCGCGCCGGGTGACCGAAGGCGTGATCCTGGCGACCTACGCGGCCGCGCAGTACCTGCTCGCCGATCCGAAGGCGCATGTGAAGCCGGTGCTCACAGCACCAGAATGATGCGATCCCGGTTCGCCGGGTCGACGCGGATCGAGAGGATCTCACCGACCGCGAGTCGGGGTTTGTCGGCCGGTGTGGCGTCGAAAACCACCGTGCCACGGTAACTTTCGGAGCCGGGGACGGTGAGTTCGAGATCCAGCTCGGTGAGTTCGGTGTGATGATCGGTGCGCTCCAGCGGGTGCACGCCCTCGACCGTCGCCCACCCTTCCAGGCCGTGCCGCCACAGTTGACGATCCGCCTTGGACGGCCGCCCGGCAAGCATCATCCCGACGCCGAGGCACGAGCCGAACAACCCGACCAGCGCCACGATCTGATACGGCACGGTTCCCGACGGCGTCCGGTGCACCACCCACCCCAACCACAGCGCCAGCAGGATCAGATACCCGGCGGTCACCCCGAGCACCGTGCGCAGTATCCGCTCGTGATCCATACCAGCCTCCACCCCGAGTGCCAGACCTCCAGGATAGGCCCGCACACCTTCGGCGGTGCTGACCTATTCGCCGAGATAATCGCTCGACAGGGCGACAAGGTCGATCGTGACCGGCGTTCCCGCCAGATCGACTGTCACCGAGCCCGACCGCTCGGCGACCAGCTCGTAGTCGCTGTCGATCAGTCGGTAGGCGCTGAGGCTGGCCGGTTCATCGAGATCGATGAGCCAATAGTGCTCGATGCCGACTTCGGCGTATTCGAAGAACTTGGTGACACGATCGGTTCGCCGGGAACCAGCCGACAGAATTTCGACGGCGAGTTTCACATCCTCCGGATGCACGCGTGCGAGATCGTCGGTGAGCGCTTTGCGGCGGATGACCAAGACGTCCGGCACGCGCACCGTAGGGGGTTGCGCCGGATCGACAACCAACTCGGCTTCACCTACCGCAGCGAGCTCTTTCGGTAGTTGAGGGTGGATTTGCGCCGCGAGCTGCCAGACCGCGAATTGATGACGCACGACCGGCCTCGGTGACACGACCAGAACCCCCTCGACAAGCTCGTAATTTCGGCTGCTGTCCTCCGGCAGCGCGATCCAGTCCTCCAGGGTCAGCAGATGATCAGGCCAGTTCACTTCGACGGTCATCGCTTCCTCCCCTCCCCGCACGGATACCGCGTTGGGGCCAGTTTGGCACACCAGGCCGACAAACCACAGCGACGTCGGCTCTCGAGTCGTAATACCGCCAGGACGCGGCGGCGGAGGGAAGCTGCCCGTCGAAAGTGGTGTGTGCGCACCCCCACCGGCACCCATTACGATCCTGCTGATGAGCTACCCGCCGCAGCCGCCGCCGTACGGTTATCCAGCCTATGGGGCCTACGGAGCACCGGACCATCCGCAATCCACCACGATCTTGATCCTGGGCATCCTGAGTCTCGTGCTTTGCCAGCTCATGGGGCCTTTCGCGTGGGTGATGGGCAAGCGGGCGCTCAACGAGATCGACGCCTCCGGTGGGACCATCGGTGGCCGGGGGAATGTCAACGCCGGATACATCTGCGGCATCATCGCGACCGCGCTGATGGCATTGAGCCTGCTGTTCCTGCTGTTGATGTTGGTGCTCGCCTTGGCAGGCGCGTTCGCGGGGAGTTCGTCCAGCTACTGAGCCACCGGCCGCGGGCACGATGGCCGGAATTAGCATCGTTGGGGTGAGTCACCCAGTGCCGGACGCGGCGGAGCAGGATCTACCGGGCCCGACGGAATGGGGCGAGCACCCGAACGGCGTCGGTCCGTGGGCTAGCGAGCACGCCGAGCCGCCGCCGGATGACCCGCGCCTGGATCCCGAACTGCTGGCCGGCGGCGACCGCCGCAATGTGGTCGACGCCTACCGGTACTGGAGCCGCGAGGCGATCGTGGCCGACATCGACCGGCGCAGGCATCCGTTCCACGTCGCGATCGAGAATTTCGGGCACGACGCGAACATCGGCACGGTGGTCCGCACGGCGAACGCTTTCGCCGCCGCGGCCGTGCACATCGTCGGGCGACGGCGGTGGAATCGGCGCGGCGCCATGGTGACCGACCGCTACCAGCACATCCGCCACCACGCCGACATCGGCGAACTGCTGGCGTTCAGCGAGCAGGCCGGACTGACCGTGGTCGCCGTCGACAACGTGCCCGGCTCGGTGCCGCTGGAGACCGTCACGCTGCCGCGCGCGTGCCTGCTGCTGTTCGGCCAGGAAGGCCCGGGTGTCACCGACCACGCCAAGCAGGCCGCCGTGATGACGGTGTCGATCGCGCAGTTCGGCTCCACCCGCAGCATCAACGCGGGAGTCGCCGCGGGAATCGCGATGCACGCCTGGATCCGGCAACACGCCGATCTGACGACCGCATGGTGAGTTCCTGGCCGCGTTCGATCCCCTGAGCAGGCGATCTTCGATCACCGAAGCCCACCGGCACGATTGCACATCGCTTTCGTAACAAATCGGGCGCATGAATGCGTTCTGGCCTGGCACCATTGACCCATGACCTCGCGGAGCGACGATATCGAGGTGCCGAGCGTGGAGCACGCCGAGACGGGCTCCGCGGCACCGCGTCCGCCGGCCGGCCGTGCACCGGCGGGCCGGGAACCCGTCGCGCCCGCGACGCTGTGGTCCGAACGGGCCGATATGGCCGAATCGTCGATCGTCTCTCGGCATCTGCGCGCGCTGTGGGCGCTGCCCGGCACCGAACTCGGCGTGGTCGGCTGGCCTGCGACCAAGCGCGAGCGAATCTTCGGCGCATGGCACTACTGGTGGCAGGCGCACCTGATCGAGTGCGCGATCGACGCCGCGAACCGGGCGCCGACGCCGTTGCGCCGCAGGCGAATCGCCGCGCTGGCGCGCTCGCACCGCTTCCGCAACATCACCGGCTGGACCAACCGGTACTACGACGACATGGCCTGGCTGGCCATCGCGCTGGAACGCGCCGAGCGAACCCAAGGGGCCGACGTGCGAAGCGCGCTGGTCGCGCTGGAGAAGCGTTTGCACGACGGCTGGCAACCGGAGGTCGGCGGCGGCCTGCCGTGGCGCATCGGCTCGGACTACTTCAACGCACCGGCGAACGGTCCCGCCGCGATCGCGCTGCTGCGTCTCGGGCGCGTCCAGCGCGCGCAGGAGATGTCCGACTGGTTGGACGCGACGCTGCGCGATCCGGAGACAGGGTTGATCCTCGACGGCATCCACCTGCCCTCCGGCGAGATCGAGCGTCCGGTGTTCACGTACTGCCAGGGCGTGGTGCTCGGCCTGGAGACGGAACTGGCCGTGCAGACCGGCGAAGCGAGGCACACCGAGCGCGTGCACCGGCTGCTCGCGGCGGTCGAGGAGCACATGACCACCAATGGCGTGGTCAACGGCGGCGGGGGCGGTGACGGCGGGCTGTTCAACGGCATTCTGGCCCGGTACCTGGCGCTGGTCGCGGTGATGCTGCCGGGTGAGGACGCGCAGCAGGTCGCCGATCGCCGTGCGGCCGCCGCGATCGTCACCGCGTCGGCGAAGGCGGCATGGGCCAACCGGCTGCAGGTCGAGGGCGAGCCACTGTTCGGGCACGACTGGAGCAAGCCCGCGCAGTTGCCCGGCGGCAGCGCGGGAGCCGGTTACTTCACCTCCGGCGGCTCGGTCACCTCGTCGAAGGTGCCGGGGCGCGACATGTCGGTGCAGTTGTCGGGCTGGCTGCTCATGGAGGCGGCTTACCAGGTCAGCGCCGCGGGGCTGTGACCGCGGATCAGCCTTCCGGCTCCAGCACGGCGCTCGGAGCCGTTTCCAGCGCGAAGTCCTCGGCGGGCTGGGACATCTCCTGCCGGTAGTGCCGCACGCCGAGCGCCGTGCCGATGACCAGGCCGACCACCAGCGTGCCGATCACGATCGGCATCAGCCATTCCACGCGCTGCAGGAAATTGCCCGCGTAGTACCCGATGAGCAACAGCACCGGCGCCCAGACGATCGCGCCGATGGTGCTGGCGATGGTGAACTTGCGATGGTCCATCCGAGCGGCGCCGGCGACCGAGGGGCACAGGGTGCGCACCCACGGGATCCACCGGGCGATCAGCACCGCGACGAATCCGTGCCGATGCAGCAGCTCCGCGACCCGTTGCAGATTGCGGACGTTGATGTATCTGCCGTTCTTGCGGGCCACGAGATGCCGTCCGGTCCGGTGCCCGATGACGTAGCCCACCTGGTTGCCCGCGATGGCCGCGACCATCGCGCCCACCGACAGCGCCCAGACGTGCGCCTCCCCCGAGGCGTGCGAGGCCATCACGATGCCCGCGGTGATGAGCATCGAGTCACCGGGCAGGAACAGCCCGAGGATCACCGCGCATTCGAGGAAAACGAAGGTCAGCACCACCGTCCAGACGAGCGCGGGGCCCGCCGACAGTAGTGGATCGAAACTGCCCACGGCTAGGGGCGACGATTCCGTCGTCACCGGCTTCAGCGGGTGGATTCGCTGGTCGAAGCGGTCAGTTCCGCCTCGGTCTGCTCCTGTGCCGTGGCATTGCGGCCGAGCAGCTTCTTCGCCACCGCGGTGATGCCGGGCAGGATCGACACGAAGACGATGAGCAAGAAGATCGCCTCCACGTGGTCCCGGATGAACGCGACATTGCCCAGGAAGTAGCCGAGCACCGTGACACCGCCGCCCCACAGCAGCGCGCCGACGATGTCGAACGCGACGAACTTGCGGTAGTCCATCTTGGAGACGCCGGCCAGCACCGGCATGAAGGTGCGCACGATGGGCACGAAGCGGGCCAGGATGATCGTCTTCGGCCCGTGCTTTTCGAAGAACTCGTGCGTCTGCGTGACGTAGTGCTTCTTGAAGAACCGGGTGTCCTCTTTGTGGAACAGCGCGGGCCCGATCGCCCGGCCGATCCAATACGCGCACTGGTCCCCGGCGAACGCGATCAGCACGACGGCGGGCACCAGCACCCAGATCGACACCGGCGGATTCGGCTGCGCGGCGAGCAGGCCGCCGGTGAACAGCAGCGAGTCGCCGGGCAGGATCGGGAACAGCAGGCCGGTCTCGATGAAGACGATGACCAGGATGGCCGGCAGCACCGCGTCCTTCAGCCACGTTTCCGTGAGCAGGTGCATCGGATCGAGCAACTCGGTCAGCGCGAGGTTGCTCGTCACCGATTCTGTCGCTGCCTGCAGAATCACGTGGCCTCCTGTCCCGATACGGCTGGCCTGCATCGCTTGCCACCGCGTCGGAAGCTGCCAGCGCAAATTACCGGCCCCACAGTACCGGCTCCGCCTGAGAATGCTCGTGCTGTGCGCAAAATTACCGGTGCGTCAACTGCGCACCGCCTCCCTGCATACCAGGCGAAACACCGCTGCCTTAGGGTGAAGGCTGACAAAATAGGTCTTTGCCGCACAACACGGAGGTCTTACAGTGCCCATCGCGACTCCGGAGGTCTACGCCGAGATGCTCGGTCGGGCCAAAGCCAATTCCTTCGCCTTCCCGGCCATCAATTGCACGTCGTCGGAGACCATCAACGCGGCCATCAAGGGCTTCGCCGACGCAGGCAGCGACGGCATCATCCAGTTCTCCACCGGCGGGGCGGAATTCGGCTCGGGCCAGGGTGTGAAGGACATGGTCACGGGCGCGGTGGCGCTGGCCGAGTTCGCGCACGTGGTGGCGGCCAAGTACGACGTGACCATCGCGCTGCACACCGACCACTGCCCGAAGGACAAGCTGGACACGTTCGTCCGTCCGCTGCTGGCGATCTCCCAGGAGCGGGTCAACGCGGGCCGCAACCCGCTGTTCCAGTCGCACATGTGGGACGGTTCCGCGATCCCGATCGACGAGAACCTCGAGATCGCCAAGGAGCTGTTGAAGGCCACTCACGCCGCGAACATCATTCTCGAGGTCGAGATCGGCGTCGTCGGCGGCGAGGAGGACGGTGTCGAGGCCGAGATCAACGAGAAGCTCTACACCTCCCCGGAGGACTTCGAGAAGACCATCGACGCACTCGGCGCGGGTGAGAACGGCAAGTACCTGCTCGCGGCGACCTTCGGCAACGTGCACGGCGTGTACAAGCCGGGCAACGTGGTGCTCAAGCCGGAAGTGCTCGCCGAGGGCCAGCGCGTCGCGGCGGCCAAGCTCGGCCTCGGCGCCGACGCGCAGCCGTTCGACTTCGTCTTCCACGGCGGTTCCGGCTCGCTGAAGTCCGAGATCGAGGACTCGCTGCGCTTCGGCGTGGTGAAGATGAACGTCGACACCGACACCCAGTACGCGTTCACCCGGCCGGTGGCCGGCCACATGTTCGCCAACTACGACGGCGTGCTGAAGATCGACGGCGAAGTGGGCAACAAGAAGACCTACGACCCGCGCAGCTACCTGAAGAAGGCCGAGGCGGCGATGGCGGCGCGCGTGGTGGAGGCGTGCAACGATCTCAAGTCGGCTGGACGCTCGATCAGCGCCTGATCCTGATACCCCCAGCTTGGTGCACATGAGTTTGGATGTGCGCGTGCTCGGGCCCGTTCGGCTGCTCGTCGGTGGTGAGCCGGTGGCCGTCGGCGGGCCCAAACCGCGAGCTCTGCTCGCCGCGCTCACGGTGAATCGGCGGCGCGCGGTGTCGTCTGCCGCGCTCGCCGATCTGGTGTGGAACGAGGAACCGCCCGACGCCTACGCCGCCAGTCTGCAGGTCTTCGTCTCGAACATCCGCAAGGCGCTGCGCAATTCCGGCGTCGACCCGGCGGCGGTGCTGCGCACCGAGTCGTCGGGCTACCGGCTGGAGATCGACGAGACCGCGTGTGATCTGGGCCGTTTCCAGGCGGCGCGGGAGGCGGGCGCCCGCGCCGCCGAGGCGGGCGATCACGCCGGGGCGGCGCAGCTGTTCGGCTCCGCGCTGCGCGAGTGGAGCGGCCGGGCGCTGGCCGATCTGGCCGGGTTGCAGTTCGCCGACGGATTCGCCACCGCCATGGACGAGGAGCGGCTGCTGGCCGCTTCGGCCCGGATCGACGCCGAGATCGCTTGCGGGCGAGCGTCTTCGGTGATCGGCGAGCTGGTCGCGATGACCAACGAGCACCCGCTGCGGGAACCGCTGTGGGGGCAGTTGATCACCGCGCTGTATCTGTCCGGCCGGCAGGCGGACGCGCTGGAGGCGTGCCGGAAGGTGCGCGGCGTGCTCGCCGACGAGCTCGGCATCGATCCGGGACCGGCGCTGATCGATCTGGAGCAGCGCGTGCTGCGGCAGGAGCCGCTGAGCACGGTCGAACTACGGCAAGTGGAACGCCTGGCCGCGGCGATGACCGAGACGGTCACCGAGGTGCCGCGCGCCGTCCGCTCCGGCCAGCTGCGGATGCCGGACGGTCGCGTGGTGGCGATCGCGCAGGGCGGCCTGCGGATCGGCCGGATGACCGACAACGACTTGGTGCTGGAGGATCCGCGAGCCAGCCGCTACCACGCGCACATCATGCCGAGTCGCTCCGGTCTGCTCATCAAGGATCTGCATTCGGCCAACGGCGTGTTCGTCAACGACGACGCGATCGACAGCGGCGTGCTGCTCGCCGACGGCGACCGGATCAGGATCGGCGGGACGATCCTGACCTTCCAGGCGCTGCACTAGTCGCAGGCGATGCCGTTGCCATCCCGGTCCAGGTGCGCGTTGAAGCCGGGTTGCCCGCGGTACAGCGGCCCGGCGCCCTCGGCGCGCACCTGGTCGCAGTCGGTGTAGATCTCGGGGGACCGCTCGGCGGGTTCCTCGGGTCGCGCGCTGTCGCCCTTCGGCCCGGTCCGGTTGTGCGGGATCGGGTGGTCGTCGTGCGGTCCGGCGATCGCGACAGCCGGGGGCGCGGCGGCGGACGCCACCGACGGCACGAGCGCGCTCGCTCCCGCCGCCAGCAGCGCCGCCGCGATCGCGGGTGCGACGCGGAGAACTGACTTGGTCACGTCCTCCATCCTGCTCCCGGATCGGCCGGTGCGCCCTATTCGCAGGCGATTCCGTCGTTGTCGCGGTCCAGGTGCGGGGCGTAACCCGGCTGTCCGCGCAACAGCGGAGCCTTACCGGCGTTGCGGACTTCCGTGCAGTTCTTGTAGTACGGGCTCGGTGGCGCTTGCGGCGGCGGATTGTTCGGCTGCCGTGGGTTGTTCGGGGCCGGTGGATTACCCGGCTGCGGAGGGGCCTGAGGCGGCGCCGCCTGCGGTGGGCAGAACTGCGCGGACCCGGAGCCGCAGAGCAGGTCGGTGAGTGGATCTGCCGCGGCGACGGGCGACCCGAAGGTGACGACGGCGGTGGCGAGCAGACCGGCGGAGCCGATGCCGAGCAAGGCGCGCAGGAGTGCGTTCTTCATGTGATCCGTTCTTGGTCGGGGCCGCGCATGATGGAACACGCTCGGCGCAAACGGTTTCGAATTCAGGCGCGCAGACGCGCTCCGACGGCCGCTCTCCCCGACTGGAGTTGCCGCGAAATGGACGCTAGCAAATCAGGGACGCTTCGCCGTGGAAATGAAGCAGATTCATCCTCTTTATTGGGCGTGTCGGTCTGCCCCTTTTCGAAAGGCGAACGGGGTAGGGTCGTTCCCCTGGTTCGTCTTCGCAAGGTTCGTGTCCGCAATGGATTTCGAGGGGTTTGCAATGGCGATGCGAATGTTCGCCGCGATCGGCGCGATCGTGGTCGGCGCGGGAATGCTCGTGTACACCGACGGGTCTGCCGCCGCCGAGCCCGAAGCGGCAGGCCCGCTCGCGGGAGTCGGGCCGTGCGCGACCGACCCGGTGGCGACTCACGAGCCTTTGGTGCCGAAGACGCTGGAGGTGCCGATTCCCTATCCGGTGGTCACCGTGCTCCCGGCCCAGCTGCCCGAACCCGCGCCGAAGCGAACGCGGATGGAACTCCCGCCTGACCCCTGCGCCAATCCCTGCCCCGATCTCACCGATCTGCCCGCACCCCCACCGAGTCTCGCCGCACAGCTCGGCATTCCGGAGATCCTGCTCAATCCCAAACCGTTCCACTTCGCGATCCCGGGCCCCGGTCCCGATCCCGGCCAGGTGCCGCCTCCACCACCGCCGGTGCAGCCGCCGGTCGAACCCGCGGCGCAGTCACCCGCCCGCCCGGCCCCGCGCCTGAGTCCGGCCCGCGAGGTGGCGAAGCTGACCGGGGCGAACTCGGTGAACCGCACCGACAAACGCTGGCAGGTGGACGGCACCGATCTCGGCATCATGTGGGAGAGCGCACCCGGCGAGATCGCGACGGCGTTCGGCGACACCGTCGGGCGCGGCTTCCATCCGCCCGGCGGTATGGGGCTGGATTGGCGCAGCAACGTGCTGGCTTTCAGCACCGACCGCGATCTCGCCGACGGGGTGAGCTTCGACCGGATGGTCACCGACGACCGCTGCCACGCGGCCGAGGTGCTCTCCAGCCGCAAGCTCGACAACGTCGAGGTCACCACCATTCCCACCTCGGGTTTCGCGCTGGGCGGGCGACAGTACCTCAGCTACATGTCCATTCGGACCTGGAACAGCCTGCCGGGCACGTTCTTCACCAACTACGGCGGCATCGCCTACTCCGACGACCACGGCCAGACCTGGACGAAGGATCCGCACGCCCGCTGGGACAACATCTTCGGGCTGGCGAACTTCCAGGTCAGCGCGATGGTGCCGCACGGGGGTTACGTCTACATGTTCGGCACGCCCAATACCCGCCTCGGCGCGGTCGGCCTGGCCAGGGTGCCGGAAGACCAGCTGCTCAACACCACCGCCTATCAGTACTGGCGAGACGGCGCCTGGACCCCTGTCGGCGGCTTCGGCTCGGCCACGCCGATCGTGGACGGCCCCGTCGGTGAACTGTCGGTCCGCTACGACGCCGCCCGCGGCGTCTGGCAGATGAGCTACCTGGACACGACGAAGGCCGCGCTCGTCGTCCGCGAGGCGGACGCACCGCAGGGCGTGTGGTCCGACAGCACGCCGACGGTGTCGGCGCTGAGCTATCCGGAGTTGTACGGCGGCTTCATCCACCCGTGGTCGTCGGGCTCCGATCTCTACTTCACCATGTCGACCTGGAGCGACTACAACGTCTACCTGATGCACTCGGCCGTCGGCGAGTGATCCGCTCCGGTCAGCGCAGCCGGACCTCGGCCAGCGCGCGGCCGAACAACTTGCGCCCCTCGGAGGTGCCGCCGAGCAGGATGGTCGCGGTGCGCGCGGCGGAGTCCAGCGACTTGATCCGTCCGGTGAACTCGACCGTGCCAGCCGCGTCGGCGGCGACCGGGACGAAGCCGGAGAACCGCACGCTGAACTTCTGGATCGCGGTGGGATCGCCCAGCCAGGAGGTGAGGTAGCCGCCGGCCAAGCCCATGGTCAGCATGCCGTGCGCGACCACCGTCGGCAGCCCGGCCAGCTGCGCGGCGTGGTCGCTGAAGTGAATGGGATTGGCGTCGCCGGACACGCCCGCGTAGTTCGCCAGGTCACCGCGGGTCAGCCGGAACGCGCCGTCGGGCAACCGATCGCCCGCGGCGAGGTCGTCGAAGGCGGGCAGCGTGTGCACGGGTGTGGACTCGTGCCGCTCCGGCTCCACCAGAGGGCTGACGCCGAGCGACACCAGCGCGTCGTTGTGCGCGAAGTCGGCGCTGCGGGATTCGACCGGGCGGCCGTGCATCATGATGTTCTCCACCACGTCGTCGAGCGTGGCGCCGACCTCGGCGCCGCGGCGCGCGACGATCGTGGTCGACCCGACGATGGCGACCTCGCCGTGCTGGTTGCTCAGCGAGAAGCGCACCAGGATGAAGTCGTTGTCGCCGAACTGCCGGATCGATTCGATGATGATCTCGCTGCGCACCCGGTCGCCGGCCAGGATCGGCCGGTAGATCTCGAAGACCTGATCGGTCTGCAGGAACTGCGAGAGGTCGTACTCGGTGAGCACCGAGTCGAGCAGCGCCCTCGTCCCGCTCATCCCGATCACCGAGGCGAAGGTCGGCGGCGCGATCAGCCCGGAGTACCCGAGCGCGCGTGCGTCGGCTTCGCGCTGGTGGGCCGCGTGGTGGTTCTGTACCGCGCGGGCGAATTCCCTGACCTTCTCCCGGCCGACCTCGTAGTGGTCACGCACCCGGAAACGCTGTCCGATCGGCGTCACCGGGACGACATCGATTTCCGGCCGCGCCATCGTCTGCTCCCTGCTCATGATCCGGGCCATGCTACTGCCGGACCGGACCATTGACCAGGTGGGTGTGACGTGCGTGACCGGCATCGATGCGTGCCCGCTATCACAATGCGGCGCGGTTACTGGGTGCTCGAGGGCGGGTCGCAGACCTTCCATCCGTCGTCGGTGCGCTGCAGGTCGAAGGTGCGTGCCGACCGCTTCGCCGGGTCGGCCTCGGTGTAGACCGTGGCCTGCGCGATGGCGGTGCCGTCGGTGATGCGGATGGCGTCGATGCTGTCCACCACCGGGATGTTCTTGCGTTCCATCGACAACTTGTGCACGCCGGCGAACTGGTCGCTCGGAATGCCCTGATAGAAGTCGTGCAGCGGACCGCACGTGGTGGAGCGCAGCGCGTCCAGATCGCCGCTCTTCAGCGCGTCGGTGTAGCTGGTGATGGCGCTGCGCACCTGAGCCTCGGGAGAGTCGTCGCCGGACATCGTGACCAGCGCCACGATCACCCCGATCAGCGCGATCACCGCCACGGCCGCCGCGCCGAGCACGATCAGCCGTCGATCGGGCCGAGCCGGGCCGCCGGCCGACGCGCCCGCGCCGGGCTGCGGAGCCGGAGGGATCCGCTGCGGCGGTGCGACGGGCCGGGTCTGCGGCGCGCGCGGATCGCCCATCGACTGCGCGGGCACGGTCTGCTGGACGTCCGCGGGGGACGGCGCTGTCGCCACCTGTCGCGGCCGGCCCTGGGGGCGCTGCGGCGACGGGCGCGTGTCCTCGACTCCCGGTCCGTGCTGCGGCGGCGCGCCGTGCGGGCCGGGCTGTTTGGGGCCCGGAGCCGGACGCGGCGTGCTCGGCGGCTTGGTGACCGGAACCGGACCCGCCGGTGGCGTGACCACGCGATCGGTGCCCGGCCTTCCGCCGTCGGCGGGACGCTGGATGGGCAGCGCGACGGTCTTCGCGTCGTCCAGGCCGACCACCGGCATCGCCATCGTGACGTCATCCGAACCGGGCGGGTTCTGCGCCTCGGCCGGAGTGGATTCGGCGGCGCGCTCCTGCGCGGGAGCCGGTCCGGCCGACGGCTGCGGCTTGCGTATCACGACGGTCGCGGATTCGCCGCCCTGCGGGCTCGGCGAACTCTTCGCCTCCGAGGCGGCGGAAGGGGAATCACCCGACGCGCCCGGCGTCCCCTTCGCGGCGGCCGCGCCACCGGCGGGTCCCGCTTTCGCACCGGACTCGGGTGCTGCCTTGCCCTTGGCGGGTTGAACTGGTTGCGATGCAGCGTCTTGCGCAGCGGATCCGCTCGCAGGAGCCGTGCCCGGCGCGGAACCGCGCGCCGCACCCGACGGCGTCTGATCCCGTTTGATCACCACAGTGCGGGCATCGCCGGGCTGGTTCGGCGCGGTGGGGGGCTTCGGTGCGCCGCTGGTCTGTGGTGGGATCGGTGCGGAACCGGGCCGCGGTGCGCCGCCGGTCTCCGGCTGGCTCGGTGCGGATGCGGGCTTCGGTGCGCCGCTGGTCTGTGGTGGGTTCGGTGCGGATGCGGGCTTCGGTGCGCCGCTGGTCTGCGGTGGGTTCGGTGCGGATGCGGGCTTCGGTGCGCTGCCGGTCTGCGGTGGGTTCGGTGCGGAACCGGGCCGCGGTGCGCCGCCGGACTCCCGCTGCTTCGACGCGGACTTGCTGTCGATCTCGGTGGTCTCCGCATCGGCGCCCGTGGTCCGACTCGGTGCGGACGCGCCCGCGCCGGTGCGCGCTGATCGGCTACCGACCTCGTCTATCGGGGCGTTCGCCCGGCCGGGACCTGCCGGTCCGGAAGGCGCCGCGCCCTTGACGCCCGGCGCGCTCGAAGCGGCGGAGCCTGCGGACGGCGACGGGTTCTGGCTGCCTGCCGGGGTCGCGCCGGGTCGGCCGGCTTGGGGCTGTTCGGCAGCGAGTGCGTGCGATTCACCGGCGCCGCCCGGTGCGGAGCCGGAGGATGGGGGCGTGTTCTGGCTGCCTGCCGGGGTCGCGCCGGGTCGGCCCGGTTGGGGCTGTGCGGCAGTGGGTGCGTGCGATTTACCGGCGCCGCCCGGTGCGGAGCCGGAGGGTGGTGGTGTGTTCTGGCTGCCCGCTGGTGTCGCGCCGGGTCGGCCCGGTTGGTGCTGTGTGGCGGCAGGGGGGTTCTGTTTACCGACGCTGCCCGGCGCGCCAGAAGCGGCCGCGCCCGCGGGTCTCGGCGCTGAACTCGGCGACGGAGTCTTCGCGTCGGATGCCGGACCGGAGGACGGTGTGCCCTCGGAGGTCGTGCCACTGGCCTTGGGTGCGGCCGACTCACTCCGGACGCCGGCAGCGGGGGGATTCGAGGAAGCAGGTCGTGCGGCGGAGCCTGTTCGATTGTCCGGAGTTACGAGCTTCGCGCCGCCCGCTGCGGGCGAGGGAGGCTGCCCGGACCCCGCGCTTTGGCCGGACCCCGCGTTCTGCGCGGTCCCCGCAGGCATGGAGCCGCCGGGCCTCTGGGCGGAGGCCGGTGAGTTCGATTGGCCCGCAGGACCGTTCGCTGATTTCGCGCCCCCCGCGTTCGACGGCGCGTCGGTGCTCTTGGACGAGGTCGGACCGCTGCCCGGATCGGCGGATGCTCGGGCTGCCTGCGCGCCGGGAACCGAACCGCCCGACCCCGCCTTCGGGCTCGCCGCCGACGCGCCGCGACCCGAGGATGGGCCGGCCCCGGCGGGCGCGGCATCCGGCCGTTGCGCCTTGGCGATGCGTTCGGTGGGCGCGGCGGATGCCGCCGGGCCGCTCTTGTCCGCGGCCGGGGTGCGGTCGGTGCCAGCGCCGGGGCGTGCGTCGGCCCCGGCGGCGTCGGCCGGTTCGGCGCTGTTGGGCGCCGGATTCTTCTCGTCGTTCGGGTCGGACACGCACACCCCTCGTCAAAGCGGAACTGTTTGAACTCGACGGCCAGCCTAATGGTCGTGGCCCGGCGAGGTCCGGCATCAGTCCACGTCGATCCGAACGGACGCGGAGCGACTCGCGCAGTGGACGGCGCAGGGGTGGGAAGAGGGGACGGCGTCACGGGAACGAGCGGGACGCAGCCGTCCGCGGGGTGCACGCGGCCGTTGCGAAGTCATCGGCGCCGAACCGGGGTCGGACAGCCACGAGATAGGCCGCGGACCGGGCACACCGGCATCGGCGAAACAGCGGCCGTCCGTCTCCCCGCCTGAGCGCAGCCGCCTGACGAGCAAACCGTCGTGCGGTGCACAATGAACCGCATGACCTCGTTCGGTGACCTGCTCGGACCGCAACCGGTATTGCTACCAGAACTCTCCGACGCCGAGGACGCGCTCCTCGACGGCGCCGATCCGGTGCGGGTCGCGGCCGAGCACCCCGCCGCCTCGATCGCCTGGGCGCATCTCGCCGAGGCGGCGCTGTCCCGTGGCGAAGCCGAGGACGATGCGGTCAATCACGACATCATCGCCGCGTACGCGTTCGCCCGCACCGGCTACCACCGCGGCCTCGACCTGCTGCGCCGCAACGGCTGGAAGGGCTTCGGTCCGGTGCCGTGGAGCCACGAACCCAATCGCGGCTTCCTGCGCAGCGTCGGCGCGCTGGCTCGCGCCGCCAAGGCGATCGGCGAGAACGACGAGTACGCGCGCTGCCTCGACCTGCTGGAAGACTGCGACCCCAACGCGGCCGCGGAGCTCGGTCTCGACTGAGTCGTAGTGATCGGAGCACCGCGTAGCGATTCGATGACGGGTGGCGGCCTGGCGCCGGGTGCGTTCGACCCGATGTCGCGGTTCGGCGCGGCCCGCGCGCGCGGCACGGCGCGGTTGCGCGCCTCGTGGGCCCGGCTGCGCCGGTCGGCGCTGCCGATCGTCCAGTGCGCGGTCGGCGCAGCGCTGGCCTGGTTTCTCGCGCATCACGTCATCGGCCACGCGCTGCCGTTCTTCGCGCCGACGGCCGCCGTCGTGTCGATGGGCATCTCCTTCGGCGCGCGGCTGCGTCGCTCGGTGGAGCTGGTGGTCGGCGTCGCGGTCGGCATCGGCATCGGCGATCTGTTCATTTCCCACGCGGGTACCGGCGTGTGGCAGATCGCGCTGGTGGTCGCGGTCGCCATGGCCGCGGCGGTGTTCCTGGACGGCGGTCCGGTCATCACCGTGCAGGCGGCGAGCTCCGCCGTACTGGTCGCGACGTTGCTGCCGCCATCGGCGGGCGGTGGCCTTTCCCGCATGATCGACGCCTTGGTGGGCGGTCTGGTCGGCGTGGTGGTGGTCGCCGCGATCCCCCTGCATCCCGTGCGCAGGGCGCGGACGCTGGCCGCCGACATCCTCGGCGTGATGGGCAGATCGATCACCGAATGCGCCGACGGACTGCTCGAACAGGATCCGGAGAAGCTGCACCGCGCGCTCACCGCGATGCGCGCCACCCAGCCGCAGATCGACTCGCTGCGCGCCACCCTGGAAGGCGGTCGCGAGATCAGCCGGATCTCCCCGCTGTACTGGAACTCCCGCCCCCGCCTCGAACGCATCAGGGCCACGGCCGATCCGCTGGACAACGCCATCCGCAACACCCGAGTCCTGTTGCGGCGCTCCCTGACCCTGGTGCGCGACGACGAAATCCTCAACCCGGGCTTGATCGACGAAGTGGAGCGGCTCGGCCAGGCCGTCGACGTGGTGCGCCGGATGATGCTGGCCGACCCCGGCGAGCAGCCCGACCGCGCCGAGGCGGCCCGCGTCTTGCGCTCGGTCGCGAAGGGCGCGCGACCGGAATTGGTAGCCGGCGCGGGGCTTTCGGCGCACGTCGTCTTCGCGCAGGTGCGATCCACGCTGGTAGACCTGATGCAGGTGTGTGGCGTGCAACGTATCTCGGCGATTGCCCTGCTGCCGCCGACGGTCAAGAACCCTTACGTGCGGCCCGAGGTCTGAAGCCGTACTACTCAGCGGTATTCGGACATTCGTGCCGGGCACAGTGGTCCGCGCCGGACGCGGCGCGCCGCGAATTCGATCTTCGGGTAGTCCGCTACTCGGGTTGCGCGCGTCGTCTCGTCGTAGCTTTGCGATGTGACCGCGAGTCGCGGGGTATCGCGGTCGATCGCTTCGCACGTGGACGAAAGGACCTCCCGGCCAAGGGGTGTGGCGGCCGGGAGGGGGCGGGATCGGACACGGGCGAAGAAGCGGGGCCGTTCGGCAACCCGACCGGGCGGCCCCGCGCCACGCAGCACGGCCGCTGCGGCGGGTCGCCGAAGATCAGGTCCAGAACCGCGTCAGGTAGCTGCCGTAGCGGGACCAATTCGACGGAACGCCGGACAGTTCGAACAGCGCGTACACCGCGTCGAAGAACACCTGGTTGATCGCGGGGGTGAACAGCAGCGCGAACAGGATCAGCATGCCGAACGGCTTGAACTGGTCGAGCGAGCGTCTGGTCTGGTAGCTCAGCGACGGCTCGACGATGCCGTAGCCGTCCAGGCCCGGCAGCGGGACCAGGTTCAGCAGCGTCGCCGTGATCTGCAGGAACGCGAGGAAGCTCAGGCCGAACCAGAACGCGGCGTGCGTGCCGGAGCTGCCCCAGATCCGCACGATCGCCAGCAGCAGCACGGCGCACAGCGCGTTCACGGCGGGCCCCGCGCCGCTGATGATCCGTTGCGTGCGCGGCGCGACATTGTGCGTGTGCACGTAGACCGCGCCGCCGGGCAGGCCGATCCCGCCCAACGCGATGAACACCATCGGCAACACGATCGACAGCAGCGGATGGCTGTACTTCAGCGGGTTGAGCGTCAGGTAGCCGCGCAACTCCACCTCGCGATCACCCGCGCGCCACGCCGTGTACGCGTGGGCGAACTCGTGCAGGCACAGCGAGACCACCCAGCCGAACACCACGAGGACGAACACACCGGCCTTGGCTCTGGTGGAATCCAGCGGTGCATCCCAGGCCAGCGCGCCGCCGACCGCGGTCACCACGACCACGAGCAGGAACACCGGGCTCGGCCGGACCGCACGCGATCGGCGGTTCAGGGAAAAACTCATCGCACCAGCAGCCAGGGTTCGTGATGGCGGTAGAAACTCGAGCGCGGCGCCGGGCGATCGGCGCGGACGCCGTCCCTGGTCACGATCGCGCCCGGCGTGCCGAGCTGCGCCGCTCGCCCCTCCACCCAGCGCCGTTTGCGGAACCTGCGCCGCACGGCAGCCCGCACACCTGGCGGTTCGAGGCACGGCGAGACGAGCATGGCCGTCACCTCACCGGAGAACAGCAGCGTGTCGTCGACGTAGGCCTCGCCTTCGAGCCGATCGCCGCCGACGCCGGTGATCACCGCCCGGCCCGCGAGTACCTTGCCGGTGTCGTCGCGGACCAGCGGCGTCTCCACGGCGCGGCCGCCGATGGCGCGCTTGGCGGCGGCGTTGCCGGTGCCGGTCTGGTAGGCGCGCGAGGCGTAGGTCTTCTCGACCGGGACGTACCCGATCTCCACGTGCAGGCGCTCGGTGCGCATCAGATGGGTGAGCACCGCGGCGAGCGCGGCGTCGTCGCCCAGCACGATCAGGCGCGGCAGGCTGTCGGCGGCCAGCACGGGAAGCAGCTCATCGATCACGGCGGGATCGGGGACGACAGCCGTCTGGGTGGTCGGCAGCGCCGCGAGCGCGATGGGTACGGGGGCGCCGTCGCAGCGGAGAACATGGGTACTCAAGCTGCCGTACACCCTCCTCGGTTCGAGCCGACACCGTCGGGCCCCTCGCCATTGCCTGGCGAACCCGCTGCGGCTCGCCCGTGCCCGCCGCGCTGCCGCTCGGCGTGCCGTGCAACCTTAGCCCTGCCCGGCCGCGGCCACACGGTTGTCGAGCCTACGACGAGATCCGCCGCGATGCCGCTCGGGACGGGTCGGCTAGACTGTGCTTCCGGCCACCGCCTCAGTACGGCAGGTAGCTGCAACACACCAGTGTTGCCTGTCGAACCGTAGGAGACACGACCATGCCGGCAATCGTCCTGATCGGCGCCCAGTGGGGCGACGAGGGGAAGGGCAAAGCAACCGATCTGCTCGGTGGTCGGGTGAACTGGGTGGTTCGGTACCAAGGCGGCAACAACGCGGGTCACACCGTGGTCCTGCCCAACGGCGACAACTTCGCCCTGCACCTGATCCCCTCCGGCATCCTGACCCCCGGCGTGACGAACGTCATCGGCAACGGTGTCGTCGTCGACCCCGGCGTGCTGCTGGACGAGCTGGCGGGCCTGGAGCAGCGCGGCGTCGACACCTCGGGGCTGCTGCTCTCGGCCGACGCGCACTTGATCATGCCGTACCACGTGGCCATCGATAAGGTCACCGAACGCTTCCTCGGCAACAAGAAGATCGGCACCACCGGCCGCGGCATCGGGCCGTGCTACCAGGACAAGGTGGCCCGCGTCGGCGTGCGCGTCGCGGACGTGCTGGACGAGAAGATCCTCACCCAGAAGGTCGAGGCGGCGCTGGAGTTCAAGAACCAGGTGCTGGTCAAGATCTACAACCGCCGCGCGCTCGACCCGCAGCAGGTGGTGGACGAGGTGCTCACCCAGGCGGACAGCTTCAAGCACCGGATCGCCGACACCAGGCTGCGGCTGAACCTTGCGCTCGAGCGCGGTGAGACGGTCCTGCTGGAGGGCTCGCAGGGCACCTTGCTCGACGTGGACCACGGCACCTACCCGTACGTCACCTCGTCGAACCCGACCGCGGGCGGCGCGGCGGTCGGCGCAGGCATCGGACCCAACAAGATCAACACGGTGCTCGGCATCCTGAAGTGCTACACCACCAGGGTCGGTTCCGGTCCGTTCCCCACCGAGCTGTTCGACGAGTTCGGCGCGTACCTGGCCAAGACCGGCGGCGAGGTCGGCGTCACCACCGGGCGCGCCCGCCGCTGCGGCTGGTTCGACGCGGTGATCGCGCGCTACGCCACCCGGGTCAACGGCATCACCGACTACTTCCTCACCAAACTGGACGTTCTATCCAGTCTGGAGACGGTGCCGATCTGCGTCGCCTACGAGGTCGACGGCGAGCGGGTCGAGCAGATGCCGACCACGCAGACCGAATTCCATCACGCGAAGCCCATTTTCGAGGAAATGCCCGGTTGGTGGGAGGACATTTCCGGTGCGCGCACCTTCGAGGAGCTGCCCGCCAACGCTCAGGCGTACGTGTTGCGATTGGAGGAGCTGTCCGGCGCGCGTATTTCCTGCATCGGTGTGGGTCCTGGGCGGGACCAGACCATCGTCCGGCACGACGTACTGGGTTAGAACCTGTTCGAATTCCGCGTCGGCCAGCGGAATTTCGGCAAGATCACCGGAAATTCGCCACATCTATCGTGCTCGCTCGGCTTCGATCATGATCGGTGAAGAACTACAGTTGGAACATGGCTCGGAACTGGCCGATGATCGAGCGCGAGAGCGAATTCGAGGCGATCCGTGCGGCGCTGACCGGTCCGGAGCACGTCGGCGTGGTACTGACCGGCGACGCCGGGGTGGGCAAGACCACCCTGGCCCGGCACGCCACCTCCGCGATCGGGGGCAATGTCCGCTGGGTGGCGGGCACCGAGTCGGCGCGCAGCATCCCGCTGGGCGTGTTCGCGCACATGGTCGGCGTCTATACGGCGCACGATCCGGTCACGTTCATGTCGGCGGCGCGCGAGGCGTTGCTCGCCGACGGTGACACGGTGATCGGCGTCGACGACGCGCATCTGCTCGATCAGCTCTCCGCCACGCTGCTGCTGCAACTGGCGATCGACAAAGCCGCGCACATCGTGGTGACCGTGCGAAGCGGCGTTCCGGTGCCGGACGCGGTCACCTCACTGTGGAAAGACGGCCACCTGACGCGCATCGACCTGCGGCCGTTCACCCAGCGCCAGAGCGTCGAACTGGTGGAGTCGATGCTCGGCGGGCAGCTCGAGGGGTTCACCGCCAATCTGATGTGGGAGTCATCCGCCGGAAACGCGCTGTTCCTGCGGCATCTGGTGGAGGGAGCGCTGGAGGCGGGCACGCTGCGTCAGGTCAACGGCGTGTGGCAACTGCGTGGACGCGCGGCGGTGACCTCGGAGCTTGCCGCGCTGCTGGAGGACCGGGTCGAGCAGTTGCCCGAGCCGGTGCTGCGGGTGCTGGAACTGCTGACCTTCTGCGAGCCGATCGATCTCGACGTGCTCGCCGAATTGGCGGGCGAGGACGCGGTGGAAGCCGCCGAAACGCGCGGTGTGATCCGGGTGGTGGAGAATTCGCGCGACCTGATCGTGCGCTACAACCACCCGCTGTTCGGAGAGGTGATCCGCCGCAGGCTCGGCATCGCCTCGGCGCGGCGGCTGCGCGGCCGGTTGTATTCCTCGCTCAAGGAACGCCGGATCAATTCCGCCGCCGACCGCATCCGGCTGGCCGAATTGGCGCTGGACAGTGACAAATCCGCGGATCTGGAATTGTTCGAAGCGGCCGCGGCCGACGCGATCGGATTGGCGAATCTGCCGCTGGGCGAGCGTTTCGCCCGCGCAGCCGTGGAGCGGCGCGGCGGCGTGGAGGCCGCCGACCTGCTGGCGCGCGCCCTGCTGTGGCAGGGGCACCGGATCGAGGCCGAGCGCACCCTGGCCAGCTTCGACCCCGACCAGCTCGACGAGGTGCAGTTGGCGCGCTGGGGCAGCACCAGGGTGGCGAACCTGTTGTGGGCCATGGGCGATGCCGATCGCGCCGACGAGGTGCTGAAGCTCGTGCGCGGGAAGGTGCGGCATCCGAAGATCGCGGCCATCTTCACCGGTCTTGCGTCCGCCAGCCTGGTGAACGAGAACCGCGTCGACGACGCGATCGCCGAGGCGGAGGCGGTGATGTCCGCCGACGGCGCGCCGCCGTGGGCGGTGTGGTGGGCGTCGTTCGGCGGCGGCCTGGCGTCGGCGTTGATGGGCAAGGCCGAGGACGCCAGACGGTACGCCGCCCGCGGGCACGAGGTGGAAGAGCACATCGACGGGCTCAACCGCTTCATGTCCACGCACGCCGAGGTGCTCGCCCTGACATTCGCGGGCGATCTGGAGGCCGCCAGGCGCTGCGCGGGGGCGTTCGTCGGCTACTCATCGCCGGGTCAGTATCTGGCCTGGGGCATGTCGAAGATCCTGCAAGGCACCGTCGATGTGGCGCAGGGCCGCTTCCTGGACGGCATCGAGAATCTGGAACAGGCGCTGGCCGCATTGGCCGCGGAGGGCGCGGCCGCATGGATGTTCCCCGCGCGAATCCGCCTGGCGGAAGCGTATTCGGCGCTCGGGCGGCCCGTCGAGGCCGCCGAGTCGATCGCGCACGCCACCGCGCGGGGCGGCAGGCACAGCGCCGTGTACGAACCGCAACTGGAAGTGGCGCGTGCTTGGCTGGCCGCAGCCGAAGGAACCGTGACGCCCGCCATCCGCATCGCGGTGGGCGCCGCGGACGCGGCCGCGCGCTCGCATCAGCACGCGATCGAGGCCATGGCGCTGCACACCGCGGCCCGCTTCGGCGACCATTCCGTGTCCGGGCGACTGGCGGAACTGGCCGACCGGGTGGAAGGGCGGCTGGTCCAGGCGCAAGCGCGGCACGCGGTCGCGCTCGCCGCCCACGACGGACCCGGGCTGGACGCGGCCGCGGCCGAATTCGAGCGCATCGGCGTGCTGCTGTCGGCCGCCGACGCCGCGGCGCAGGCCGCCTCGGCACACGAGCGCGCCGGGGACCGGCGCAAGTTGCTGGAGTCCGCCGCCGCGGCCAACCGGCTCGCCGCCGCCTGCGGCGGAGCGAGCACCCCGGCGCTGCGGCAGGCCGCGCAACCCTTGCCCTTGACCGCGCGGGAACGCGAGATCGCCAACCTCGTCGCCGCGGGCCTGTCCAACCGGCAGATCGCCGACCGGCTCACCGTCTCGGTGCGCACCGTCGAAGGCCATCTCTACCGGGCCTGCATCAAGATGGACGTCACCGATCGGGAGTCCCTCGGCGCGCTGATGCGCGGTGAGTCCGGGAGCGCGATGTGACCCTGCGGCCCGCCGCGGTGATCGCGACGATGGCGACCGGACTGGTCCTGGCCGCCGGATGCTCGGACCGGCAGCCGCAGCCAGTTCCCAGTTCTGCGCCTGCCTCGGCGACGGTCGCGCCGAAGACCGAGACGCCGCAGGAGCGCAACGCCCGGGTCAGGCAGAAGCTGATCGAACTCGGTTGCTCGACGAACGCCTGCATCCAGACCTACTTCGGCTGCGAGGACGGCTACATCACGGGAGAAGCCTGCGACTTCTACCGCGCCCACCCGGTGCTGTGATTTCTCCAGCGCCCGCGGCGCTGGGTGTGCTGTGCTGAATTGCCGCGCCTTCGGCGCTGAGTGTTCGCGGCCCCTTTGTGGCTCGCGTGTGCGCGACCGCCGCTTGCTCCTTCGTCGCGTACGCGGCGGCCGCGCACACCCGAGCCGGGCCGCGAACCGCGGGTTCAAGGGCTAACGTAGCTAGAAAAT
>NZ_JBSFNF010000041.1:0-35554 GCF_053586955.1 Nocardia sp. NPDC003726 | reverse complement strand
CAAGGCCACCCACTTCCTCGCCTTCCTCACCCTCGCTGCGGCCCTGACCTGCTACAAGAAACTCGCCAAATCAGCCACGTGAGACATGCTCTAAGGAATCTGGTGAGCATCTGGGAAGCGCGATGGTGCGACTTCCTTATTTATGTGGAACGTCAAGCGTCGACTAGGGATTTCTATAGAAAGCCGCGCTGACGATGGTATGTCGAACTGAAGCGTATTCGATATGGCCCGGCCGTCCATTGTCAATAGCATCCCGGGGCTTCGGTTTGGTTCGACGGAACCGCTGCAGTTGACCGGAAGAGAACCGGTGGCACTTCTTCGGCTGCGGGAGGTATGTCGGTACGGCTCACGTCGCGGCCAGCACTGCTTCTGTTGATCCAGAGATCGTGGAGACCGACATGAAGAACCACACCTCACAGTCGGTGCCGACTTCCTGGCGGAGTTGCTGGCCGCGATCCTGGACGGCCGCGACGGTGCTCCTGTGGTGTTCGAGAGCCGCAACGGTGGGCACCTGCGGCTGGGAGAGTTCCGTTGAGCCTTCGATCAGGCGGTAGCTATGACCGGTCTGGACGGGATGGTTCCGCACGGCCTTCGGCACACGGCGGCGTCGCTGGCGATCAGCGCGGGGGCGAACATCAAGGTCGTGCAGAAGATGTTGGGACACAAGACGGCGACGCTGACCTTGGACCTGTACGGGCATCTGTTCGATGACGACCTGGACCCGGTCGCGGACGCAATGAACCGGGGCGCGCTGGCCGCTGCTGCGGACTCACTGCGGACTGAGGGCGCGGACGCCGTCGCACCGGAAGCCGGGAAACAGGATCTACCTGCGGTTTCGTAGGTGCCCCCAGTCGGACTCGAACCGACACTTGGCGGATTTTAAGTCCGCTGCCTCTGCCAATTGGGCTATAGGGGCGTCCGGGACAGCGTACCGAGTCGTACGGCTGTACCGGAATTCCGACAATTCGCCGGGGTGGCGGGGCGTCGGCCGTGGGCGGGTGCCGAGGGTGCGGTCGGGTGACCGGCGCCGGTGGCGGTTGTTCGTGGCCCGGGGGTGGCAGGCGTCCCAGAGAACTAGATCGTCGGCGGCGGGCTGGTGTTAGCGTCCGCGCGTGTTCTCGGCGTGGCGGATCTGTCAGCGCCGGGGCGGCACGGGGATTCGGGCGAGGTCGGTGGCGATGTGGATCTCGCCGGTGAAGTACTTCGCCGCTTCGGCCATGTGCTCGTCGAGGTCGCGGTAGCGCTGGGAGAAGTGGGTGAGCACCAGGGTCCGCACGCCCGCGTCGGCGGCCACCCGCGCGGCTTGGCCCGCGGTGAGGTGGCCGTATTCGACGGCGAGGTGTTCGTCGGCGTCCAGGAAGGTGGCCTCGATGACGAGCATGTCGACATCGGCGGCGAGCTCCGCGATGCCGGGGCACAGCCGGGTGTCCATCACGAAGGCGAAACTCTGACCGGATCGCGGTTCGCTGATCTCGGCCAAAGTGATCGTCCGCCCCTCGAACTCGACGCTGCCGCGCTGTTGCAGTTCGGAGATGACCGGGCCGCGCAGCCCGAGGGCGCGCAGCCGGTCCGGCAGGATGCGGCGGCCGGGCGGCTCGCTGAGCCGATAGCCGAAAGCCTCCACCGGATGCGAGAGCGCGACCGCCGTCACCGTGAACGGCGCCTCGGGCAGGTCCACGGGGCCTGGTCCGAATATCGGACGGGGGCGCAGCTCGGCGCGGTGATAGTAGGACGTCGCGTTGACCAGACGCTCGTAGTACGCCGCGCCGGACGCCGGGAAGCAGACGTCCACCGGATGCGGCACCCGGTCGAGGTTGATCCGCTGCACCACTCCGGCCAGCCCGAGACTGTGGTCGCCGTGGAAATGGGTGATGGCGATCCGGGTGAGCCCGGTGACGGTCACTCCGGCATAGGTCATCTGCCGTTGCGTGCCCTCACCGGGATCGAACAGGATCGCCTCGTCGTCCCACCTGAGCAGGTACCCGTTGTGGTTTCGCTGTTTCGTCGGCACCTGACTAGCGGTCCCGAGAACAACCAACTCACGCTGCGACACGGCGTCAGGCTATCCGCAGCCGAACTCCGGCCGCGCGACTAGGTGGCGGAAGCCTTCCGGAGCACGGAGTTGCGCCGCGAGTAGGCGAAGTAGACGACGAACCCGATCAGCATCCACACCAGGAACCGCAGCCAGGTCTCCACCGAGAGATTCAGCATCAGCCACAGGCACGACAGCACCGCAAGGACGGGGATCACCGGCACGAGGGGCACCCGGAATCCGCGCGGCAGGTCAGGGCGGGTGCGCCGCAGGATCAGCACGCCCACCGACACCAGCACGAACGCGAACAGCGTGCCGATGTTGACCATCTCCTCCAGCGTGCCGAAGTCCACGAAGCCGGCCAGCAGCGCGCACGCGACGCCGACGATGGCGGTGACCCGCACCGGCGTGCCGTTCTTGCCGGTGTGCGCGAGCTTGCGCGGCATCAGCCCGTCGCGCGACATCGCGAACAGCACCCGGGTCTGCCCGAGGTACATCACCATGACCACCGTGGTGAGCCCGGCGAGGGCGCCGATCGAGATGATGTTCTTCGCCCAGGTCACCCCGTGGATGCCGAACGCCGTGGCCAGCGTCGCGTCGTTACCCGACAACTCGGTGTAGGGCACCATGCCGGTGAGCACCAGCGACACCGCCACGTACAGGACCGTCACGATGAGCAGCGAGCCGAGGATGCCGCGCGGCACCGCCTTCTGCGGATTGCGGGTCTCCTCCGCCGTCGTGGCGACCACGTCGAAGCCGATGAACGCGAAGAACACCAGGCTGGCGGCGGCGAGCAGGCCGTACCAGCCGAAGTTGCTGGCCCCGGCGCCGGTCAGGAAGGAGAACAGCGACTGCCGCAGCCCTTCACCCCGCTCACCGGGCTGCGACGGCGGGATGTAGGGCGTGAGGTTCGAGGACTTGAAATAGGTGAGGCCGACGACCAGCACCAGCGCGATCACACCCAGCTTGATCGCGACGGCCACCGCCGACACCCGCGAGGACACCTTGGTGCCGGTCGCGAGCAGCACGCCGAGCACCGTGATCAGCAGCACCGCGCCCCAGTCGAAGGTCACCGGGCCGAGATGCGCGATCGGGGAGGTGCCGATCACCTCGCCGAGGTACTGCGACCAGCCCTTCGCCACGACGGCGGCGGCGAGCGCGAACTCCAGGATCAGGTCCCAGCCGATGATCCAGGCGACGAGTTCGCCGAAGGTGGCGTAGGAGTAGGTGTAGGCGCTGCCAGCCACCGGCACGGTGGAGGCGAACTCGGCGTAGCACAGCGCGGTCAGCCCGCAGGCGATGGCGGCGAACACGAAGGCGAGCGAGACGGACGGACCCGCGACATTGCCCGCGGTGCGCGCGGTGAGGGTGAAGATGCCCGCGCCGACCACGACGGCCACGCCGAAGATGGTGAGATCCCAGGCGGTCAGGTCCTTGCGTAGTTTCGAGTCGGGTTCGTCGGTGTCGCGGATCGACTGTTCGATGGACTTGGTGCGGAACAGACCGCCCCATCGAGACGAGACATCACCCGCCGAATCGGCTCGTGGCCCGGGGTTGGTCACGCGTTCTCCTTAATCCTTGCTGCTTGCTTGTGTTCTGTACCCACACGGCGAGTGGATGCACGCCGGCCGTGAATTCGCGGAGCCATGGCGCGATGGCGGCGACGATCAGCCCCCGCACACGCCACGGCCGTCTCGGTGATACCGAAGTACGCGAACTCGTGACCTGGGTCATAGAACCGAGCCAAACTACCCGACATCGATGTGCCGAGACCATCCGAGAAAAAATACAGTGCCGTCAACACCGCGCAACCACGGCCGCCGCATTCTGAGCAAACGGTCGGCGACCCAGCCGCCCAGCACGGAGCACAGGCCGCCGCAGGCGCCGATGGCCGTGTCCTCGGCCAAGCCCGCACCGCCCTCGGTCGCCTAGTAGTAGACGAAGCGTCCGAGGCGATGTTTCCGGTTCGACCATGCTCAGAAGATCGCATCTCGGACGACGCCGGGGACGATTCGTTTGTTCTGTTCACGCGCGACGGCGAATCAGATCCCGAGACGTGGTTTGCCCACCCCACCACCGGGCACCCCGCAATCGACAGGCAAACCGCACCCAGAAAGCGTTGAGCTGATGGTCCACGTGGAAATCACCGTGCCGACGACACCGGAACAAGTCTTCGACGTCTTGGCCGACGGATGGCTGTTCGCCGCCTGGGTGGTCGGCGCGACGCACATCCGCGACGTCGACGAAGCGTGGCCGGGCCCGGGCTCCGTGCTGCACTACAGCGCGGGCGTGTGGCCGTTCACCGTCAACGACACCACGCGGGTCGTTTCGGCCGAACCGCCGCACATGCTGGAGCTGGAGGCCAAGCTCTCGCCGCTCGGCGCCGCGTGGATCCGGCTGGAGCTGGTGGAAACCGTGCCGGGCGAAACGCAGATCCGGATGTACGAACACTCCGAACGCGGGTTGGGCACCTTGGTGCCCAACGTGCTGCAGGAACTGCTTCTGGTGCCGCGCAACATGGAATCGCTGTCCCGGCTCGCCGATATCGCCGTCGGCAAGGCGCGCCGAGGGAGGGGCATCGGCATCGGAGACCGCCCTGGAGCCGACGCGCACGCCGAAGTGAAGCTCAACGGCCACGTCCCGCAGAACTGACCGGGCCGGTATCCGTCCAGCGACCGGGCCGGTTCAGGCGATCGACAGCGCGATGCCGTCGAGAATGTCGTGCTCGCTGACGACCAGCTCGGAAATGCCCGCCCGCCGGGACAACTCCTCGGCGAGCACTTCGGTGATGATCGCGCCGCCGCCGATCACGTCCACCCGGCCGGGATGCATCGGACCCAGCGCGGCGCGCTGATCGTGATCCATGGCGATCAGCCGATCGCAGACCTGGTGCACCTGCTCGGAAGTCAATCGGGTGAGATGCACGCGCTGCGAATCGTATTCGGGAAGGTCGAGCGCGACCGCGGCGAGCGTGGTCATCGTGCCCGCCACGCCGACCCAGGTGTGCGCCCCTTCCACCGGCACGTGCGTGAACGCTTCGGCCAACCGCTCGGTGGCGAAGGCGCGGGCGGAGGCGATCTCCTCGGCGGTCGGCGGGTTGCCCGCCAGGCACCGTTCGGTGATCCGCACACAGCCGATATCGGCGGAGAACGCGGCCCGCACCCCCTCGCTGTCCCCGAACACCAGCTCGGTGGAACCGCCGCCCAGATCGACCACGACGAAAGGACCTGCGGCGCTGGACAATTCGCCGATGGCGCCGGCGAACGACAGGCGCGCCTCCTCGTCGCCGGTGATCACCTCGGCTTCCGCGCCCTCGACCACGGCGCCGAGTTCGGCGCGGGCCATGGCGAAGAAGTCCTCCCGGTTGGCGGCGTCCCTGGTGGCGGACGTGGCCACCATTCGCACCCGGCCGACCCCCGCTTCGCGCATCAGCGCCGCGTAGTCGGCCAAGGCGGCGCGGGTGCGTTCGATCGCCTCCGGCGCCAGCGAGCCGGTCGCGTCGACGCCCTGACCGAGACGGACGATGCGCATCTCGCGGTGCACGTCGGCCAGGCGTCCGTCACCGCGCACGTCGGCGATCAGCAGGCGGATGGAGTTCGTGCCGCAATCGACGGCGGCTACCCGGTCACTCATCACTGTGCTCCAGTCTCTCGAGTCGGCCGGGACGCGGGCCAGTCGGCCGGGATCGCGGTGCCGCGCAGGCCGTGCTCGGCGGCCAGCGCCACGGCCTCGTCGCCGAGCGGATTCACGCCCGGGCCCTTGGCCAGTGCGTGGGCGATCAGCACGTGCAGGCACTTGACCCGCTCCGGCATCCCGCCGCCGGTGAAATCGGTGCCCAGCGATTCGATTTCGTCGCGTTCGGCCAGATAGCTCTCGTGCGCGGCGCGGTAGGCGGCGGCCAGCTCCTGATCGACGGCGAGCCGCTCGGTCATCTCCCGCATCACACCGGCGGATTCCTGCCTGCTCGCCTCCGCGGTGAGACGGGGATCGGTGAGGTAGTAGAGGGTCGGGAAGGGGGTGCCGTCCGGCAACCTGGGCGCGGTCTTCACAACGGCCGGGATCCCGTCCGGGGTGCGGTAGGCGATGGCGAGCACGCCGCGCGGCTCGCGGCCCAGCTGCTCGGCGATGATCGCGAGATCCTGGTCGGTGGGTGCGGTCACCTATGTCCTTCCGGTGCTTGCGGGAGTGGCGCGGCGGCCTCCGGCGTCGGCTGCGGCTCGGCGATGCTGCGCCACAATTCGGTGTACCAGGGCTCGGGTTGCCTGGCTCTGGTGGGAGCGGGCGGCGGCGCGGGCGCCTCGATGCCGGGCACCTGCACGATGTACGGCGTCTCGCCGGGCATCACCAGGCGCAGGCGGTCGCGCGCCTCGCTGCGGATGTAGGCCGGATCCTGCTGCTGGGCACGACGATCGCGCAACCGGGCCAGATCCGTCTCGAGCTCTTCGCGCTGCTGCGCCAGCTGCGCGGCCTCCGCGCGCTGGGTGAAATACGTGCGCATCGGCACGGCGAGGGTGAGCGCGAGCCCGCACACCACCATCGCCAGGATCACCGCCTTGCCGGTGGAGAGCCCGAGGAACGTGTGCTCGTGCCGGTCACCGGCCGGACCGGAGGCGTGCTTGCGCGGCTTCGGCTTCTCCGCCGACTCCGATCGCCTGCGACCGCGCTTGGCGGCGGCATCGGCCGGGCGCGATCCGGCGGCACGCGACGTGCGGCGGTCCCCGCGTCCGGCCGGACTGGTCCCACGCGCACGTCGCTCCGTCATCTCACGCCTCGGTCTCTACTTCGCGGCAGTCCCGGCGTTCCGCGTGAGCACGCACGCTACCTCCTCCGGGACCCTTCGCTCGTGCCGCAGCTCAGCCTTCGAACGCGAAGCGGGGAAAAGCGACTTCTCCCGCGTAGCGCGCCGAATCGCCGAGCGCGTCCTCGATGCGCAGCAGCTGGTTGTACTTGGCGACCCGCTCGCTGCGCGCGGGGGCGCCGGTCTTGATCTGGCCGCTGCCCACCGCGACCGCGAGATCGGCGATGGTGGTGTCCTCGGTCTCGCCGGACCGGTGCGACATCATCGTCTTGTAGCCGTTGCGGTGCGCCAGCTCCACCGCGTCCAGGGTCTCGGTGAGCGTGCCGATCTGGTTCACCTTGACCAGCAGCGCGTTGGCGGCGCCCTTGGCGATGCCCTCTTCCAGGCGCTCCGGGTTGGTGACGAACAGGTCGTCGCCGACGAGCTGGATCTTGTCGCCGATCTGGTCGGTCAGGCTCACCCAGCCGTCCCAGTCGTCCTCCGACAGCGGGTCCTCGATGGACACCAGCGGGTAGGCGCCGATCAGTTCGGCGTAGAACTGCGCCATCTCCTCGGCCGAGCGCACCACGCCCTCGAACTTGTAGCCGCTGCCGGTGGTGTAGAACTCGGTGGCCGCCACGTCCAGCGCCAGCGCCACGTCGCTGCCCAGCTTCAGGCCGGTCTTGTCGATGGCCTCGCTGATCAGGTCCAGCGCCGCCTTGGTGCCGGCCACGTCGGGCGCGAAACCGCCTTCGTCACCGAGACCGGTGGCCAGGCCCTTGGCCTTGAGCACCGACTTCAGCGCGTGGTAGACCTCGGCGCCCCAGCGCAGCGACTCCTTGAAGGTGGGCGCTCCGATCGGGGCGACCATGAATTCCTGCACGTCGACGCCGGTGTCGGCGTGCGCGCCGCCGTTGAGGATGTTCATCATCGGGACCGGCAGCACGTGCGCGTTCGGACCGCCGAGATAGCGGAACAGCTCCAGGCCGGAGGACTCGGCGGCGGCGCGGGCCACGGCCAGCGAGACGCCGAGCAGGGCGTTGGCGCCGAGGCGGGACTTGTCCTGGGTGCCGTCCAGGTCGAGCAGCACCTGGTCGACGGTGCGCTGCTCCACGGCGTCGAGGCCGATGACGGCGGGCGCGATCTCGTCGAGCACGCCTTCGACCGCCTTGCGCACGCCCTTGCCGCCGTAGCGCTCGCCGCCGTCACGCAGTTCGACGGCCTCGTGCTCGCCGGTGGACGCGCCGGAGGGCACGGCCGCCCGGGTCAGGGTGCCGTCGTCGAGAGCGATCTCGACCTCGACGGTGGGGTTACCGCGGGAATCCAGGATCTCGCGAGCTCCGACCTGTTCGATGATGGCCACGAAAACGACACTCCTTCGGCTGCTGACACGGTAGGTCTCACGGGATGGGCCGTGCGCTGCGAGCCTATCGTCCCGTCAGCGCGGCGGGTAACCGGCACTCCGGGGACCGAGGCATCACACGCGGCGGCCGATGCTGTAGGTCGCGGCCCGGTCGCGCACCGTCAGCAGGTAGCTGTGCGACTGGTTGTAGGTGAGCAGCGCCCGCTGCCAGCCGTGCTCGGAGGTGAGGTCGCCGCCGCTGGCGCACAGGTACCTGGCGGCGGTGAGCGCGGCGTCGTCGATGTTCTGCGGGTCCGCGACGCCGTCTCCGTTGGCGTCGACGCCCCAGCGCTTCCAGGTCTCCGGGATGAATTGGAGCGGGCCGACGGCGCGATCGTGCACCGGGTCGCCGTCGAGCGCGCCGCCGTCGGTGTCATCGACCCGGGCGACGCCGGGTGAGCCGTCCAGCGGGACGCCGATGATCGGCGGGCGGACCGAGCCGTCCTCGCCGACCCGTGCGCCGCGGTGGGTGCCGTGCTTGCTCTCCACGCTCGCGATGCCCGCCAGCGTCGTCCACGCGATGCCGCAGTCGGGGCGAGCCCTGGTCATCACGGCCGCCGCGTAGCCGTAGGCCTCCAGCGCGATCGGCGGGATGCCGAGCCGGTCGGCCTGCTCGTCGGCCCAGCCGTGCAACTGGACGGCCGTGCGGCCGGGAGCGTCCAGGTCGATCACGGGCAGCGGGGTGCCCGGTCCGGGCGGGATGCCCTCCGGGATCGGGGTGCGGTCGCCCCCGCAACCGGCGAGCCCGAGAAACACCAGGACGGCGGCGCAGACGCCGGTCTTTCGCAACACACCTTCCATGATCCAGATGACGGCGCGTGCCCGGGCCGAGCCGGTGACGGAGTCCACTGCGTGTCGGGGGCTGGCATGACCCGCCTGCGGCTGGTCAGACGAGCAGTCGGCTGGTCGCGTTGTGCGCGGGCGCCGCGAGAACCGTTGCGGTATGCCCGGATTCGACGATGCGCCCGTGGTCCAGAACCAGCAGCTTGTGACAGTATTCGGCGACCAGCGCCAGGTCGTGGGTGATGACCAGCAGGGCGGTGCCGCGTTCGATCCGGATCCGGTCCAGCAGCGCCATGATCGCCGCCGCGGTGGTGTGGTCCAGCGCCGAGGTGATCTCGTCGCACAGCAGCACGGCGGGTTCGGCGGCGAGCGCGCGGGCCAGCGCGACCCGCTGGCGCTGTCCGCCGGACAACTCGTGCGGATAGCGGGCGGCCAGATCAGCGGTCAGCTCGACGGCGGCGAGGAGTTCCGCGATCCGCCGCGGAAGGTCCCGGCGTGCGACGCGCCCGATCCGCCGCAGGGGGCGGCCGAGCGTTTGCGCCACGGTGCGGCGCGGGTTGAGCGCGGACCGGGGATTCTGGGTGACCAGTTGAATACCGCCCGCGCCGCGCGGGATGCGCCGGTTCGCGCCGACGGCGATCGGCTCGCCACGCAGCTCGAGCGATCCGGTCGCCGAGTGGTGCAGCCCCGCGATCACGCGCGCCAAGGTGGTCTTGCCCGCGCCCGACGCACCCACCACCGCGAGCGCCGAGCCCGCCGCGAGCGCGAGGTCGATGTCGGCGAGCACCTGGTGTCCGTCGATCGAGGCGGCGATTCCCTCGGCCCGCAGCACGATGTCCCGGGGCCGGTCGTCCGCAGGCTTGTGCCCGTTGCGCGCTCGCGCCGCCGCGGGCTCGTCCCGGTCAGTGGACGCCGGACCGTGGCCCGACACGGCACGCGCACCTGCGAATCCGTTCCGCGCCGAACCGATACCGAAGCGGTGCTCCTCGGAATCTCCCGGTTCCTCGCCCGAATCGGCGAACGCCGTGCCGCCGGACGCGACCGGCGAACGCACTGCCGCGCCGAGGGTTCGGTCCGGCTGACCACTCACCCGAACCGGATGCGAGGTCTCCGGGCGGACGGCACCGAGTTCGACGATGTCATCGGCGATGGAATGCACCAGCGCGGTGTCGTGCCCGGACAGCAGGATCGCCGCCGATCGTTCGCGGGCGAGCGCAGCGAGTTGTCCGGCGATGTCGGTGCGCAGCGCCCCGTGCAGCCCGGCGAGCGGTTCGTCGAGCACCAGCACGCCGGTGCGGCGGATCAGCGCCCTGGCCAGGGCGACACGCCGCTGCTGGCCGCCGGAGAGCTCGCCGGGGCGGCGGCGCAGGTATTCCGGCGACAGGCCGACCAGCGCGAGCGTGTCGGTCAGCGTGGCATCGGACGCGTCCGGCGCGACTTCGCGCAGCAGGGCGCGCACGCGCAGCAGCGGGTTCAGCGCCGAGCCGGGGTCCTGCCCGACGTAGGCGATGTTCCTGCGCCGGAACCGGTGCAGCGCGCAGCGATCCAGCGTGAGCACATCATGTCCGGCGACCGAGGCCGTTCCCGTCGCACGCGCCGCGGCCGACGGCAGCTGTCCGAGCAGCGCGCGCATCACGGTGGTCTTGCCCGACCCGGACGGACCGGTGAGCGCGGTGACCGTGCCCGCCGGTATCCGGAAGGTCGCGGGACCGGCCAATTCGCGCCCGTCCGGACCGAGCACGGTCAAGCCGTCGACCGCGACGAGATCGGCCCGGACCTTTCCGTCCGCTTCGGCCGTCCGGCGCGCGCTCGTGGTGACGTTCGCGTTCATTCCCGCTCCCCTCCGCCGAATGCCGACACCGCCAGGTTCACGCTCACCGCGACGATCGCGATGGCCAGGCTCGGGGCGAGCACGGCCAAAGGGTTGAGCAGCATGCCGGAGGCGTTCTCGCGCACCATGACCGCCCAGTTGCTCGCACCGAGCGTGGTGGGCAGTTGCAGGAACGACGCCGTGCTCACCAGATAGACCGCCGCGACGAAACGCAACCCGAGCTGAGTCGTCGAGACCGCGCGCAGGTTCGGGATCACTTCGCGCAACACCAAGTGCGCGAGCGACTCACCGGCGGCCCGCGCGCTCTCCACGTATCCGGAGGCCGCGACCCCGGCGGCGGCGGCCGTGAAGATCCTGGCGCAATAAGGGACGCCGAACAGCAGCGCGAGAACGATCAGCCCCATGGGGCCCGCGTCCGGCCACGAGGTCAGCACGAGCAGGATGCCCAGCACCGCGGGCAGCAGGATGAACAGGTCGGTGCCGAGTTCGATCCACTCGCCGATCCGCGGGCGCAGCGCCGCCACCGCGCCGAGGACACACGACGAGCCGGTCACCAGCACCGCGATGATCGCGGCCACCAGCAGCAATCCCCAGCCGCCGTAGAGCAATTGGCTGAGCACGTCGCGGCCGAGGCGGTCGGTGCCCAGCGGCGCGCCGGCGCCGGGGTCGCCGAACGGGATGCCGATCGCTTCCTCCGCCGGGTGCGGCGCCAGCGACGGCCCGAGCGCCGCCAGCAGCGTGACCAGCAGGGCGGGCGCGACGGCCAGACGGCCGAGCCGTCGCACCGGCCGGGCGGCCGCGGCGGAGACCTTCATCGCCGCCCCCGTAACGACCAGGCGCGGATGCCGTCGGCGACGGCGAGCACGACCATGATCGACACTCCGGACAACGCCACCACCGCGGCGACCACCGAGGTGTCGCGATCGGCCACCGAACCGGCCAGGACCGCGCCGAGACCGGGATAGTTGAACACGGTCTCCACCACGAGGGCACCGCCGAGCAGCATCCCGACCGTGGTGGCGAAGCTGGCGACGATCGTCGGCAACGCGAACGGCAGCACGTGCCGCGCCAGCACGGCCCGGCCCGCAACACCGTCCAGCACGGCGCTTTCCACGTGGGGAGCGAGCGCGGCGTCGGAGAGGGCGGCGCGCACCACCCTGGTGTTCCACCCGATCTGGGGCAGCGCCAGCGCGAGCACCGGCAGCACCAGCATCTCCGGACCGGCCGGCATCCCCGACCGGCCGGTGACGGTGACCGCGGGCAGCCAGCCCAGCGCCAGCGCGAACACCAGGATCAGCACCGTGGCGATCACGAACTCGGGTACGGCCACCGCGGTGGTCGTCGCCGGCTGGAGCACGCGCGCGGCCACGCTGCCAGGCCGCGTCGCCCACCACGCGCCGAGTGCGAGCGACGCGAGCACGGTCACCGCGAGGGCGAGGCCACCGAGCAGCAGCGTCGGCGGGAATTTGTCGGCGAGCAGGTCGTTCACCGGCCTGCCGCGTGCGGTGCGCCCGAAATCGCCGGTGACCACGCCCGATATCCAGTTCCAGAACCGCACCCACAGCGGCCGGTCCAGTCCGAGTTCGCGTTCCTTGGCCGCGATCTGCTCCGGGGTGGCCTCCCGGCCGAGGACCGCGCGGGCGGAGTCGCCCGGCAGCAGGTCCACGGCGACGAAGACGCAGGCCAGCAGCGTCACCAGCAGGATGACGCGCCGCAGCAGCAATCGCGCGAAGAACATCACCCGGCCAGCCAGGCCTTTTCCAGCTGGACGCGGGCGAAGCCGCCGAGCGTGGGCAGGTCGCGCACCCGGGAGGCGGCGATGTCGACGCCGTCGGCCATGCCCCAGACCAGGTAGCCGCCGCGCTCGTACTGGATGCGCTGCAACTCCTGAGCGGCCTGCCGGTACTCCGCGTCGGTGTGCGCGGCGAGGGCTTTCGCGGTCGCGGCGTCGAATGCCGCGTCTTTGAAGTTCGTTTCGTTGCGGTTCGATCCGCTCGACAGCAATTTGCTCGCGAAGAAGAGCGTGGAATCGTTGGTGCCCCACGAGATGGTGTACAGCGGCGCCTTCAGCCAGGTCTGGTCGTAGAAGGCGTTCGGCTCCTGGGTGACCACGTCGAGCCGGATGCCGATCTCGGCGAGCTGGGTGGCGATCACCTTCGCCGATTCCACTTCACCGGGCGCCTCCGCCTTGGTGACGATCGGGTAGCTGCGCCCGGTGTCGAAATTCGCCTCGCGCAACAGCGCTTTCGCCCGTTCGACGTCGCGGGTGCGCTGGGCGAGCGAGGTGTCGTAGAGCGGATCGGCCGTGCCGAGAACATCGTTGGCCACCGTCCCGTATCCGGAATGCACCTGGTTGACCAAGGCTTTGCGGTCGACGCCCAGCCGGACGGCGGTGCGGACCCGCACGTCGGCGAACGGACCGTCGGAGGTGCGCATGGCGACGCCGACCACGGTGTCGTTCGAGCGCCGCACGACCGTCAGGTCACCACGTCCCTCGGCGGTGCGGCCCGCGATCGCGCCGACGTTGGAGGCCAGGTCGATCTGCCCGCCGAGCACCGCGTTGCCCAGCGCGGTCACGCTTTCGAACATGGTGACCTCGATGGCGTCCAGCAGCGGCGGGCCGCCGTGCCACTGCTCGTTGCGCACCAGCCTGGCGTTGCCGCCCTGATAGGACTCCAACCGGAACGGCCCGGTGCCGATGGCCCTGGTGAAGTCGGTGGTGTCCTTCTTCACCGTGAACGTCATCAACCGGACCAGCAGCGGCAGCTGGGTATTCGGTTCCGGCACGGCCAGCACCACTCGATTCGGCCCGTCGGCGGTGATGTCCTCCACGGCCACGGGCATCTTCGACGCGCCGCCGACCGTGCGCAGCCTGCGCAGCGACCACACCACGTCCTCGGAGGTCACCGGGCTTCCGTCGTGGAAGGTCGCGTTCTCGGCCAGGGTGAAGCTCCAGCGCCGCCGGTCCGCGTCCGGCTCCCACCGGGCGGCCAAGCGCGGCAGGACATTCGGGTTGCCGCCCGGCACGGTGAGGGCGTCGTAGACCAGAGAGGTGACGAGGAAGTCGCTGTCGTTGCTGAGGTTGGCGTGCGGGTCGCGTTCGATGCGCGCGGCGGTGCCGAGCGCGCCGACCCGCAGGGTGCCGCCACGCCGCGCCGGTCCGGACGTGTCGGCGTCATCGGAACAGGCGGCCGCCAGCAGCACCGCCCCCACCCCGAGACTCGACCGCAGCAGGTCCCGTCGATTCAAAACCATTGTGCTGTCCCTCTTCCTGACCGAACCCGCGGCGGTACCGCGCACAGCGCTTCGATCAGGACAGGCTAGCCTAATGCGTTGCGCGACTCACCGATACCGGCATCAAAACGGCAGCGCTAGGGCGCATCTCCCGCAAACCTCGGCTCGGGCGAGCCGAGCCCACCACCCCCGAGCCGAAGTTATACGATTTGGCTATTTTTTCCCCGACTCGCTTAGGTAAGCCTTGCTTCACTACGTGCGAAGGGCTACCTTCCCATACTAATCGTGAACCCTGCTTTTCCCACCGATGCGAAGAAGGGAAGCCCGGTGAAAAGCGTTCTCTCCGAACGTAAGACGCTTCACCCCCAAGATCTCGAACGACGTGAGCTCTCCCCGGAGGCGGGCCGTGCGGTGCGCGCTCTGGCCAGAGAGATCTCCGCCACACTCGATCTCGCGCTCACCGATCCGGCCGCCGCCGCCCGGACCCTCACGGACCCGGCGCTCATCGAACGGATCGATGCCGGCGCCGCGCGTCTGCCCGACGAGGTCCGTCACGCCATGCGCCCGCCCGCCACCGCCGCGGGCGCCGCCGTCGTCGGCCGTCTTCCACTGGCCGACAACGAGTTCGGCCCGACACCGCCGAACTGGCGGGAGGCGGCGCGCTGGAGCGGCGATCCGCGGCGGCGCGCGCATTCGTTCGAACTCGACCTGGTGATGCTGCTGCTGGCGCGCAGTGCGGGCGAGCCGTTCGGCTGGCAGGGCCAGCAGGACGGGCGATTGGTCAACAACATCGTGCCCGCGGCCGGTCACGAGCACGAGCAGTCCGGGGCCAGCAGCAAAGTGCTGCTGAGCCCGCACACCGAGGACGCCTTCCATCCGCGGCGGGCCAACCTGCTGATGCTCGGTTGCCTGCGCAACCCGGATCTGGTCGGCACCACCGTGTCGTCGGTGCGCCGGATCGAGCTGTCCACCGCCCAGCGCGAACTGCTCAGCACTCCCACACTGCCGATCCTGCCGGACGTCTCCTACGGCGACGGCCACGAATTCCACACGGCCACATCGGTTCCGACGCTGTGGAGCGCCGCAGGCCCCGAGCAGCAGACCCTGCGCTACGACCCGGCGTACACCCCGCTCGCCGACGCCGACCCGGAGTTCCGCGCGGCCTACGAACACCTCGCCGCCGAACTCGAACGCGTCTGCGTGACCGCCGCCCTGTCCCCCGGCGAGCTGTTGCTCGTGGACAACGACGTCGCCGTGCACGGCCGGGTGCCGTTCACCGCGCGATACGACGGCACCGACCGGTGGCTCAAGCGAGTGAACATCCGGCTTCCCGAACGGCGGCGGCGCGCCGAGGAAGCCGACGAGAATGGCTACGGGCAACAAACCGTAGCCCCGTTCCGAGCGGCGGTCACCCCGCCGGTCGAGAGCGGCACTCAGGAGCGGGATGCAGTACGACATGATCGAGGACCCCTTGAGCACGCGTGACCGAAGCACACCCCTGCGGGTGTTGAGCCGCAGCGACCTCGCCGACGTGCCGATCACACCGGCCGCGGTGGTGCGCGCGGTGGAAGAGGCGTATCTGGCGCTGGCGGCAGGCGATTCGGACAACCCGCGCAAGCTCAGCGTCGCGAACCCGGACGGCTGGTCGGTCGCCTACGCCATGCTCGGCCGGGACGGCCGCAGGCGCGTGGTGGCGATGAAGACCTCCTACAAGTTCGACCCCGGCCACGATCGCAGCACGAAGCGGTACTACACCACCATCACGCTCTACGACGACAGCACCGGCGCGCCGATCGCGATGATGGACTGCGCGCGGGTCGGCGCGCTGCGCACGCCCGCGGTGTCGGCCCTGCTGGTGCGCGAGACGATCCGGCGCGGCGCGCAGAGCGTGCTGCTGATCGGCACCGGCACCCAGGGGCGCAACGCCCTGCCGCACCTGCTCGCGGCGAACCCGCAGCTGCGCAAGCTGATGGTCTACGGAACGCACCCCGAGGGCTTGGCGGCCGTGCACCGCGGGCTCGCCGAACACCATCCGCACGCGCTGCTCGAGACCGTCACCGATCCACGCGCCGCGGCGGCCACCGCCGATGTCGTGCTCGCGACGGCGGGCCCGGGGACCGAGGTTGCGCTCGAATCCGACGATCTGGCAGCGGGTTCGGTGGCCGTGCTGGTCGGCTACGGGCTCGCGCCGTCGACGCTGATCGACGCCGACCGCGTGATCGCGACCAGCGCCGAGCAGATGGCGCTGACCGGCACCGACATGGCCGGACCCGACGGCACGCTGCGCACGGTCGACGCCGAGCTGCCGCAGATCCTGAATCGCCGCGCGGTCGCGCGCCGCTCCGACGACGAGCGCATTTTCGTCTACAACAGCGGGCTGGTGCTGACCGACATCGCGGTGGCCCACGCGCTGGCGGAGCGGGCGATCGCGGAAGGCCGTGGCACGGAGGTGCCGCTGTGGGACTAGAACACGTGAGTGTCACCGTGGAGCCGGGGAACGAGGCGGCGGAGCGCGATTCGATCAGCGCCGCGCCGATGCCAGCGCATCTCGATCCGTGGGAGCGCCGCCTGCTCGCCGATCCGGATCTGCTCGGCGACCTGGCTTTCGCGCTGGGCGGCCCGTTCCACGTGATGTATCCGGCGCGGGTCGGGCAGAACATCCGGGCGTTTCGCGCCGCGTTCGCGCACGCCGGGGTGCACGGCGCCATCTACTACGGCAAGAAGGCGAACAAGTCCGCGTGCGTCGCGCGGGCGTGCGCGGAACACGGCGCCGGCGTCGACGTCGCCAGCGTCGGTGAATTGACCGCCGCGCTGGCACAGGGCGTGCGCGGTGACGAACTCATGGTGACCGGCCCGGCCAAGGCCGACGAATTGCTGTGGCTGGCTGCCCGGCACGGCGCGCTGATCGCCGTGGACGATCTCGGGGAACTCGAACGGCTCGCCGGGCTGGCGTTCCCCGACGAGCCCGCCCGCGTGCTGATCCGCGTGCTGCCCGCGGCATCGGCCAGCCGGTTCGGCATGACCTCCGGCGAAATCGATGCCGCCGTCGCGCTGTGCGGCGCACACGAGTCGATTCGACTGGAAGGCTTCAGTTTCCACCTGTCCGGCTACGACGCGGTGGCACGCGCGGAACTGGCGGGCGAGCTGATCGCCCGCTGCCTGCACGCGCGCACCCTGGGCCATCCGGCCACCACCGTGTCGATCGGCGGCGGCTTCGGTGTCGACTACGTCCCGGCGGAGGCCGCGATGGAGTTCACCGCGCGAGTGGACAGGCGGTGGTTCCACTCCGGGAAGTCCTTCGATTCGTATTATCCGTACCACTTTCCGGTGCCCGGCGCGGCCATGCTCGCCCAGATCCTCGACCACGCCGATCTCGCCGGGCGGCTGCGCGACAACGCCGTGCGGCTGGCCATCGAGCCGGGACGCGCGCTGCTCGCGCACGCGGGCTGCACCGTCTTCCGCGTCCAGGGCAGCAAGGTCAGGCACGCGCACGGCGAGCCCTACCGCTTGCTCACCGTCGACGGCACCAGCCTCAGTCTCTCGGAGCAATGGTTCGACAGCGAGTACCTGCCCGATCCGGTCCTGTGGCCCGCGCGCCCCGGCGCCGTGACACCGACCAGCGTCGGCGCGGCCACCTGTCTGGATTCCGACATGCTGAGCTGGCGGCGGGTGCCGCTGCCCCGCCCCGCCGAGGTCGGCGATCTGCTGATCTATCCCAATACCGCCGGCTACCAGATGGATTCGAACGAGTCCGCCTTCCATGAACTGCCCATCCCACCGAAAGTCGTCCTGCACGACGCACCCGGCGAGCGCTTCCGCTGGACACGCGACGGCAACTGACCCGACCACCCGACAGAACCAGGAGACATCAATGCCGCTCGTCACGCGCGTGACGGATCTGATCGGCCGCACGCCGCTGTTCGAGCTCGCGGCCACCGCGACGGGCACTCGCCTGCTACTGAAACTGGAGCAGTTCAACCCGACCGGCGCGGCCAAGATCAGGATGGCGCGCGAGATGGTGCTCGACGCCGAGCGTCGCGGTTTGCTGCGCAGTGGCGGACATATCATCGAGTCCACGTCCGGGAACACCGGGCTGGGCCTGGCGGTAGTCGCGGCGGAACGTGGGTATCGCTTCACCGCAGTGGTCGACCATCACGCATGTAAGGACAAACTGCGCGCGATGCGGGCAATGGGTGCGGAACTGGTGTTCGTCGCCGACGAGGGCGACGACAACCTGGCCACCTCGGCACGGGAGGACCTCGCCGAGGCGATGGCGGCCGAGCGGGACGACGCCTACTTCACCGAGCAGCACAACAACGACGCCAACGCGGTGGGCTACTACCCGGTGGCCGAGGAATTGCTCGAAGACGTCGAGCGCGTCGACATCCTGCTGTCCGCCGTGGGCACCGGAGGCTCGCTGTTCGGCACCGCCACCCGCCTGCGCCAGCTCGGCTGCACGCCGTACGTCATCGGGGTCGAACCGGTCGGCTCGATCGCCTTCGGCGGGCCGGGCGGGCCGTACTGGCAGTCGGGCACCGGCACCCCGCCCGGCGCCACCATCGGCACCGCCGTCGACTATTCGCTGCTGGACGAGGGCGTGAAGGTCACCGACGTGGCGGCCTTCGCGACCGCCCGCGCGGTGGCGGCCGAGCTGGGCCTGATGATCGGCGGGTCTGCGGGCGGTTCGGTGTACGCCGCGCTCACCCGGCTCGAGGAGTTCCCACCGGGCTCCACCGTGGTCACCATCGTGTGCGACGGCGGGGAGAAGTACTTGGACACGGTGTTCGACGACGAGTGGATGAACGAGCGCGACCTGCTGGACGCAGGCACCGAACGCGAGGTGGCGCTGCTGCTGCGGCGCTACACGCCCGCCGCCAGGACCACGTTGGTGGAAGCGCGGTGAAGTCCGGTCGGCCGTACGGTGTGACGCTGCCCCCGCGCGGGACAACTCTCCCGCCCTCTGCGAAGGAGAACCGGTGATCGTGACGAGTTTCCGCGGCGACGGCGGGCGGCTCACCGCGCTCGCGACGCCGATCGCGCTGACCCAGCTCGCCCAGATCGCGGTGTCCACCACCAACATCGCGCTGATGGGCACCCTCGGCGTGCGGCAGGTGGCCGCGGGCGGCCTGGCGATCGTGCTGTTCAACCAGATCCGCACCATGTGCGTCGGACTGATCACCGCCAGCGGCAACCAGATCGCCACCGCGGTGAGCGCGGCGGGCAAGCGCGGTGAGTCGCCGGACCCGGAGATCCGCGATCTGCTGCGCTCCAGCTTCGCGATCGCCACGGTCGCCGGTGTGCTCGGCGGCGCGGTGCTGATCGGGCTCGGCTGGGTGCTGCCCTGGCTCGGGCAGGACCCGGGAGTGCTCGCCGACGCCCGTCCGCTGATGGTGGCGCTCGCGCCGGGGCTGCTGCCGTGCCTGTGGTTCCAGGCGCTGCGCCAGTACACGGTCGGCATGCAACGCCCGCAGGCGCTGTTGCTGGTGACCCTCGGCTCGGTGGTGCTGAATCTGGCGCTCGCCCTCGGCTTCATCCACGGCAAGGGCGGACTGCCCGAACTCGGGCTCACCGGTATCGGGGTCTCGACCTCGCTGGTCTTCCTGATCACCTTCGGCGTGTTCTGGGCGATGGTGTGGCGCGACGACGAACTCGGGCGAACGCTGCCCATGACGCCGCTGCCGGTGCGCCTGTCCACCGTGCGCGCCGAGTTGCGACTCGGCACGCCGATCGCGCTCACCTACGGCTCGGAGGCCGGGATGTTCTCGGTGCTCGCGCTGGTCATGGGCAGTATCGGCCCGGCGGCGCTGGCCGCGCACAACGTCGTCTACCAGATCATCTACATCGTGTTCCAGGTGGCGATCGGCCTCTCGCACGGCGCATCGATCCTGGTCAGTCACGCGGTCGCGCGCGACGAGCACGCGCACGCCCGCGCGCTGGCCTGGCTGGCGCTGCGGCACGCCGCGGTGATCGCCGCGCTGACGGGCGCGGTGTACGTGGTGGCTCCCGACCTGGTGCTGCGCCCCTTCCTGGACTCCTCGGACACCGACACCATCCGCGTGGCGCACACCTTGCTGCTGATCGGCATCGTGCTGCAGTTCTTCGACGCCGCTCAGAACATCGGCACCGGCCTGCTGCGCGGCCTGAAGGCGACCAACGCGGGCTTCCGGCTCTCGCTGATCGGCTACTGGGGCGTCGGCCTGCCCGTCGCCCTGCTCCTGGCCTACCCGGCCGGCCTCGGCGCCGCCGGCGTCTGGTGGGGACTCACCGCGGGCCTGGCCACCACGGCCGTTCTGATGCTGCGCCGCTACTTCGCCCTGCTCGACGAGAAGGAACGCGAACGGCCGCACCTGCTGCCGGAAACATTGACGACCCAGAGCTGAGCAGGTCCTCGCGCTCGCGGGATCGTCGCGGCTGGGGAAGACGTTCCGAGCGCGGCGCGGACCACGCGCTCCGGGCCCGCCGGAAGCGCCGGAGGGCCGAACCCGCACCGGCACCGCAGCACGAAGCGACGCGCCGTGGAGCGCGCGGCGAGTTCCGTCGACCACGGCCGTGGCGACGGAAGCGTCGCGTAGCGTTGAAACGTCGTCGTCGGCCGGGCTCATGACGGTTGCGGCCGGGAGCGGGAGGTGCCGGATGCTCAGCGTGTTCTCCTCACCGGGGCACTACGTGCAGGGCCGGGACGCGACCGCCGCGCTCGGCGCGGAGATGACCCGCCTCGGGATCGGCGGGCCGGTGCTCATCGTGGCCGGTTCCAGCGCCTTCCGGCTGCTCGCGGCCACCTGGGAACGCTCGCTGACGGACGCGAAGATCGCCTATTCGATCCATCTGTCCGGCGGTGAATGCAGCCGGGCGGAGATCGCCCGCATCGCCCACGCCGTCGAGGAATCCGGCAGCACGGTCGTCCTCGGCGCGGGCGGCGGCAAGGTGCTCGACGCGGCGCGCGCGGTCGCCGACGACCTGGATCTGCCGATGATCAGCTGCCCCAGCACCGCCTCCAGCGACGCGCCGTGCAGCGCGCTGTCGGTGATCTACACCGACTCGGGCGAGTTCGAGGCTTATCAGCTGGTGCGGCGCAATCCGGCACTGGTGCTGGTGGACACCTCGGTCGTCGCGCAGGCCCCGCCCCGGCTGCTCGCGGCGGGCATGGGCGACGCGCTGGCGACCTGGTTCGAGGCGCGCACGTGCAGTGCCGCCCAGGTGCGCAACATGCGCGGCGGCGCTTCGACGCGCAGCGCCACCGCGTTGGCCGAGCTCTGCTATCGCACCTTGCTCGCCGACGGGGCGCAAGCGCTGGCCGCGGTCCGCACGCACAGCGTCACACCGGCGCTGGAGCGCGTCGTCGAGGCCAACACGTTGCTGTCCGGGCTCGGCTTCGAATCGTCGGGACTGGCCGCGGCCCATGCCGTGCACAACGGCCTCACCGCCGCCGCGGGAACGCGCCCGTTCCTGCACGGCGAGAAGGTCGCCTTCGGCACCCTCACGCAATTGGTGCTGGAGGGTGCGCCCGCGTCCGAGATCGGCACGGTGCTCGGTTTCTGCGCCGAGGTCGGCTTGCCGACCACGCTGGCCGCCCTCGGACTGCCCGACGCCGACGACGAGACGCTGCGGGCCATCGCGCGCCGCGCGACCGCTCCGGGCGAGACGATCCACAACGAACCCTTCACCGTGAACGTCGCGATGGTCGTGGACGCCCTGCGCGCCGCAGATGCCATCGGCCAGTGACCAATCCCACATCTGCCGCGTTCGCCCAGCGTTCGACACCGAAACCTAACCCTCCCGACGGCGAGTCTTCACCGAATGCCGGGAAACCTGTCCGTAACCGGCGCTATCGTGGCGACGGAGTCAAGCCAATGGCGGGCAACCCGCCGGGAGGGATTCGGTCCGGTGTCCATCACCAGAGTCGCGGAGTATCCGCGTCCGGATCACGTGTTGTTCCACTTCAGCGACACACATCTCATCGCGGGCGACGACCCCTTGTACGGCGATGTCGACCCCGACCTGCGATTACGGCAGCTACTCGAACAGGCGGCGGCGAGCCGTATCCGCCCGACCGCGGTGGTGTTCACCGGCGATCTCACCGACCGAGGCGAGCCCGCCGCGTACGCCAAGCTGAAGTCGATCGTCGAGCCGTTCGCCAGAAGTTTGCAGACCTCCCTCGTCTGGGTGACCGGCAACCACGACGACCGCGCCGCCCTGCGCGCCCGCCTGCTCGGCGAGTACCCCACGACTTCCCCGCTGGACCGGGTGCACCTGATCGACGGGCTGCGCATCGTCGCCTTGGACACCTCGGTGCCGGGGCACCACTACGGGGAGATCTCCGACGGCCAGCTGGAATGGCTGCGCTCGGTCCTGGCCGAACCCGCGCCATTCGGCACCATCCTGGCCATGCACCATCCGCCGGTGCCCTGCGTGGTCGACCTGGCCGTCACCGTGGAACTGCGGGATCAGCGCCGCCTGGCCGACGTGCTGGACGGCACCGACGTGCGTGCCATCCTCGCCGGGCACCTGCACTTCTCCACCAACGCCACGTTCGCGGGCATCCCCGTCTCGGTGGCGTCGGCCACCTGCTACAGCCAGGATCTCGGCGTGGCGCAGGGCGGCCTGCGCGGCCGGGACGGCGCGCAGGCCTTCAACTACGTGCACATCTATCCGGACACCGTGGTGCACTCGGTGGTGCCCATCGAGCGCGGTCGCACGGTCGGCGCGCCCGCCACGCCGGAGCAGGCGCGGCAGCGGCTGACGGAGGAAGGCATCGTGATCCCGCCGGCCGCGCGCATTCCGCACGTCATGCGGCGCCCTGCGTCGACTCCGGAAGCGGATGACGAGGCGGTGTGCTGAGCCGTTCCCACGGTCCCGGTTCCGGGTAGTACCTGGCGAGGAACTCCGACACGATCCGCACCCGTTCGGATTCGGCGACCTCGGGGAAACTGCCGTCGTTGAGGCAGAAGAAGTCGACGTCGCGATGACGCGCCAACCCGTCGAGCAGGGCCAGCCCGCCGTAGCTCGTGGTGTCGACGTACCGCACCTTCGCCGCCTCCTGCGGCACCGCGCGCCCGGTGAACAGCGCGTAGTAGTGATACAGCGAATTGGTGACCGAGATGTCGGTGGCCGCGCGGAACCGGCTCGCGCTCGTGCGCGCGAAATCCGCGGCGAACTCCTCTTCCATCTCCATGAGCACGCTGCGCCGCAACGGCACCGGCGTGTGCTCCAGGTGCCGCGTGATGACGTAACCGAAGCGCTCCGCCAGCAGCGCCCGGTTCACCCGCGCGGCGTTCTCGAAACCGCTGCGCCGCTCGTTGTTGCGACCGGGACCGATCCTCGTGTCCGCTTCGATGAAGCGGCTCACCCCGCCCGGCGTGAAGAACATCGACGGGCGCACCGGACGCGCGAAGAACATGTCGTCGTTGGAGTACAGGAAGTGCTCGCTGAGCCCATCGATGTGCTGCAACTGGCACTCCACCGCGTGCGAGTTGAACACCGGCAAGCCGCTGACGTCGCGGAAGTGGTCCACCGCCCGCACCACGGTCACCTTCGGGTGCGCCGTCAGCCACTCCGGGGGCGTGGAGTCGGTCGCGATGAAGATCCTGCGGATCCACGGCGCGTTCTTGTGCACCGACCGCAGAGCGTACTTCAGTTCGTCGATCTGGCGGATCCTGGCGTCCGCGTCGTCGCCCTCGCCGACCACGACCTGGGCGAGCATCCCGGCGCGGCGGGCGCGGAATTCCGGATCGGAGCCGTCCACCCAGGAGAACACCAGGTCGATGTCGAAGCCGACGTCACCGGTCTGTGGCGCGAACATGTCGGCCAGGGTGGGCCAGGTCCGGTCGAACAGCCGCACCTGGGTGCGCTGGACGTCGGCGAGGTCGAAAACGGTGCGGGTCAGCGCGTTCGGGCGCGGACAGGTCACCGTGTCGCCGTGGTACTCCCACAGTTCCAGCTCGACGTGATGGGCCGGATCGTGGTCGCGCCCGAGCCGGAAGACGTTCTGCTGCACCTCGGCACAGGAGAATCCCGCCGACACGGCCGTGGCGGTCACCCGGCGCACCATCAGGCGGTGCGCCGCGTCGGCCGCGAGCACCAGCCGGTGCCCGCTGTCGCGCACGAGCAGGAACGGCACCTCCGCCGCGGCCAGCTCCGCGCGCAGATAGGCCAGATCCTCGATCATCGCGGCGGACACGGCGAGATTGCTCGCCATGGGCCGCGTGACCATCTCCACCGCCCCCGAATTCACTGCTCCCCTGTCCATCATGACTGCCTCACTTCCGTCGAACCGCCGGTCTGTCGTTCCGTCCGGGGCACCGCGCCGAGCGGCGATCCGTCGATGCCGTGGCATCGACGTGCGCGGACCGCGCGCCTGGCGCGGTGACATTCAGAAGTGGGGGAGGCTGCCGAAGCGCGGGTACGAATTGATCACCCGGTATGCAGACGACTGGTAGACCATTTCGTTTCACCTCACTCACGGCCGGACGCGCATGGCGTCGTCAATGGAAGCGCTGCACTCGTGCGGGAACGATCGAAGGGCACGGGCGGCAGTCGCACGCCGGACGGTCATCGGCCGGCTGAATTGGTCTGCCCAGGAAACTCCGGGCACCTCTACGAATGATGCAACGCGTTCGACATTCCGTCAATCAGTGCAGCTGTGGCTCCTACCCGGGCGTAGCACACACTCCGCAATGCGGTTAGGATAGCCTCACCAATATAAGAGGAAGGGTTGTGCCGGTGCGCGTCGTCATTCTGTTCGGAACCGAGATGGGCACCGCGGAGTCCGCGGCCGACAGCATCGCCGAGCAACTGCGCGAGGCGCACGACGTCTCGGTGCACGACATGACGGACTTCGACATCGCGGATCTGGACGTCCGCGACTTCCACGTCGTCGTGTGCTCGACCTACGGCGACGGCGAGCTGCCGACCGGCGCCGAACCCTTCGCCGACGCGCTCGACCGCGACACCCCGGATCTCAGCGGCCTGCGCTTCGCCGTCTTCGGGCTCGGCGACATCGTGTACGGCGACACATTCAACCGTGGCGGCGAGATCATCGCCGAGAAGCTGACCGCACGCGGCGCCGTCCAGGTGGGCGAGCACGCGCGACACGACGCGTCAACGGAGGTCCGCGTCCGGGACATGGCCCGGGAATGGGCGGCGGCGCTGGACATTCCCGCCCTGGTCGCGGCCTGACCGGATCCGGGTACGGCCCCACGGGCACCGGAAAGCGGTCCGGACAAAGCGCCCAGCGCCAGCGCACAAGGGGCACAGCGTCTTAGACTGCTATCAAGCGCGGTACAGCCCGCCGCGCTCGACGATCCATGAGGTGACGAAGATGGCAGCCGGAGCGAGCCCCGCCCAACGTCAGCACAACTCGACAGATCATCCCGAGCTGGACGTACTGCCGGAATGGCCGCTGGAGACGATCGGCGTGCTGGTGACCACCGACCCTGCGCCGCACGCGATTCCGGTGTCCTGGCCCGTGCGGGCCGGTGACCGGCGCATCTTGATCAGCCTGAAGCACGACCGCGGCTCGCTGGCGCGGCTGCGCGAGCAGCCCGAGGTGGCGCTGCTGATCCTCGGCGGCGGCAACGTGGCGATGTGCGCCAGGGGCACCGCGCACGTGGTCGCCGAGCGGATGCCCGACGCCGACGACTACGTCGCCGTCCGCATCGACGTCGACGTCATCGATGATCACCGCCAGTCGGCTTTCGCGGTCGTGCAAGGCATCCAGCGCACCGTGCTGGACGACGAGAGCGAACTGCGCGCGCTGCGCGGCCGGGTCGACACCCTGCGTTCCTGGGCAGACCACCAGAACTGAATCGGCCCGGCGTTCCCGGGAGCAGAGAAGAGGCGGCACCGGCCGTGCCGCGCGGAAGGGGATCATGAGCGTCACTCTGGCCAAAGGCGGCAACGTCTCGCTGTCGAAGCAGGCCGCTAATCTCACCAAGGTGTCGGTGGGGCTCGGCTGGGACGTGCGCACCACCACCGGCGCCGACTACGACCTCGACGCCAGCGCGCTCGCCTGCGGACCGAACCTGAAGGTGCTGTCCGATCAGCATTTCGTCTTCTACAACAACCTGCGCTCGCCCGACGGCTCCATCGAGCACACCGGCGACAACCTCACCGGCGCGGGCGAAGGAGACGACGAGGTGATCAACGTCGACCTCACCGCCGCTCCCCCGAGCATCACCAACATCTTCTTCCCGGTGTCCATCCACGACGCCGACGCCCGCGGCCAGTCGTTCGGCCAGATCCGCAACGCCTTCATCCGCGTCGTCGACGCCGCCACGGGCGTGGAACTGGCCCGCTACGATCTCACCGAAGACGCCTCCACCGAAACGGCCATGATCTTCGGCGAGCTCTACCGCCACAACAACGAGTGGAAGTTCCGCGCCATCGGCCAGGGCTACGCCTCCGGCCTCGCGGGCATCGCCAGGGACTACGGCGTCAACGTCTGAGCGTTCGATCCTGTTTCGCCGCACGGGTCTTCCGGCCGGTGACCTATCGGCACCGAGAACCGGAGGACCCGCGCGCAACGTCGAGTGCCTACAACTCTCGGCTATCGCGCGGCAGATCGCCGCTCTCGCGCCTACGACTGAGAAACCTTGCTCGCGATAACTCCAGCGGTAAGCGCGTCCCATCCGGCCGGAAATAAGATCAGCGCCGAGCCGGTGGACCCCTTTGAGTCGTGGGCTCGACACCGCGTCTGCAAGTTCTTCCCGCGCATCCTGGGAGAAGTGTTGCTGCGCGGAAGCTCCACGGCGCTCTCGTCCATCGACCGGCCGAGCTGGTCCATGGCAGTGAGCCGAGCCAGGAGGAGGAGGAACCGCCGCCCTCCCCAGCGGCTGCGCACCGGGACCGTAGGGGAACAATTCGCCGTCGCCTTACCGTACGACGACACCATCTCCGACCTCACCGCTGGCCGACGCCGCTTAACAAGCACTTTTAGCCAGCGTGCCGTGCCGACACACCCAGAAACCAGGTCCGACGCAGGCAGCCAGCCCGACTGCTTGCCGCTTCCGCCAATAGGGCGGTAATGTCTCTCCGCGTGCAAATAGGGGGAGCAGCCGGATTCTCGTACTCGCATCCAATCGGCTGTCGAAGTCGACCGGACGCAGCGACCTTCTGTATCGACGTTCGGCCGGGCGCGCCGGCCTTCGGGGGACATCCTGGACTACCACTCGCGCCGATCCTCATTTTCCCAGAAATGCATGGCCACGGCTACGGCCGCGTTCCGGGACCACCGTACCATCTCGAACGCATATTCATAGGAGGATCATGGCCCAATATCGAAGTTACGATGGAGATCCCCGGATCGAGCACACAGGAGCATCCGTTACTTACATACCGACCAAGCCGTCGAGCTTTGTGAAGATACAGGTGGGCGAAGACTGGTTGCCGACCGACTTGAAATTGAGTAATGGCTGGAAAGACGCTTTTGGCGTTTCACAGTACAGCGAATCTATCATGACCGCATATCAGTACTCGGTTTTCGAGCGGTCCGTCCATATAATCGAAGCCGGCGGTCAGGGTTCTCGGACTATACCGTCATTACGAGAAATCTTTCCGACACTTCTTCGCACACGGACGTACTCCGAATGTATGCACACCCTTGAACAGGCTATGGGAGGTGCCACCTACACCGCTCATGGACAGGGATGGAATGAGTTCGATGAGCCAGCGATCACGGTCGAAGCAAACAGTTCCGGACTAATCGGGATATCAATCGATCCCGACTGGTCGATTTCAGCGGACTCTTTCACGATCGCCTACGACATCCTGGACTGCTGTAGACAGATTCGGGCCATGCGCCCCGCGATGTCAGCCGATCCACAGCTCGACCGACACTCTGACGACGAATTAGCCGAGAGATTTGTCAGCCACGTGAAGATACTATTTCGGGACGAGTACCTATGACAGATATAGCGGTAGAAGCAGAACTTCTCGAACGACTTTCCAGAGCTTGGTCCAAGGAAGTCAAGAGCGCACTGAATCAGGCGGCGGGCCGGATAGACAGCCTCAAGTTCTCCAGGCTTCAAGCTGGAATTTTTCAGATCCCGTGGAACAACTACATCCTAACAGCAAATTACCTGCAAGAAAGACTGCGCGAAGGCGCGGCACAAGCTGAGCGGATCGGCGAAGCACTTCACAAAACCGCAGTGAGCTTCGATCAGCAGGACGCCAACCGAGCCGAGGATACGCGGCAGGCGATGCAGCACGGGGAAATGGATTTCTCGATATGACAGAAACGGTTACGAAAGAAAAGCTCGACGACGCTGTCGAAAGGTTCCGGCATCAACTCGATGAGTGGAAGAAGATGCCAGATAAGATAAACGATACTGTCGACAATCTGAAATGGTATCAACCGGCAGTGTGGGCTTTTGTAACCCCTAAGCGCGATGCCGCCCAGGAATGGCTGCAGAAACTTCTGGAAAAGATGGAGGAGGCGCACGAAGGAATCCAAGCACCATTCACCTTCATCGAGTATGCCGCTGAGTGGCAGTCGGTCGCCTCCACCATTCGTGGAGCAGGAAATGAAGAAGGCCGGCCCGAGTTGAGCTTGGACGGCCACTGGACCGGAGTCGCGAAGGACAGATTTGCGGCGTCGAAGTCAAGCCAAGAGAAGGCGATGACGACGGCCGATGACATGGCCAAGAAGGTTCACGATAATCTACTTACCCTCGCCACCTCGGGATGGGAGTTGTACAAAACCATTGCCGACGAACTGACAGGATTCCTCGCGTCACTTGTCACCGCGCTGGAGCAGACAGGTTCCGTGGCACTCGCGTATCAAGGTGCCCCCAACCTGGTCGCGGTAACCAATGCGGCATTTGTGCTCGTCGAGAAAACGCTGACGGCCACCGTCGGTCAGGTTCGGACACAAATGATCATCGCCAACGAGTTCAAGGACATTGCCACCAACCCATGGGGATTCCCAGGAGATAGATGGCCGGATTCGGTTTCTGCGACCTTCAACGAGCCCAAGGACTGGAAAGTGGCCGAATGACCAGCGAACGAATCAGGGCCGTGGGAAACCGGACGATGCGGACAGCCGTCGCATCATGTCTGGCCGTTGGGATTCTGACGACTCTTGGTTGCACCGGCCGAGGCGAGCCATCGCAAAGGTCGTCGGGTGGGGCCCCATCGACTGCTGCGACGGCCTGCTACCCGGATGCGCGAATTCCGGACGCGGATCTTGCGGCGATCATGGACGGGTTGCAACTGCCACCGGGCGCACAGGTGGTCACCGGTACGGTCAACCCGTCGAACGCAAGCCCGAACAGGGTCGTTGTCTCCATCCAGCTTTGCGTGCCGAGTTCCGTTGGTTCGGAGGCTCTCCGGCCGTTAGCGACCGACGTTGCGCACGCCTTGAAGAAGACAGAGCTCGGCTCACGTACAGCCGTTTTGTATGTGAGCGATAGGAATCCGAAGTACACCGAGGAAGAAGGAAAGCTCCGTGACGGGGAGTTTCAGGCGCATTCGTGGGATGGGACGCTGCCACGTGATGCTGAACTCGGGACGTGGGAGGCCGTGGGAGGTTGATCTCGGTTATTTCGCTCAACCGCAGCAGAACGGGTCGTCGCAGGGGGCGCCTGCTTCGCTGCCGTAGGCGCTGAAGTGCTGGATCGGGCTCAGGATTCGGTCGGTGGTGGCGGGGTCGAGGGGTGGGGCGAATCGGGGGCTCGGGCGGTCCCAGGTGGATGGGACGTCGTCGATGTCGAAGCGGGGGGCGCCGTCGACGAACAGGGTCCATAGTGGGTGGTCGGGGAAGCCGTTGATTCGCAGGACCCACCATTGGCCGTCTACGTGGGCGGCGACGGGGAATTTGCCGTTGCCGGTTGATTGCCATTGTGGTCGGGCGTTCAGTTCGGGATACGGCATTCTTCCAGTGTCCCCTGGTACGGACGACCGCGCGGATGTGACCGCAGGCGGGTTCCTACTCCCAGAAGGCGCGCCAATCCTCCGCGGTGAGCGGAAGACGTTCGCCGCGTTCCTTTTCCGCGGCATCCTCGGCCGCTCGGATGGCGGCGGCGAAGGTCAGCGTCGCTTTGCGGAGGCGTTCTTCGGCGCTTTCCGGGCCGCCGAGATGGACGACGCGGAGGGCTTCGGGAACCAGGTCGGGTGGGAGGCCCGCTTTGGTGCTGCGGGAGACGACCTTCTCGGCGAGAGCCAAAGCAGGTTGAGCCATGGCTATGCCGTCCAGGCAGGAGCGGCGGGATTTCTCGGCGGATTTGCGCTCTTCCCAAGCACGCTCCTGGGCGGCGATCTTCTCGGCCACCGAGGCGTCGGGATCGATCGCGGAGTCCACCAGGTGCGGGCTGCGGTTGACCAGCTTGGCGACCAGCGCGGCCGCGACGTCATCGACGGTGAATTCGCCTGCGGCCTCCGCGATCCGGGAGTGGAACAGCACTTGCAGCAGCAGGTCGCCGAGTTCTTCCTTGATCGTCTCGGCATCCTCGTGCTGGATGGCGTCGAGCAGTTCGTAGGTCTCCTCGAGCAGGTAGGGGCGCAGCGAGTCGTGGGTCTGGGTGACCTCCCAGCCGCCGAAATGCCAGAGGCGGTCCATGACCTCGACCGCTCCGGCCAGCCCCGCCGCGACCACCGCCGTGTCGGTGCGCGGCTCCGATTCCCCGTCGTGCGCCGCGCGATGACGGGCAGCCCGCAGGACGGACTCGTCGCGGATCGAACTCATCGCGGCGCCATCTCGGCGGCGACGGTGAGATCGACCGCTCCCTGCGCCTTCCCGTCCAGCGCCAGCAACAGATCAGCGACGAATTGCAGCAGCACGACATCGCGCACGCGCTCCGCCCCGACGCTGTCCTGCACGCGCGGCAGCGGAAGCTGCACCACCCCGGACGCGGCCCGGTAACCCGCGCTCGGATAGAGCCGCTTGAGGCGCAACTGCTTGGAATCGGGCAGGTGCAGCGGCGAGATCTTCAAGGTGGTCCCGGTGACCGCGATCTCGGTGACCTCGTACTCGCGGGCGAGCAGCCGCAACTTGGCCACCGACACCAGGCGGCCCACCTCCACCGGCAACGGGCCGTACCGGTCGACGAGTTCCTCCACGACCTGCGCCAGCGCCGAATCATCCTGCGCGGCGGCGAGTTTGCGGTATGCCTCCAAGCGCAGCCGGTCGCTGGCGATGTAGTCGGGCGGGATGTGCGCGTCGACGGGCAGGTCGATGCGCACCTCCTTGACCTCTTCGGTGGTGATCGGCTTGCCGTCCGCCGCGGCGCGATACGCCTCGACGGCCTCCCCGACCAACCGCACGTAGAGGTCGAAACCGACGCCGGCGACGTGACCGGACTGTTCGGCGCCGAGCACGTTGCCCGCGCCGCGGATCTCCAGGTCCTTCATCGCGACCGCCATGCCCGCGCCCAGATCGGAGTTCTGCGAGATGGTGGCCAGCCGGTCGTAGGCGGTCTCGGTGAGCGGCTTCTCCGGCGGATACAGGAAATACGCGTAGCCGCGTTCCCGGCTGCGCCCGACCCGGCCGCGCAGCTGATGCAACTGCGAAAGGCCCAGCGCGTCGGCGCGTTCCACGATCAGGGTGTTGGCGTTGGAGATGTCCAGGCCGGTCTCGATGATCGTGGTGCACACCAGCACGTCGTATTCGCGCTGCCAGAAGCCCTGTACGGTGGACTCCAACGCGTCCTCGTTCATCTGGCCGTGCGCGACCACCACGCGTGCCTCGGGCACCAGATCGCGAATCCGCTTGGCCGCCTTGTCGATCGACGACACCCGGTTGTGCACGTAGAACACCTGGCCGTCGCGCAGCAGTTCGCGCCGGATCGCGGCGGTGACCTGCTTGTCGTTGTAGGCGCCCACGTAGGTGAGCACGGGATGACGCTCCTCCGGCGGGGTGAGGATGGTCGACATCTCGCGGATTCCGGCCAGGCTCATCTCCAGGGTGCGCGGGATCGGGGTGGCCGACATGGTGAGCACGTCGACGTGCGTGCGCAGCGCCTTGATGTGCTCCTTGTGTTCGACGCCGAACCGCTGTTCCTCGTCGACCACGACGAGACCGAGGTCCTTCCAGCGCACGCCGGTCTGCAACAGCCGGTGCGTGCCGACCACGATGTCGACGCTGCCGTCGGCCATGCCTTCCAGCACCGCGCGGGCCTCGGCCGGGTCGGTGAAGCGGGACAGGCCCTTCACGGTGATCGGGAAACCCGCGACGCGCTCGGTGAAGGTCTGCAAGTGCTGCTGGGCGAGCAGCGTGGTCGGCACCAGCACGACGACCTGCTTGCCGTCCTGCACCGCCTTGAACGCCGCGCGCACCGCGATCTCGGTCTTGCCGTAGCCGACATCGCCGCAGACCACGCGGTCCATCGGGACCGGCTTCTCCATGTCCGCCTTCACCTCGGCGATGGCGGTCATCTGATCGACGGTCTCGGTGAACGCGAACGCGTCCTCCATCTCCTTCTGCCACGGCGTGTCCGGCCCGAAGGCGTGGCCGGGCGCCGCCTGGCGTGCGGCGTACAGCTGCACGAGCTCGCCCGCGATCTCGCGAACGGCCTTGCGCGCCTTGCGTTTGGTGTTGGCCCAGTCCGAGCCGCCGAGCTTGGACAGGCTGGGCATCTCGCCGCCGACGTAGCGGGACAGCTGGTCCAGCGACTCCATCGGCACGAACAGCCGGTCGCCGGGCTGGCCGCGTTTACTCGGCGCGTACTCGATCACCAGGTACTCGCGGCGCGCGCCGCCGACGGTGCGCTCGATCATCTCCACGAACTTGCCGATGCCGTGCTGGTCGTGCACCACCATGTCACCCGCGCTCAACGCCAGCGGATCGACCTGGTTGCGGCGTTTCGCGGGCATCCGCTTGCCCTCGGTGGGCGCGGTGACGCGGTTGCCGGTGAGGTCGGATTCGGCGACAACCACCAGACCCGCGCCCTCGAAGACCAGGCCGTCGTGCAGCGAACCGCACAGCACGCCCACCACGCCCTCGTTCGGTTCCGCGCCGGCGTCCAGCGCGGCGGCGGGCACTTCCGCCTCCGCCAGCCGTTCCATGATGCGCTGCGCGGTGCCGTGACCGGCGACGACCACCACCGCCTTGCCGCCGGTGAGCACGTGGGCGCGCAACGAGGCGAACATGGTCGCCACCAGTTCGTCGGACCCGCGCGCGGCCGGGCCGGGCAGGACGGGCAGCACGACCTCCGACGCATCCCCTGAGGCGAGCGGGCTCAGCGTCCACCAAGGCAGACTTTGCCGGTCGGCGTCGGCGTGCACCTCGGGCAGCGGGCGGTAAGCCGAGGCGGCCAGGTCGAGCCCATGCCCGCCGAGCGGCGCGGCGCCGCCGAACGAGGCCGCGGTCCAGGAGGCCTCCAGGAATTCTTCGCCGGTGCGCACCAGGTCGGCCGCGCGGGTCCGGATCTTTTCCGGATCGCACAGCAGTATGTGGGTTCCCTCCGGCAGCACCTCGGTGAGCAGGCACAACTGTCCGGGTTGCAGCACAGGCAGCAGCGCTTCCATGCCCTCGACCGGGATGCCCTGCGCCAGCTTCTCCAGCATCTCCACCAGCGCCGCGTCGGCCGCGTTGGCGACGGCGACCTCGGCGGCGCGCTCGCGCACCTCGGGGGTGAGCAGCAGTTCCCGGCACGGCGTGGCGACCACGACGTCCACCGCGACGTCGGGCAGCGAGCGCTGGTCGGCGACGGAGAACGGTCGCAGCTCGGTGATCTCGTCGCCCCAGAACTCCACGCGCACCGGATGGTCGGCGGTGGGCGGGAAGACGTCCAGGATGCCGCCGCGCACCGCGAACTCGCCGCGTTTGCCCACCATGTCGACGCGGGTGTAGGCGAATTCGACCAGTCGCGTGAGCAGTTCGTCGAAGTCCAGCTCGGCGCCGACGCGCAGCACGACCGGCTCGATATCGCCGAGCCCGCCCGCCATCGGCTGCATCAGCGACCGCACCGTGGTCACCACCACGCGCAGCGGCGCGGGGAAATGCGGGTCGTCGGGGTGCGCGATCCGGCGCAGCACTTCGAGCCTGCGTCCCACCGTGTCCGCGCCCGGCGAGAGCCGCTCGTGCGGCAGCGTCTCCCAGGACGGGAACTGCGCGACCGCAGGGCCGAGCATCTCCACCAGCTCGACGGTCAGGTCGTCTGCCTCCCGCCCCGTGGCCGTGACCACCACCAACGGCCGCTCGGCGGCCATACGGGACGCGACGAACGGCCGCACCGCCGACGGCGCGACCAACTCGACCGACGACGTGCCGATCAGCTCCGCGACGGTCCGCAGCGAGGCATCGGCACCGGCCGCGGCGGCCAGTCCCGCCAACGGGGGGCGGTGGGTGGACATCGACAACTCCTGAGCGCAGGCGACACGTTTCGAGCGGCCAACCGAGTCTAGTGAAGCGCGCATCCCGTTTCTCCAGCGCCCGCGCCGCCGCGAGGAGACTGCCGCCCCTGCCCTGCGCCGGAGCGACCATCCGCGACCGATTTCGTCGCCGACACGGCCGCCCTCCGGCTCCCGCCGGCGGTAAAGCGAGCCCCCAAGACCTCGCCCGACCCACACTGCGGGGGCCTGCTTCACCAGAGGTGCAGGAAACTCCGGACGTCATCGAGCCCGTCGAGTGCCCGCCCGTCCACGTCCGACGGATCCGCCTCGGCACGTGCCGCCAAGGAGCGCGCCAACGCGACGGACTCATCGCTGAGCCGCCCGAACCGCCGAGCGGTATGTCCCAGGCACAGCCCGGCCAGCCCGCGCAGAGGGCTTCCGGAAACAGCTCGCGTTCCGACCTGCACGCACCAGTGCTCGACGAACTCCCGATCGTCGTCGTTCAAGGCGCTGCCCACCAGAGCATCCGCCGCCTCGCCCTCGTACGCCCGGTCTCCGAGCGCCCGCTCCAATACCGCGATCACCACCTCATGCGGCAGAGCCGGAGGATTGTGGAAGGTCCGATGCAGATGCATGCCGCGAGATTACCCATCCCTCGGGCCCGGCCCCGTGACTCGACAGCCGAACGTTGCCCCGACACGGGCACCAGCGCAACCCACACAAACCGAACCCTCGGCGTTTAGCGAAATGAACCAAGCGCCATTCGCGCCCGCCCACATTCCCACGTCCACCGCCCACACAGAGCGACCACCGACCAACGCGCGCCCTATGCCGAGCTCGGCAACCGTCGCACCCAGCGCACCGCAACCACGTCTTACGAGCGAAGCGCGACCGAGTCTGTTCCGCTCGCGGCCCGGCTCGCGTCCGAGCGGCCGCCGCGCACGCGACACAAGGAGTAAGCGACAGCAAGGCCGACACCAGCCACTACACCGCGCACACCGTGCAGCGAGCCTCGGCACCAACGTACCCAGCGCACCGCCACACCCGGTTTCGAGCGAAGCGAGACCGAGCATCCGCCGTTCGCGGCCCGGCTCGCGTCCGAGTGGCCGCCGCGTCCGCGACGAAGGAGCAAGCAACAGCAAGGCCGACACCAGCCACTACACCGCGCACACCGTGCAGCGAGCCTCGGCACCAACGTACCCAGCGCACCGCCACACCCGGTTTCGAGCG
>NZ_JBSFNF010000040.1:3869-42544 GCF_053586955.1 Nocardia sp. NPDC003726 | reverse complement strand
GTTTCGTACTTAATTACTTTCTTCATTTCTTACTTTCTTCTTTCTTTCCATAGTTACCATTCTTTCCGATTCCTGCGATTTCCGTCCGCTGGCTTTTCTTTCCCTGGTCATGTTCCCAGTGTAGCGGACGGATCGCAGCGTTGTCAAAGTTTCTTTCCGGCTTTTTTCTCCCGGTGCTTTTTCTTCTCAGCTCGCCAGCTCGGTGAGTCCGGCGCGCTTCTTCCGGCCGTCCATCTGGCTGCGCTGTTCGATGACCGCTCGGAGCTGCTCGATGAACTCTTCCATGTACCACTTGTTCGCCTGCAGCAGGCGCTCCGTGTCCTCCTCGCTCATTCCATTTTTCGCCGCTTCATCGCGGATTACCTGCGGTTTTGACGCGCGAGTGACGAGCAGGATGGCTGCGGTGAACGCCTCGCTCTCGCTGATCGACAGGTCGTCGAGCATGTACTGCCACTCGTTGACGAGCAGCTGGCGGAACGCGTGACGGTCGCGGCCGAGCAGTCGCACACTGATGGTCGCGATCGAGTCCAGGTTCTTGGCCATTCTTGTTTCCTTTCTCACCGGGAAGTTTCCCAGTCCATTGTATCATTCCTTCCTTCCATTTCATACTTTCTTTTGCCTTGCCGGTTCGAAACGTCGGACGGCTCGGGCCGAACTAGCGCCCTATTCGCATAATTATGGGCGATAGCCGAGGATATTTTTCCTCCGCTCTGTATTTCTTCCCTCGGGGTCCGGGGCCCTGATCCGGGCGCGCTCCGGTCGTGGTTCTGACGCTTCCGCCGTCCGGATTTCCTCCAAAACCCTGCATTTGCCCAGGTAGATGGGTTTCGTTACACCGATTCGGCCGCGTTGTGTCGGTGTGCGTCCGTACCCTGGTCGGGCAGGGTTCGGTTGATGAGGGGAGAAGAAATGCGCAGTCTGGAAGAAAGGTTCGCCGATGTGCTCGCCGAGCTGCATCGGCTCGACCGCGCGGCATCGGTCGTGGTGGTCGACGAGATCGGCTGGCGCATTGAACGTCTGGAGGACGAGGTCCGCACCAGCGTCACGGACGACCCGGTGCGGCGGCACGATCTATTCTTGCTGGCCGTCGAGGCTTATCAACTGGTCGCCGACGCCCGAGACCGCGCTCATCGAGCCCTGGACGTCGCCCTGGCCCAGGTGGTGCGCGAGCAGCACGACGCCGAGCACCCGACCATCACCAGTCCACAGCCGCGGTCCCGGCCGGAACGATCTCGGTGACGCGCCGATTCGCCGGTAGCGGGCACGCACCGGGCGCGCCGAGCACGTCGAGCAGCTGCGCGCCCGCCTCGGGGGACTGGTCACCGAAGTACGCCGGACGAGTGCCGGGCCGACGATGAGCGCCGCTTCGACCTGATCCAGGCATCAGCGGAAAGTAGTGGGCGGCTGTCGGTGCTTGGTCGTACTCTGCCCCTCATCGAGGCCTGATCGGGCCGTAGGGAGGCGAGGGGAGCCGCGAAATGCGCAGTCTGGAAAGCCGTATCGGCGACACCATCGATGATCTGAAGCAGCTCGGTCATGCACCGGATACCGACCGGATGGAGGAGATTCAGGAGCATCTTGCCGAGTTGGTCGCGGAAGTGCGCCGGACGATCAATGAGATAGGTGTCGATGCCGTGCGCCGCGACGATCTGATCAAGCTCAGCCGCCAGGCGCAGAACCTGTTCGTTGATGCCCGTGACCGCGCCGAGCGCGCCGTGAACATCGCCGAGGCTGCCCGCGAGCGCGAGCTGCACGCGCTCGAGCACCCCACCGTCCTGGATCCGGATCCGCCGCTGAAGGACCACGCGTTCCGGGGGCTCACCGGCCGTAGCGCTCTCGCCGACTACGACCGCGATCGCGGGTGGGACGGGTTCGACCGGTGAGTGTCGAGCTGCGGCGCGCCCGCCGGGCTGATCGAGGACGGGGGCCGACTTGGTTCTTCGTTGCTGGTGTAGTGGATGACGTGGTGGTGGGGTCGGTGAAGACGCCGACCAGGCCGGTGAGGCGGACCTGGACACCGGTTTCTTCGCGAGTCTTCCGGATGGCGGTGTGGCTGAGGGATTCGCCGGGGTCGTGGGTGCCGCCGGGCATGGACCAGTTGCCGTTGTCGCTGCGGCAGATCAGCAGGACGGTCTCGCCGCGACGGACGAAAGCGCCGGCACTCGGGCGGACGCTGTTGGCCGCGGGTGCGTTCGGGTCGTGGTGGTAGTCGATACGTCGTCCCATGGGGAGAGAGCTACCTCGCGGGCCGGGAAGGTCAGTGCTGAAAGTCGGAGGGGCTGGGTTACCGGGGGTGTTGTTCCTCGCGGCACTCTGCCTCTGTTTTCACCGCGATGCATTCTGCCCACGCGCTCTGGATGTCTCCGGAGGTGGGTGGTTCGCCGCAGGCGAGGCCGCATCGTTGGTATCCCGGCACGGGGGAGCCGTCGGGCCAGTAGCAGCTGTCGTGGTAGCAGGTGTATCCGCGCGGGCTGGGTTGACCGCCTGATTTTGATTCCTCTTCAAGGTATTCCTTGCCGCCGTGGGTGTCGAAGCACCATTGCGAGTACCGGACGCTGCCGTCGCTCCATCGTGCGGGCCCGGGTGTGCCTTCAAGGCATTCGACAACGTGGGGTTCCGGCTGCGCGGCGGCTATGGCGGGGGCTCCGGCGGCGAGCAGGGCAACGCTGATAGAGGCGATGGCGGCGATCTTCTTCACGGTTTCCCCTCTGGTGGGTCGGCTGGGGCGGCCCGGCATGCGCGCTCCAGCGTTGCGTTGACCGTATCGGGAGTAGGCAGGGCTGCGAGCAGGTTGGGTGAAACGAGGTACCACGCGGGTGGTACCTGGGCGGTAGTATGGGGTGGTGGCCTACGAATGGTGGTACGGCATCGTCACCGTCCTGGCGATGGCCGGGATTGAGCGTTTCGAGGTGATCGAGGCGCTCTATGCCGACCATCGTTGGCCACGCCGCGGCGTCGATCCGGTGACCGGGGTGTCGGCGTTGACCATCTGGGCGCGCACGGACAGCGGTCGACCGTTGATCGTGACCTTGCGTCTTCTGGATGGATTCGACCACCAGATCGTCGCGGCCCAACAGATGACGCCGGATCAACTCCAGGAATTCAGCAAGTGGGAGAAGACGCGATGACTACATCGGAATGGCCTGACACACCTGAAGAGATGGCCGCCTTCGCCGCGCGCTTGGAGTACACCGACGAGCCGGTCGAGCTGCCACCAACCCCTGGTCCCGAAGGGATCATGGTGTCACGGTCGCTGAAGATGCCGACCGAACTGGATCAGCGGATCAAGGCTGCGGCGGCTGACCGCGGTATCACGCAGTCGATGCTGATGCGGCAGCTGCTCGAGACAGGCCTCGCCGCGATCGAGCACGACCACCCGATCTCACTCACCGACGCGATCCGGGCCCTGGCAGGGCTCCGCAAGTCTGCTTGAGTGGAGCCGTCGCTCGATGATTCGAGCGGTAGGCGCGCTGCAGTACAGGTCGGTTTCATCCCCTAACTGCCACGCATTCGAAGCGAATCGGACGACTCTGTAATCCATTGAGCCACATACTGACTCGTGCGCGGGCGATTTATCACATCCTCCGCAAGCATCGCACGGTTATAAGGAAATCGACGGCAGGATTTAGAGTTGAAACTGAAGTTGGCGACGTGTTGCGCCGCTGTTGCCGGATCACTTCTGATGATGGGATCGGTTCCGGTCGCGCATGCAGATCATCTGGAGCAGGTCGGTCCGAGCCCATACGTTCCGCTCGATACGGACGGAAGTTATACGCAAATCACCACGCGTCCTGGCGGCACCATCGTGGTGCAGATATTCCTGAAAACCAGGGCTTCCGGGGCCGCGTGCAACCTCTTCGTTGGTGGCGAAAATTCCCTTCAATGGATTCCATTCAATTTTGACCTCCTCGGGAACGCCACTGTGCAGTCCAGCCCGGTTCCTAACGGGCGCTACCTGGTCCAAGCCGGATGCGGACCTACCGGCATTACTCAGCCGGTGTACGTCGTCGTAGACGGCGGCGCCCCGGTACCGGGCCTGCCAATCCCTTTGGGGCCCGATCCCGGTGATCCGAAGCGTGACCAGCAACGTGACCGGCAGTTGGACAGGGCGCAGAAAACTTGCGCGAACGCTCGTGCGGAAATGGCGGACTCTCTCCCTCCGGGAGCGGAATACACTCTCGGGCTGCTTCTCCAGCGAATGGAAGGGCTTCCTCGATGGATCGGCTCAACATTGTTCATTGCGGGATGTATCGGTGATGCTCTGGATAAGAGAGGGCCAGATGGCACACCGAATCTGATCGAAAATCTCAACAGCGCGGACTTCGCCGACGCGATTTGTCGGACCATCGAGTCCGGCATGGATCCCTTCGGTTTCGGGTGGAGCAAGGACGTGGTCTGTGGGGCGAAAGCAGGCTGATCCTGTCTGCCAGCAGAGGGCAACCGTGTCGTGGAAGCACCGCAGATCCACTTGCTGCTTACCCCCCCGACGAGATCATCAGACCATGTGCGTCAGAGTCACGCGACGGAAGAACGCGGCAGTGTGCTGGGCAGGACGCTGTTGGCAGATTCCGCGTCGAGCCACATTGTGTCCCAGCAGTGATCGCACATGGCCATGGGCAGCGGCAGTTCGTGGCGCATGTGGCCGGCTTTCGAGCACACCGTGCACTTGTCTCCGGCCGCGGCCTTGAGTTCCTCTGAGAGGCTTCGGAACGTCAGTCGGGCACATCCGGATTCACCATCGGCTGTGCGGTCCGTGGCGCCCGCGTTCGAGGGCCGGGTGTAGGTGGAGGTTCCTGGGCCGCTTTCGTGGTCTTCGGAGGGGCACATCCGGTCGCTGAAGCACATCACGCACTCCCCGTCGCCGCGGCGGCCGGCCTCCGGGTGGAGGCTGCAGGACGGCAGCGCGGCGATCCGGATACGGCGCGCGCGCCGTACGGCCGCCAGCTCCACGGGCACCTGCTGGGACCAGTCAACCCGGGTGAGCAGGTAGCGCAGGAAGCCGACTGGGTTGCGGTAGTGGTCTGGCAAGTAGATGCCCCAGAGGGTCACGTAGTCGGTCAGTCGGTGGGCGATATCGCTGCCGCTGAAGTACTCGGTGTCGATGCCGATGTCGGCCAGGACGTTGCACAGGGCGCCGATGTGCCAGCCGCCGGGCAGTCGCATGTACTGCTTGGAGCCCAGAGACAGCCATTGCCCCTGGTCAATGCCGTAGGTCTCAGCGACCAGCTCGGCGGCCGCCAGCTGTCGATGCAACGGATGCGGGACACCGTTTGACCAGCTCTTTCCCTCTGTTTTCCTGGAATTTTTCCGCCTCGCGTGCGCGCTACGCGCGCGCATTGGTGATTTTTTCGGGACGAAAGATGAAGGATGAAAAGAACCACTTCTACCTACGGAACGTTCTTCACGTACTTCAGTACGTGAAGATAGGTGCCCGCTGAGGTCACCGCGGTCTTCGACGTCGATGGAAGCTGTGGATGAAGTTGGGGAAGAAACTGCGGCGGCCGCGGCGATGTGCGCGCCTCGGGCCAGCTTGCCCAGGCTTGCGGACTTCCGGCGCGGGGTCAGAGGCCTCTCAGCGGCCGCTACAGGCCGGGGAAGGGTCAGGTGCCACACGCTGGCCGCGCGGGTCTGGAAACCGCCGTGATGAGCGCGTGCGGCCGCGATCTCGACGCGAGACAGTGATCGCCCGGTCTTCATGTCCTTGGCAAGGCCGAGGTCTCGTAGTACGTAGCGGATTTTCCGCATGGTCCCGGGGGAGCATCCTGCGCGGCGGGCCATGGTGGCGGTCGAGGCGGTGATGTTGCGGCCGGTGTGTAGGTCGGCGAATTTGGCGAGCGCACGTGCGTGCTCGAGCACGGTCTCGGTGCTGGTCTGGTGCTTGGCGACCGCTGCGCGGCCGGCCTCGGTATCCAGCGCGGGAGCCACGTGCGGCAGCCAGTCGCGCACGCTGACCACAGGCACCTTCGCTGAGGCACCGTCTCCGAGGGGCAGCGACCACGACCCGCCGAGCTGGTCGCGGTTCAACTGGGCGACGATTTCGGCGAACTCGGCGTCCGTGTCGGCGTGTCGAGCCTTATTGGCCCAGGTAGATGCAGTTGTTACCTGTGGGAAGGCACCAGAATCACCACCCTTATACGGGCGTGACCTATCATCAGAGCTGCTCACCAAGCAGTTCCTTTCGGGGAACACCAGCAGCAGCTACGCGGGAGGGCTAGTCCCGTGGCTCGAACTTCCTTGGGGCAAAGGGAGTCGGAGCGGATCAGGTGCTGCTGGACGGATATGGAGTTAGGTGTTGGTCACTCAGTGATGTAGGGCCTCACCTCCGGTCGAGTAGGTTCGGCAAACCTCGACACCGGGCGCCCGGACCGAACCACGGGGCAACGTGGCGGTCCGGGCCGGAGCCGGTGGCCTAGAAGCGATCGCGGTCATGGACCTACGCTCCCGCAGAATCGAGTCTCTTTTCGATGGCCTTCCGGTCCACTTTTGTCTCTTTTTGTCTCGTTTAGTCTCCTTCGGCGCGCAGTTGCGGAGCACGCTCGACGCGTTGTGCGCGATCAGGTGACGGGGGAGGTAGTCGTTTCCTCGAACGGCAGCAGTGGCATGCCTGCTGGCATCCTCAGCGTCGCCTTCGGTGTGCCGGGGGATAGCACCTGTTAGCAGTGCAGGTGCGGTGGCGGTCGATCCGCGTGCTGTCGGAGCCGTGTTCGGCACTGTCTGCGTCCTCTGGTCATGAGCCAAGGTGCGACACGCCCGCGCGATGTGACCCTCTGCGCTCCCCACAAGATGTGTGAGGGCTGTATGGTCGTACGCGCGGGGCTCCACATCTGACGTTTCGTCGAATGCGGTTTCTCGCACCCTGACTACTGGGTTACAAAGCCCGTCCTCTACTTCGTTTGGCCGCGACGAGAGGGCGGGCTTTTCAGTTGTCAGGCTCGGGTGGGAGGGTTGAGGGCTCCCCCAAGCTCCCACCACCCCACCACAAAACCACGCCAGATCCCGTTTACGACACGCATCCACACCTGGCGTGTGGATAGCCGACGAGTATGAAGAATCCATGGGATGACCTGCGGTGCTCACCGGCGCTCCCCCGTTCGTGTGGTGTCGCCGTTGGCGTTTCGCCGCGACTCGGTCAGTTCGATCGCGGCGCGGATCGCGCGGTCGACTGTGGAGTGCGCCATCTTCATGCTGGCGGCAATGCTGTTCGGCGTCGTCTGCGGCTGGGAGTAGGCCTCGTAGATCCAGGCCAGGATCTTGACCGGCTGCTGCGATCGCCTGCTGTCGAAGACCGCGGTCGCGAGTTCCAGGGCGGCTGTTGGAGTCAGCTGACGGGTGAACGGATGCTGCTTGCTGCTCGTACCCGGCCGACTGCTGGGCAACGCACCGGCCGCCGCGTCACTGGCGTGAACGTCGGCGCCGGCCTGCAAAGCTGCGGCGAGGCGCAGGTGGGTGTTGGCGTCGTGGAGGTCGCGGGCAAGCCGGGCCATGGACTCCATGAGGCTGCTCATGGTCGCCTGCGCGCGGTCCACGATGTCCTGCGCGGCACGCACATGTTGTGCTGGATCCAGCTGTTGCCCATCGGTCGTCATCGATCGGTCCCCTGCTTCCTCAGTTCGATGATCTGGCCGCCGCCGATGCCGCTGTGCTCGCGACGGATCTCGGCGGCGGTGTTGCGGATGCTGGTCACGGTGTGGTGCGACAGCTGCGCGCCCGCGGCCTTAGCCGCGCCGACGATCGCGTTGTTGGACTCGCCCGCGTCGATGGACGCGATGACCGACGCCACCATCTCGAGCGGCTTGGTCTTCGCAGTCCCGCGCCGCTGAACCTCCGCGGCGAGCTCGTAGACCGGCGCCATCCACTCAGGCCGCTGCGCGCCCGCACTATCGCTCGTGGTGCGGGTCTCGTTCTGCGGTGTGGGGTCCGGAATCGGGGTGCGGGTCTGCACTGCGAGCACCGGCATCGGCTGCGTCGGGTCGAGCTCCTCCCCGGCGCGCGCCTGGCCCAGGTGCGGGGTGTCGGTGGTGGTCAGAGCCTCCCTCGCAGTGACAGCGTCGGTCAGTGCGGTGTCGCCCGGCTGCGGGTTTTCGGTGCGGATCCGCACCAGTGAGGCATCGTTTCCGCTGGCCACAGCCTCCGGCGCTGTTTCGGCCGCGATCGGTGCGGGTTCCACTGCGGGTGCGGGTGCGGGGACTGCGGGTCGCACTGCGGGTGTGAGTGCGGGTTCGCCCGCACCACTGCGGGTCTCAACCCGCACTGCGGGGTCTGCTGCGGATGCGGGGCCCGCAGTGGTGCGGGTCTGCGACTGCGGGGTGCGGGCGTCGGCGTCCCGCAGTGCGGGCTCCGGTGCGGGGTCGCCCTCCGCGGTCGCGTCGTTGTCCCGCAGCGGGACAACCGGGGCATGTTCCAGTGCGGCCGCAGCAGTGACGCGCTCGGCGATGCGGTGAACCGTTGTCATCGGCGGCAGAACGTCGTCGGCGGGCAGCTGCGCGGTGGCCTTCTTGAGCATCAGCCCGAAGCGTTCGCTGGAGGCGTGGTGGATCAGGATCGCGACGCCGATCATGACCGGTGCGATGGCGTGGGTGACGAACCCGAACGTGTCGCCTGCGTCCAGGTATGGGTAGGTGTTGAGCCCGATGGTGAGGCTCAGCAGGAACAGCTCGGCGGCGATGATCAGGCCGCGGTTCTCCTCGCCAACACCCCATTCGGAGGCCTTCTGCTGGTTGACCATGAGCACGATCAGGCAGATCGAGACCAAGGCCTCGATGAAGTAGCTGGCCCAGTACAGCGGGTCGGTGACGCTGGCGTTCGGCGCCAGGTTGTGTTGCACGTTCACCGCGGAGTACATGACGCCGGCCGCGACCACACCCATCAATCCGCGGGCCGACCACGTGCGCAACCTGTGCAGCTCGGCGACTTTAGCCTGCGGGCTGTCCGCGCGCCGCTGCTCGGCCAGCGCCGCACGCGCGGTGAGCCGATCGCGGATATCGGCGTCCTGCTCGGCGGCCGCGGCGTTCATCGCCTTCTGCTCGGCAGCCAGCTCGGCAGCGACCTGGCGGCGTCGCTGCGTACGCCGCTGGGCCCGGATCCACTCGGCATCTTCACGTTCGGCGGCGAGCTCGGACTCCGAGAGGGCGGCGATCAGCGCGGGATCGTGCTGCAACGTCAACCGCGACCGCGCGTGCTCCACACGGTCCGGCAACGCGCCAGAGGTCAGCTCGTCATCGACGAGCCGATCGGTTTTGGGTTTGAGGCGAAGGGTTTTCATCAGGCTTCCTGGCTGTCCGGTGTCTCGTCGACAGGGTTGGGGGAGGTGGGGAGCGGCTTGCTGAGGGCGGTGTGGAAGTAGGTGCAGGTCCACCGCCACAGCCACACGGCGGAGGCGACGCCAGCGAGAGGAGACGCCAAGTAGACCCCTTCGTGCAGGCGTCCTTGGTAGATAGCGGGCACCAGAATGTAGGCGGCGACTCCAGCTACCAGGAAGAGCTCGAAGGCCTCGTAGGCGATGATCCGGCCGCGCATGGTCGTGACGTCTGCCTCGATGAAGGACTGGGTGGCGGTCATCAGCAGCAGCACGAACACCGCGGCCGACATCGTGATCATGATGTTGGCGGCCGCAACGCCGGGCAGGAAACGGAAAGCGGCCACACACGCCGACGCCATCCCGACCACCACGAGTGCCCGCAGGATGGCCAGATTCCAGCGTCGGATCCGGTTCAGTCGCGCCCACCGCAGCAGCGGATCGGTGGCCCTGCGGTACTGCTGCAGCACCTTGCGGGTGCGCAGCTGTTCCTTGAGCTCATCGGCGGCCTGCTGCTGGGCATGGATGCTGCGCAGCTTCGCGGCGGTCGCCTTCTGCAGCTCGCCGACCGGGTCCTGAGTGGCCGGGTTAGCGATCCTGTGAGCGTGTTCCTGGCTAGTCGCAGCCATCCCTTGCCGAAGCGCTCGCCGATTTTTCTCGCCCAGAACTTTGGATTGCGTCTGGTCGGCGATGGGCGGGGTGGGTTCTTCCGGCGGGGGAATTTTCGTCATGCGGTGGCCTCCCGGGCGTCGGTGATGGGGCACCGGGCCGAGTCGGCTCGCACCGTTCGGCGACCGGTCCACAATATCGGACTGTTGTACTTATGACAGTCTAACATGAGGTACTGACATGCGCGCCTACCCAACAACTTTCGGCGCAGTCGAGACCGGCAATCGGCAGATGCACGACGGCGGCCGCGGGAGGCGCGAAGATCGCGGGACGACCAATGGGAGGAGGGCCTTCGATGACCGAGCGAGACGACTATCCGCAGACCGCCGAGGAAGCCGAAGAGTTCCTCGACGACCTGACCTTCGACGACGAAGCACCTGTTCCGGAATAGTGGGATAAAGGTAGGATTACCCGGCATGAGCATGCGGAAGGTCAGTCTGACCCTGCCCGAGGAACTGGTGACCCGGGCTGAGAACGCTGTCAAGGCCGGCCAGGCCCGCTCGGTCTCGGCGTACATCGCCACCGCAGCCGGATCCGGCGAAGTCCGCGCCACCACGGCCGAAGTCCTCGCGCGCTGGAGCGCTGAGCACGGCGAAGGCACTGTTGAAGAGCGAGCTGCGGCCGAACAACGCGTCCGTGCCCTATTCGCCCGAGCCGACGCCCGCCTGCGTGGCAGCGGCGCTGCGTGAGGCCGACCGCTGCGGGCACCATCCTGGACGCGTCCGCCCTCATCGCACTGCCCCGCAGCTTCTACGCCCGAACCCTCGTCGACATCAGCGTCCGAGAGCGTCGCCCGCTCGTCATCGCGGCCCCCAGCCTCTACACCGCTGCGCTGGCTGGCGCCGACCTCGCTGACTTCGATACCGCCGACTACACCGTCACACCGGTCAGTCAGGCCATCGTGCCGGGCATGCTGGCCGTGGCCCAAACCTCTACCGCACCAATCCCGCTCGACCTCGCACACGTCGCGTGGGAGGCGCAGGTGACCGGCTACCCGATACTCACCGACAATCCGGGCCCGTACGCGCTGCTGACCATCCCGCTCGACCTGGAACTTCTGTGAAAGGCCGGTGAGAAATTCCGGATGGTCCACCATGGCAGTACACATGTCGCCGAGCATGTTCCGCAGTGCCTGGAGATCACAGAGTTGCGGCGTTGCCGAGACTGCTGCCAACCGCGCAGCACCCCGGCATAGGGCAGGGGAAACGAGGAACCAGGAGTGAACCAGAACTCTGAGATCGTCGCTGAGTTGCACCGCTGGATGTCCCAACGGGACATGTCGTTGCGGAAGCTGGCCGCGGCCATCCCCTACAACTCCGGAAGTCTGTCGCGGATCCTCAACGGCCAGCGCAAGATTCCAGCCGATCTGATCGAAGCCATCGACCGTGCCCTCGACGCCAATGGCGCAATCATCCGCGCCGCTGCCCGCGACGAGTTCACCGACGAGACCATCGAAGCCGCGCAGGCCTCGATGGCATTCGCCAAATGGGCATCCGTCGACCACGTCGATGCTGTGGCTGTCGACTCGCTGACCTACGAACTGGCACGCGTCGCAACGGCCTACGTCTCCGAACCAGTCCAGCCGCTGTTCCGGGACCTGGTGGTCCTGCGTGACCAGACATGGCAACTTCTCGAAGATCGACCGCACCCCAGCCAGGCTCGTGAACTCTTCTTGCTCGGCGGGGTCTGCATGACCCTGATGGCGCACGCCACCCAGAACCTCGGCAACTCCATGTCGGCCATGCAACAAGCACTCGCGGCCGAGCAGCTGGCGATCCAAGCCGACCACAGCGCGCTGCGCGCCTGGGTGGCCGGCACACAAGCTCTGATCGCCGAATGGTCCGGACAAGCACGCCGCGCCGTCGACTTCGCCGCCGCGGGAATGCCCTACGCACCTGCAGGAGATCAACGAGTCCGCCTGGCCGCTCTGCACGCACGATGCGCCGCCCGCGCAGGCCGCGCCGAGGAAGCACGAAAAGCGCTCCGCGTGGCTCTCGATGCCGCGAACGAGGCTAGCCCGGCCGGAGACCTGCAGCAGTTCGGGGGAGTCCTGGAATTTCCGCAGGCCAAGGCCACCTACTACGCCGGATCTACCTACGCCCTGCTCGGCGACTACACCGACGCTGAACGCATGGCCACAGCCGCCATCCGCGCCTACGAAACGGGCCCACCGGAAGAGCGCAGCTACGGCGACGAGGCACTGGCAAGAGTCGACATAGCCATCGCCCGTCTGGGCCGCTCCGACGACATCGAAGGCGCCGCCGATGCCCTGGTACCAGTCCTGGCGCTCCCTCCAGAACAGCGGATTCGGCAGATCGGCGACGGGCTCAAGCGTGTACAACAGAGACTGAGCAGCCCGCGCCTGCTCACTGCGCGGCCCGTCGAGCAGCTCCGCCATCAGATCAGCGAGTTCAGCAACACCACATTGGACCGGAAAGGCGCATAGATGACCGCGGCCACTGTGCCCGCCGCACTGACCCAGGCAAGCCAGCTCGCGGGCCTCGAAGCCAGCGACGCCACCCCTCTGCGAGAACACGCCACCGGAGTGTGGTTGCTGCCCCGAGTCGATGCAGTCGCGCGCATCGGCCGTGCCGACACCGCCGACAGGGCCGAAGTGTCGCTCATTGTGGCAAATTGGCTCGTTGCCGAAGCATTCCCCGCGCCAGAGCCGCTGACCGTCCAACCAATCGCCGTCGATGACGCCGTGGTCACGTTCTGGCGCTACTACCCGCAACCCGACGCCGCCGACCGGCCACCCGTTGCCGAACTCGGCAACCTGCTCCGCCAACTGCACAACCTCGGCGAGCCGCCGATCACGCTCGACGAATACCAACCTCTGGCAGAACTGACCGGGCTGTTGGATGGCGACGACGCAGCAGTCCTTCCACGCGCGGAGCGAGATTGGCTGGCTCAACGCGCATCCTCCCTGATCGAGTCGTACTCCCGACTGGACTCCGCACTGGGTATGGGCCTGGTGCACGGAGACGCCTACCCCGGAAACCTCCTGTGGGGCCCAGACCGAACTGTGCTGCTGGGCGACTGGGACGAGGTCTCGATCGCACCTCGCGAGCTTGATCTCACCAACACCTACCAAGGCATCCGATTCGGACGGCCATCGGAAGTGCTCGACCAGTTCACTGCCGCATATGGCTACGACGTGCGACTGTCCCCGAGCTTCCCGACCTTGCGCGAAATGCGTGACCTGCACACCCTGGGCAGCTTCATCCGCCGCGCCGCCAAAGGGGATGATGCTGCCGAGCATGAACTGATGCATCGCCTTGCCACACTGCGCGCCGGCGCCGACAGCGCCCGATGGCACGCAGCCTGAGCGCTGGAACCCCCCTGGAGCGGCTAATCCGACGGCTCGGTGCGGCCGCTTCTTACCCGCAGCAAGAACGTCCTGCCTGATCAAGGCACGTTCTCCCCTCTTGCATCTCCGCAGAACGATCAACTACGGACTGTATACATGACTACATGTATACATTGACAGTGATGGTGTGGGAAGCGACGACAGTGTTAAGCGCCATGCAGTGAATGCGACAACGGTTCTCCACCCTGGCCATGGAGGGAATGTCACCCGATTCCGAGGGGGCTCGCGTCGCGTGATCGCCTGTCGACGCACTGGGCCCGCACCCCACAGGCTTGGAGGTACCGCCCCGGTATCGGGTGACTGGAGCCGAAACCGGTGGGATCCTGAAACCCGCAGCGCGCTGGTCGCTTTCGACTCGAATCAACGATATTTCCGCGACCATACGCGTAGGACTCATCAGGAATAGGATTTTCGGACAGCAAGGGGGCCAGATGGCGCATAGGGCATGCGGCGCTCCCATTGCGGATGGGAGCGGTCTCGACGGCCGTGTCGCGGGTGCGGTGCTGGCCGCGATCCGCCGCGAACTCGTACTGGGCCAAGAGGAGCTGGCCGTCCTGCTGGACGTATCGATCAAGACCGTGCAGGCATGGGAGCAGGGGCGAAACCCGCTGATCCGCCTGCCGTACGCACGGCTGCGCCAGTTGGTCCGTGTGCTCCTGGCTAATGGTGCGCGCCCAGAGCTTATGGCCGCGTTCGAGACTGCACTCTTGGCTGATGACATCCTGTCCGGGCTCGATCAGCGTGATCCTGAGCGCCATCCGCTCGGGTTGACGGTTCCCGACCGAGCGACCACTGAGATGCTGACCTGGCCATTGACTGGCGCGCTGCCACGCCAGTTGCTGGGAACCTCGGCGGTGCTGCACATTCCGGCTGGCCAACGGGTCGAGGCCGTGGCCAGCCTGCGGGCGCTGGCCGAATCGGCGGGCAACGGGGAGCACGGCGCGATGCTGCAACGCCAGGCAGTGTTCCTTGTCGCCTCTCACGACGCCGCCCACATTCCGTCGGAAGGATGGGCGGCCGAGCAGATCCGCCGCCAGGCCCGCGCTGCCGACTTGTCGCGCTGGTCACCGGAATGGGCAGTGGCCCGATCGGCGGCCGTGCGCGCGGCCAGCACTGGGGATCCAGAGCCGCTACAGCGATTCGTCACCGAAGGCCTGGTCGATCCGGAGACCGAACTGGCAAACCTGCGCTACTGGTCCTACTGGGTGGGCGAATTTCCTGGTCCGTGGGCATCGGATGCGGAGATGGCGCGCGCGGCCTCTGATGCGTGGTCCGGGGAGCTGCTGCTGCCGTCGCTGCTGTCGGGCGTGATCGGTGCTCCTTACCGGGAGCTGTGCGCTCACTCGTTGTGGGCGCTGGCGCGGGCGCGGCGGATGCTGGTCACACAACCTCGGTGGGCGGCGGCCATCTCGAGTACCGTCGACAAAGCCACCGCCGACGACAGCCTGTCCAGGCAAGCGCGGCAAAGACTTGAGCAGGTCCACTACGCAATCGGGAGCACGCTATGACCACGGACGTGAACAGTGCGGCGGCGGAAACAGTCTCCTTCGCCTACGAGTTGGGCTACCTCAAGGCGCTCCCCCGTGCAGGATGGTTGCGCGCTGGCATCACCGACGGCGAATCGGTCGCCGCTCATTCCTGGCGCGTTGCCGTGCTGGCCTTCGCGATCGCTGTGGGGGAAGGCGCGAACCCGGAGCGCGCTGCAGTGCTGGGCCTCTTCCACGACGTGCCCGAAAGTCGCTACGGCGACGTACAGGCCACTGGCAAGGCATATGTCTCTCAAGTGCCTGCCACTGACGTGGTGGCCGACCAGACCGCCGGCCTGCCCGCAGAGCTCGCCGAGCGTATCCGTGCTGCGGTTGCTGAACACGAATCCGCTAAACGGCCGGGGGCCAGCATCGAGTCGCTGTGCTCAAGGGATGCTGACAAACTGGACCTGCTGCTGCAGGCCCGCGAGTACCAGGAGGCGGGCCGCGGCGTCGGCGCCATGGGCCGTTACATCGATAGCATGATTCCACTGGTCACCACGGCCACCGGCAAAGCGCTCGCCGCTGCGGCGCTGACCGTGCCACCGAGCGCGTGGTGGGACGAATTTGCCAAACGATTCGGCACACCTGCTGCCACCGAGCGCCCAATCCGCCTCGCTTGAAGCGATGCCAGGCACCGGTCTCAACTTGGTGTCGCTCACCTTGCCTCGTTAACCCTCGACGGCGACGCCTAGACCCCGATCGGCGGAGATGGCGGGGTCCGAAGGGCGCGACGAACGAGTCTGCGGAATGCTCCGGCCTGGGTTGAGCTATCAACTCGCGCAGCGCGTTCTCGCAAGTCGCCACCGCTATCGGCGGTTCCAGTACCGACACAGTGCAACTCTGGCACAGGTCCCAGTCGCAAATGCGACCGAAGATGGTCCGTGCACTGCACCCGGATTGTATTGTCCTGCAACATGTCTGATGTTCCGGTGCCCGTTCCGTCCGGTTGGGTGCGGTACGCGGTGTATATCGAAGTTCCCATCGCGCCGGACGACGAAGGCGATGACGCGTTCTTGAGCTTCATCGTGACCTCGATGGCGCTGCCGCGGGCGGGGGAGAAGTTGGTTTTCGATGGCCCCGGCATGACGTTGGAGCTGGTTGTCACTGCGATATCGCACAACTTCACCACCGCCGCCTACTCCAACCCGTATGGCCATCTGGTCACGGTCGAGACGCAAGTGGCGCCAGGCAGCGAGACCACCGCACGGCTGCTCTACGAGAATTCCAAGGAGAACCAACGGTGGATCGGCCTGTTCCCCATGGTCGAACCACGGTTTCCATCGAGCGCACAGCCCACGCCAGTACAGTCGGACTCGCTGACCGCGCGAGTCAACGTCGGACTCGGACGCGAGGTCGAATGGGCTATCTGGGACGTCGATCTCCTCGTCCGGATATTCCAGCGCGCGACCACGACATCACTTGCCTTGGTCCGCGCCCTCATCTCCGAGGGCGGTACGGCGAGTGTCGATCGACTCAAAGAGCTCACCGGCGCGGAGACGTTGCACCACATGACCCAGTCCTTGAACGTCTCCGGCCAGCGAGAGACACGACTGCCCGAGAAGCGGCTGATCCAAGCCCAGCGCTACCCCAAAAGCACCTCCAAGGTTGTCGGGTACTCATTCCCTGAAGGCACTACCTCACTATTCATCGCAGCCTTGGAACGCTTCGACGCGTGGGCGATCGACATAGGCAAAGCCTGACCGCCGTAATGCAGGAAGAATCGGCTGTTGGGACATGCGCACTCGTAGGAAACCCGCCGTTCCCGAGAGCCGGAAACGGCGGGTTTAGCCCGAGATCTACACGTCGAGCGGTCTGGTCATCCCCGGGATATGCATCTGCACCAGTCTGAAGTCCTCATCGCTGGGGAACTTCACACCGATCACACCGCCACGTCGGGTGACCGACCACACGAAGTGCAAGACGTCGATCGCGATGTTGAACAGATTGCTTGGCGACAGGCCAGTGACCTTGTTCATCTCGCTCATCAGTTCTTCGGTCGACGCCTTCGGCGTGATTGATCGCCTCTTGCTCTTGGTCTTGGTCGTATCCTCCTTCACGGACACTCCGAAACTCCTTACCATGAGAAACGGTGTCGCCGTGTTCGAGGATCGTTGGGCGATCCTCGAACACGGCTAGCCGAGTGTTACTCGCTCTTCTCGCTGTGCTTGCCGCGCACCACCAACACCATGAACACAAGTCCTGCCTGAACAAGGAAAGACAACGTGACCAGGTATATCGTCGCCGCTGCGGACAAGCCGACGTAGCCGCAGCCCAGCAGCAACGCCACAGGCGCGAAGCCCGTGATCATGAACTGCAGCGACTGGCCATCGCCCTCGAGGCCCAGTTCGGCGTACTTCCACAAGCCCATGTACACCCTGGCGCCGGCCTTCGGAGCCTCCGGGATCTGAAGATCGGCCCGGAGTTCTTGGCCCGGCACCTGCGGCACTGGCGGCGGAGTGGACACCACCGGATTCTGTGCCAGTACGATCTCCGCATCTACCGCCGACGGGTTCCCCGTCGTGGAGCCGGTTGCTCCGTCCTCGATGTTGAAGGACGCCCTGAGCGGTTCGGCGCCCCCCGCGAGAGGTCTCGTCATATCTGCCGAATCGGTCGGCGAGACAGACGGAGAGCTGTCCGGCGCTGCCGGACTCTGGTCGGACCCTGCGACCAGCTCGGTGGAATCCGGGCTCTCTACCGGATCGCGTTCTGAATGAACGCTCGGACGTGGGGGCGGGGACACCACAGTGTCCGTCCTTCCCCTCCGGGTACACAGTTGCCTCAGGGGCTGGCAGCCCCCGACCTAAAGCGTGCTGTGAATACCGGGAGCTTCGCGCTACACACCGGCGAACTGATGGGGACATACAGTCCGTCGCTCGCAGCGCCGAGCCCTTTTCTTCGGTTCCTTCTCTGGTCATAGAAGGATCTGTCCGCGTGGCTGAATCCATCGCCGACAGCACCGATTCGAAACAGGAATCGAGAGCGAACTCCAACCACGCGAGGCGGGCTACAAGCTGCAGGCTTGTCCCTCTCACGTGATCCTGAACTTCGCTCTGGTATCGCATCTTTCTCGACGCCCTCCTTTCTTCCAGGTGCTGCCCATAGTACAGCACTAGTGCGACACTAGTGCTGCACGCCCGCTCCCGAGACGGGTATCGGCCCGACTACCTGCACCTATGCCACCTTGGCTACTGTCGGAAAACGACCGTTTACCGACATATTTCGCTTGATCGACGTACCCCAGTTCGACACTGTCGATAATCCGTGTCGAATATCAATGTCGGAAATCCCAAGGATCGGATATTTTCGACACATGCTGATCGGATACGGGCGGATCTCGACCGCCGAGCAGAATCCCGCCCATCAGATCGACGCCCTTCGGCGCGTAGGCGTCGAAGAGGACGACGTCTACATAGACACCGCCTCCGGGGCAAAAGCTTCACGGCCGCAGCTGGACCTGGCGCTCAAGATCGCTCGATCCGGCGATACCATCGTGGTCACCCGGCTCGACCGGCTAGGCCGCTCGGTACTGCACCTGGTCACCCTCGGCGCGCAACTGCGTGAACGCGGCATCGGATTGAAGGTGATCGAGCAGGGCATCGACACCGATACCGCCGAGGGCCGCGCCATGTTCGGCATGCTGTCGGTGCTCGCGGAATTCCAGCGCGAACTCATTGTCGCCAACACCAACGACGGCTTGGCCGCTGCTCGTGCCCGCGGCCGTGTCGGCGGGAGGCGGCCGAAGCTCACCGCCAACCAGGCCGCCACCGCGCAACGCCTTTACGACGAGGGCAACCACACCGTGCAGCAGATCGCCGACATCCTCGGCGTCAAACGCAGCACCCTCTACGGGCACCTGAACAAAGAGCAGTCCGGCAACCGACCACACGCCCGTACAGACGCTGGTACGCCGGATTCGAGGCCCCCATCCGTTTCCTCACCGGATCCGACGCGGCCAAAGGAAGCGACCCATAAGGCCCGGCGCCGAACTGCCCTGGAGATCGATTCAGGTACCGACCTCACCCGGTATCAAATCGGATTTCGCTACGCATCCGACGGCGACACCGAGGAGAAGAGATAACCCGCCCTGACCACCAATAGCGCAGGATGCAGGAATTACCGGCGGTCAGAATCGACTACCGCCCTCGTCAGGCAGCCGCACCATCCCCGAACCCGCCGGTCTGCTGGGCGAGGTCGCGGATCTCCGCGACCAGCTCGGCCAGTTCCTCGTCATCGGCCCGGCCGGACGACCAGCTGCGCGCCAGACCCTCCAGACGCTCCGACAGCGGCACGAGCATCTCGCGGACCTCGGCCAGCGGCGCACGCTTGGCCTGGAGCAGCGTGATCGCCAGGAAGTACCGGAAGAACAGCATCATCGACGGATTCCTGGTCTGGTCAGTGCCAAGGTTCGGATCCAGCAGATTCAGCGTCGTCGCCGGGACAAGCGGGTTCAATCCCGCCCCCTCCAGCAAGCCGCCCAGCTGGAAGGCCAGCACCTTCGGGGCGGCGGTCTGCCCGACAGCAGGCGCGGTGAGGACGACGCGGAGTTGACCGAACCGGTCAGCCAACCTATTCAGCTCAGAAGGCATTGTTGCCAACCTCTCATGACCCCCAAAGGGGCCGGTCGGGCCGGGAACCATGCACAAAGACGTGCGCCATCTGGGAACAGTTGGCAGCGAAGCCGCCACTCTCGTCGTACGATCGGGCGGTCCGTGGAAAGACACCCGAGTCCCCTGTTGGAGCACGCTCCGGCAGGGCGCCTCGGCGTTTCCGGGATCGCACGTATTGGCGATCCCTGAGGCAGGACACTACTCCTAGTGGTCGACAAGTCCGCCCAACACAACAACTTGTGTCACCGCGACACGGCGCGTCGTGGGAGCTGCGTCACTCGACACGCCGGACGACCAGCCGGGGGTCTCGCATTCGTAGGCCGTATAGCGGCCCTTCCTGGCCCCGATTGTCAACTGCCTCACATCGTGGCCGATGTAGTCGAAGTGGTAGCCGTCCCGTCCGGGGACGAAGCGCGTAGGCGGGCACCAGCTGGTCGCGCATCCGCAGCGGCTCTCGGCCATCGGCGTAGCGCACGGAGTAGGTGACCCGGCCGAGGCCAATCGCCGTCCACGGTCGGGATCCAGTGGGTCAGGGTGCCGGCGGTTTCGCCGCGCATCTCCACCCCGGCGCCGTTCGGGTGCCGCGGACAGGTGCTGATGGCGTTCTCGGCGACCATTTGTCGTAAACGTGTACAGGTCGTCGGTGACCGGGTCGAGTTTCACGCTGCGCTGTACGCCAAAGTGCAGCCGGACGCGTCCGACGAAGCCGCTTGGGATGTAGGCGTCGTAGACGTCCCCGGGAAACTTGATCTCGACCGCAGCGTCTTCTATGCCTCCGGCGTCCGGCAGGTATCCGAGTGGGTGCCCTCGCGGAGGCGAAGTGCGTAGGTGGGCACCAGCTGGTCACGCATTTGCAGCGGTGCCCGGCCGTCGGCATACCGGAGGGTGTAGGTGACCCGGCCGAGCCAGTCGCCGTCCACGGTCGGGATCCAGTGGGTCAGGGTGCCGGCGGTTTCGCCGCGCATCTCCACCCCGGCGCCGTTCGCGTGCCGCGGCATCTCGGGGTCACGGAGCAGTAGTGCATCCAGGCGCACCCAGACCGGCCGGGGCGGGTAGGCGTCCGGCCGGTAGTGGTATCCGGTCGCGCTCGGGAACTCCAGACCAGCGTTCACGTCGCGCGGGTGCAGGCTCGCTTATCGAACCCAAGTGCGAATCCTAGCGTGTAGCTACACACTCATCCGTGAGGCGAGACCCGACCCCCAGTACCCCCTACCCGTTTACAGTCGCACGACGGCCGCAACGGCAGTGGGAGGAAGGATGATCAGTCGATTTCCCTTCTCGTCCGCCACTCGGACACGGAGCCACCCGTCCTCGTCGGAGACGTTTGCCGACGTCGCCTCGAAATAGACGACCGCCGAGTCGGCGGGGTCGCGGACGAGGCCGTAGAACTGGGCTCCCGGCAGAGAATCGGCTGCGGCTTGCGTCAGGTAGACGCGTGAATTCGACATGGGCACAACAGTAGAACGCCGCAAAGACATGGGTGTCGGCTGACTGTTCCGAAAATGGAGCGGCCCATGGATCTGTGACTCGCGGCGCCGAGTGGCGGTGTTCTCGCGCCGTCAGGTGGCGCAACGATCCGACCGGCGGGTGGGCGCGTTCTGCGGTTCGGTCTTGTCGGGGGTTTCGGAGGTCTGATCACCCTCGCCCAGTGCGGTCCACCGTCGCATGAAGCGGGCGCCGGTGTCCTGCATTACCGATTGGTGGTCTTCCACGTGTTCGCCGCCCTCGCCGAATTCATCCGCGAGCTGATCGTCGACGGCACCAACGAGGGCCTGGCCGCCGATCGACGCTCTACAAGTACGTGCCTGAACTCAGCGGACGGCAGCCGGTTCCCAAGATCACGTCGAGCACAACCCGGTGACTCACCGAAAGCTCGCGTCACGCCGCCAAACCGCGATGAGGAGGAGTCGCCAGATCCGAGCACCTCGACGGAGCGGCCGTTTTACTTGCTTTCCTCTGCCGTGCCATCGCTCGGGTCAGCACTCGTGTTCGGTGGCTTCTCACGCTCCTGTAAATCTCTCAGCTGGACAAGGATGCGATGTTCTTGCAGATGAGTTATCGCCATGCCCAAGGCAATAGCGGCACCCCAGTACCCGACTGGTAGTACTCCGGTCTGGACGGAGAACAACGCACCCGTCAGGCACAGTGACACGAGCGTCAGGCGGTACGGCAGCAGGGCCGAACGCTTGGCCTGCAACGCTGCATACCGATCCGCTTGCCGCTCGACGGCGGTCTCCGAGAGGTTGTGGGCACCGACCTCAAGATTTCGTATCTGGGCGAGGGTGTTCGCGATGGAGCGGTCCACAGTCTCGAGGCCGTCGAGCCCGTCGGGCCAGTCCTCACGAACGTTCATGAGGCTTTCGAGCTGTTCGTAAGGGGTCTTCTTCGAGTTCCGGGTGAGGAAGTAACCAGCGATGAGGGCTCCAAAGATCGCGCCCAGCATCGCGCCGAGACCTTGGACGAAAGGCCCGTAGTCCTTCCATTCCGCCGCGAAATCGACCGCTGCCCAGTCTTTCACCGGCGCCATCCTGCCAGCCGGGCCCAGGGCGCGGTCGCGCAGTCAGGACTACTACGGATCAGAAGGTTGGGAGTCGGCCACGACGGCAGGTAGTTGTCCCCGGCCTAGCCACCGAAAGCCCACTGCGATCCGAGCGTTACCGGTGGTCAGAAGTCGAATCAGCGCCTACTTTCACCTCATCGTCGCGTCCCTTCGGAGCGACGGTAAGGACTCCTCCGAAGACGATGGCGCTGGCGGTCTCGCCGCGCATCTTCACCCCGGCGCCATTCGCATGCCGCGGCATCTCCGGATCGCGGAGCAATAGCACCTCCCGGCGCACGCCAGCCCCGACTCGGTGAGCGCGTCCAGAATCCGGCGCACCGTCGCCAGGTCCGCGTCCGCGATTCCGGCGAGATCCTCGCTCGGCCACGGCCCGGGCCCGTGTCGGGCCACGACATCCCAGAGACCGAGCGCCACCTCGTGGTGTGCGCCTGCTCGGCCATCGGACGCAGCTCGGCGATAAGCAGGTCGAACCACTCCACGTCCGCTCGGTGCGTTCGCGCTCGGCCTGGCACACGAGACCGTCGAGCGCGCGGCGGAGAGCTGGCTGATCAGCTCACCACGCAGCGCGTCATCCTCGCACGCAGCCATGTCCCTGAGTGCTCCTCGCCCGGCCCGCAAACAGGGCTGCTGCACGCCGCATCCATGTCTCCAAAGGCGTTGTGCCATACCCGCGATGGATGTATACATGTATTGATGTATACAAATAAGGCGGTGAAGAAGGTGTTGGGAACATATGACCCTCGAGGCGCATATAGCGGAGCGGTGGTGTTTACATGCGAACATGTTGGACATGCCACCGCGTTCGAAACCCGAGTCCGAGCAGCGCAAGAACCAACCGCTGACCGGAATTCGGCTGGACCCGGAAATCGACCGCGCATTGAGGGTGAAGCTTGCGCAGGAGAGCCTGACCAAGCAGGCGATGCTCGAAACTCTCATCCGGGCATGGCTCCTGCCGCCGGAAGAATTGGCGCAACTCGGGTTGGAGAAGCTGGTCGATCTGAGCGCATTGCGCGGCGAGATGCTGGAGCGCAATCTCCTTCCAGGCAAGTAGCAGCAAGCCTTCATCTTTCCTCCGGTGCTGCATCACTGGCAGCACCGGAGGCAGCACCGCAACTCTGCCGCTGGGGTACGCCCGCGCATGATCCTCAGCACATGCTTCTTCTACTTTTTTCCTCACTGCGGCTGAACCAGTTCAGCGGGCCGCGTTGCAGTGTCAGGGCGGTGGCGTGATGGCCACGGACCACTCCCCTGCATGCACCTCGCGGGCAGAGGGTAAATCCTCCCTTCCCACCAATGTTTTCGTCCTGGCAGGCGCGCCGGTTGGTCTGGCGATCTGGACGCGCCCGTTGTGGTGGTCTCCGGATCTCGCGGAACGTGCTGCGGGTGTCGTGGTGCCGGTGCTGTTCGGGCTGCTGCTCGTGCTGGCTGGCGCGGCGGTGCTGGTCGGCACGTGCACGCAGGCGTTCAGCCGTAGCGCTCGCTCGCTTCGGTACCGCCGCCGTTGGGCGCGGGCGACTTTCGAGGCCGGGTTGACTCGCACCGAGCGCGGCGTGCGGGTGGTGCCGCGGTTGGCGTCGGTGACCAGTGAGCGCGCCGGCGATGTGGTGCGGGTGCAGATGCTGGAGCACCAGGTGCCGCGGGACTGGGCCAACCAGATCGGTGTCCTCGCACCGATGTTCGGCGCCGTCGCCGGCCGCGTGCGCTTGGTGGAGGGGAAGCCCTCTCAGATCGACCTCGTGTTCCGCCCCGCGCAGGCCATCAAGGCCTCGGTTGTGCTGGGAGGTGCGGCATGACCAGCCCGCAGCGTTTGGTGAAGATGGCCGACCGCGGCATGCAGGCTCCCGCCGAGTTGATCGCGCCGCTGGGCATGGCCGCGGTCGGCGGCGGGTTCCTGGTCACGGCTACCGCGTATTTCACCGCGGAGAACCTCGGTGCGTCCGGATCGACCGGTGTGCTCGGTGTGGTCTGCGCCGCGGGTTCGGTCGTCGGGGTGGCGGTGATGTCGCGGGTGTCGCGGCGGCGCGCGGCCCAGCGTGCTGAGCTCGCGCAGCAGCAGGCATGGGATCGGTGGCTGGCCACGTTCCCGGCCGAGGTGCGGCACGTGGTGGAAACGCTGTGCGATCCGTGGAGCGCGTGCGCGATGTGGTCGGCGTTCGGGTTGGGTACCGAGCCGAATTTCGCCAAGAACGAGCCGGGTTCGTGGCCTCAGCTGGAGCCTTCGACCTCGGCCTTCCCGCCCGATGAGGGTGTGTGGCCGGTGGCGATCGGTGCGCGGTTGCGGCTGCGGATGTTGGCCGGCCAGGAACCCAAGCACTACGCCACCCGCCTCGAGCAGCTCGCGGTCGCGTTGGACGCCGAGGCCGTGCGCGTGGTGGAGGCCAGGGGCCGGTTCATCTGCCTGGATGTGCGCACCAACGACCCGCTGGTCTCCAGCGTGGCGGCGCCGGTGCCTGCCGAGCCGGTCGATCTGACTTCGCTGAACACCGGCCTGCGTGAGGACGGTGAGCGGTGGATGGTGCCGCTGCTGTACCGCAACTTCCTCGGTGTCGGCACCCCCGGCGCCGGTAAGTCCGGGTTCCTGCGGTCGGTGCTGCTGGCATCGGCTCCGGCCGCCCGCGACGGGCTGCTGGTGAACCTCATGATCGACATGAAATTCGGTGTGGAAGCGGCCAACGTCCGCGGCCTGGTGCACGAGGTCGCCACCAGCGAAACCAGCGCCGCACTGATGTTGCGCCGGTTGCGCTACACGATCGTCGAGCAGCGCGGCCGCGCGATGGAAGCCGCGGGCATCGACAAGCACGTTCCCACCCCCCAGGCTCCGGCCTACCACCTCATGATCGACGAGATCGCCGAGCTGCTCGACAACCCCGAGTCCCGCAAGGAATTCCTGCGGCTCATGGTGAGCATTCTGCGGCTGGGTCGCGCGCTGGGCGTGTCGGTGTCGGCCTACACCCAGATCGGCAACAAGGCCGTGCTCGGCGTACTGCGGGATCTGTTCCAGTACCGCATCGGCCTGCGCATGGTCTCCCCCGAGCAGATCGTCATGACCTACGGCGACCACCACGCCATGGAGCGCGGCGCGGCCAACACCACCATCCCCGACAAGGGCGCCGAAGGCGTGGCCTACGTCGTCGACGAAGGCTCCAGCCAAATCGTCCGGGTGCGTGCCTACTGGGTCCCGACCGATGTCCTGGACTGGGCCGCGCAGGCCTACCCGCCTTATCCGCATCCCACGCTCGAGCAGCAGGAAGCGGCTGGAAGCGAGTCCGATTCGGCCGCAGGTGGTTCGGACGTGGTGCCGATGGTCAAGCGGCCGCGCTACCAGCGCACCACCTCCGCGATCCCGGACGCCGGAGTTTTCACCCGCCGCGGTGACGACTCCAAGGGCGACGACTCCTTCTCCGAGGCGCTGGCCGAGGCCATCGACGAGGCCGACGCCCTCGACGAGGAACTGGACAAGGCACTCGCCGAGCTTGGTGACTTCGAGCTGGACACCGACCGCGATCGCGACGACGAGGACGAAGAGTCGGCCTGAAACTTCTAGACTGTCAGACTGTTGACAGTCTAGAATGGTGAAAGTTCCCATCCCTCCACGGAAGGAATCCCGGTCATGACGACCACCGAAATCCCCTTCGCCGCAAACGATCCGGTGCCGTACTGGCCCGTCGACCACCACATCCCGGGTGTGCGGCACCGCGCCGAGTGGGCCATCGAACTGCCCAACAAGCAGTGGTGGCGCAAGCCGTCGCTGCGGGCGATCGACCCCAACGGCACCGATCCGAGCGTGTTCCACTCCCGCCGCCCCGCCTCCGACGAGCTGCTCGACGTGATCGAACAGGCCGTCACCGTCTACGGCGTCCGCCGCCGCGACTACCGGCCCCGGCTGATGGTCCGCGCGGTCGTCATCGGATCCGCGGGCGTCACCACCGGCCCGTGGCAGCCCTCCAGCACGCTCGCCGCCGCGAAGGCGGTGCGGTGATGACGCTGGACACGCTGCTGCACCCGTTCCGCAGCCGTGAGGACGACGAGATGGCCCAGCTGCGCACCCAGGTGCGCCGCCGAGTCCGCAAAGTTCGTTCGGTCAAGGAGATGGCTGTGCTCGTCGACGACATGATCGACGCACTCGACGCCACGCTGGTGGCCGCCGCGCCGCCGACGGACGCGCTGCCCGCGACCGGCCCGATCCATGGCCAGGAATGGATCGCCTCGCGCTGGTCGTGCCACGACAGCAGCCACCTCACCGTCGAGGAGGCCCACCAGGTCGCGCGTGAACACATGGATTGTGTTCCCGACCGGGCGATCTGCCGCGTCAAGCACACCGCGATGAGCGTGCTTGCGGCCGCGGCCGTCCTGCGACCCGATCCGAGCCGAGTCCTCTGACCAGAAGGGACCAGGCGTCCGTTACACGCCTGGTCCCTTCCCCATGATCACGGAAGGGCCCACCGATGCCAAACACCACCGCCTATGTGCTGGTCCACGAAGCTTGGTACACCAACCCGCAGCGAGTGCAGCGCCCGACGCTGACCGTCGCGGTCCGCGACCAGGACGGCGCTGAGGAAGCCGAATTCGAATTCGAGGAGCTCCCGCCCGGCACTCTCGCCCCAGACTCCTCACTGAAGCTGCGCGTGTTCGACGACGCGTTCGGCGCGCTCGCCCAGCTCCCCGAGTTCCTCGCGGCGCTGGCGGCCGAGCGGCCGACCACGGTCGCGGAGCTGGTCGCGATCCTGGACCGCCTCGGCGCCGAGGACATCACCGTGCGCACCCGCCCCGGTGATGCGCGATGACCATTTCCCTGCCTCACGACGAGATCACCGGCGATGAGGAGCACGCCACCGAGGTGGCGCTCGGCACCGAGATCGCCGCGCTGACACGCCAATTCATTACCACCCTGACCGACGGCCTCGAAGACCCCGAGTCGCTGTATCAGCGGGTGATCGACCTCGCCGACCAGGCCGACGCGCTCGGCACGCACCTGCTCGACTCCAGTGAGCAGCCCCTGCACGCGCCGACCCTGGTCCGGCTCGTGCGCACACAGATCCCGGAGAACCTGCACCATCTCATCGGCGCACCGGTCCGGAATGGGGGTGACGACCTGTGAGCGCCACCGACGAGGGCACGGTTTACCTGCTGCATTTCGACAAGCCGTTCCGCCACGCCCGCCACTACACCGGCTGGACCACCGATCTCGACGCTCGCCTCGCCGAACACCGCGCCGGCCGCGGCGCCCGGCTGCTCGCCGTCATCAAGAACGCGGGCATCGACTGGCAACTGGCACGTACCTGGGACGGCGGCCGCCGCCGCGAACGCCAGCTCAAGAAGACCGGCGGCGCATCGCGGCGCTGCCCGCTCTGTGGCATCAGCCCCCGCGCCGCGGCCGCGCTCGAGCGGAGTGATCGGCGATGAGCATCCCGCGCGAAATCCTCACCCACGACGAGCGGCTGCTGCTGTGGGGAACCAGCGTCGGCCGCGTCCTGGGCGCGCTCGCCGGCGATCAGTTCGCGGTCAGCGAGTTCATGCAGACATGGATGTCGGCGTCCCATCTGCCCGCCAGGGTGTACCAGCTGCGCCCGGCCTGGGACGACTGCGGATACGAGATCCGCGAGCAGCGCCTGCGACTGAACACCAAAGGCCGCGACATCCCCGCCGTCACCATTTCCGCTGCCCGGCTGCGCCGCTACGCCAACAGTCTGTCCGACCACGCCCGCCAGCAGGCACGCGACGCGTTGGCCGCCTGGCGGGCGCGCCGCCCGGGCCGCGACGAGCACGCGGTCGCCGTGCTGGCCCAGCTGCTGGACCTGGATCTGTCCGGCGGCCCCACCGACCTGCTGCAACTGCTGGAGGGATCCGCCTCATGACCACCGCCTACACCGCCACCGACCGCGCTGCGCTCCAGACCGAGGTCGCCGCCGACCTGGCCGCCTGGGCGCAGCTGCTCGTCGACGTCCTCGCCCAGGTCGGGCACACACCCGCCACCGCCAACCTGGTGTGCAGCTCGGATCACGATGCGCGCCTCTACAACTCGCTGACCGAGCTCGGCGAGCACGGCGGCCGCATCGACATCGCCCAGCTGCACGCCGCGCTGCCGATCCTGCTCAGGCCACTGCTCGGTGCACCCGACGCCGGATTCCCGCACATCACCGACCTGCTTTCCGCCGCGATCGAGCTCATCGACCGCGCCGACGCCGCGTGGGCCATCACCACTGCCACCGGCGGCGCCGAACCCGACCACCCTGACCGGATCGGCGGGAACGTCGGCGCTCACCTGCAATTCGCCGCCAGCGTGCTGCGCCAGGCCACTACCGAGATCCAGAAGAGGCAATCGCGATGAGCATCAAGGAATTCACCGTGTACGCCGCGGTCTGCGACGCCTGCGGCTACCAGGAGGAGTACGAGGACGAGACGGCCGTGGCCTGGCCGACCCCGCAGGCAGCGATCGACCACGCCGTCGACTGGATCGAGCGCGACGGCCAGCTGCTGTGCGCGTCCTGCCGAACCCACGAGAACCCGGTACACGCCCGCGCGCTCGAGCTGCGCGAGAAGCTGCTCAACCTGCATGCCGCCGACAATCCGGCCCTCGCCGAGCAGACCGACGCTGCCGAGCACGCCTTCACCGACTACCTCATCGCGCACCGAGACCACCTCGGCGACACCGATTTCTGGTCCGGCGACTACGCGCTGATCGACCACGGCGAGTGACCACCCCGAATCCGAGAGGACACCACCACCATGCCAACACCTTCCGAACTGCACGAACCGACGGATCCGGGCGAGATGCTGCAGGACGGGGTCGAGACCACCGACCAGCGCGACGACGACCGCGATCTGCCCATCCTGGCCGCGCACGATCTCGCGCTGCTCGCCACCGCATTCCTCGACCTGCTCAGCAACATCCGCCGCCCCAGCCACCTCCATGCAGCCACATACCGCATCAGCCGCGCGATCGAGCGGCTGAACCTGGCGCTGGAAGGCATGGACGGCTACCTCGACGCCGAAAGAGAAGCCGCGGTCCGCGCGAAGTTCGTCGACCTCCTCCGCGAGGAACTGCCTGCCGCGTTGCGCCCCCATCTGGATCTCGAACCCGAGTCGGCCGGTCCCGGCTGGGTGACCGACATGCTCACCGCCGCCACCGATCTGATCACCCTGACTGCCTCCACCGCCACCGTGCACCACCGCACCGTCGGTGATCCGGAGCGCGCCGCCCGCCTGGACGGCATCCTGGCCGCCGCCCGCATCGCCGTCACCCACGCCAGCACGCTGCACACCGCGGGAAAGAGCGGCCAGTGACCACCGCACCGGCCTCCGACCCCGACATCTACGACCCGTACGCCGCCGTACGAGGTCTGCCGCCAGACCACGAGGGCTACTACCGCACCCGCATCGCGCTGCTGGCGCCACACCCGCGCAAATGGACGCGCCAGCAGCTGATGACGGCGATCGTCGAACGGACCGCAGCGGTGACGACCCGCACGGTCGCGGTGCTCGACGCTCTGGACGGTTTCGACGACCGCAAGCAGGTCGGGATCCGCGCCAGCGACCTGTCCACGCAGGCCGGAGTGCTCGACGCCGCGCTGCGCACCGCCCACCACGCAGGAACCAGCCTCGGCGCGTACGTCGACCTGGAGCCGCTGCCCGACGCGCTGCGGGCCCGGCTGACCGGGGACTCCCGCTTGATCACCGGCGCGCTGCTGAATCTGCGGCACTCAGTGTGGTCCGCCGAGCTCGGCCGCATCCGTGGTGCGGCCGCCGCCCTGTCCGCCGCGGCCGCGCACCTGGCCGCCGAACACCGAGGAGCACGTCGATGACGAATCTGCCGCACTGGACCGAGGACCCGTACATCGACCAGGCCGCGCACCAGCTGCTCATGGACCGGGTCGAGACCGCCTCCGCCGTGGCGGGTCGTGACCTGTGGTCGGGCTCGTGCACGTGCGGCGAGATGGCGCCGACCCCGCCCTGGGACGACTACGCCGTCGACGACGCCCACGAGCTGCACATGCAACTGATGCAGATCGCCGCCCGCCGCGGCCACTCCGCCGCTCGCGTCCGCAGTGGAGGGGAGCAGCGATGAACCAACCTCCGCAACCGCAGCATCCAGACCCCGACTACGGCTTCGTCCACGACGTCACCTGGCTGGAATGGGTGCTCGCCGACGTACTGAAGCTGAGGATCCCCCGCGCACGCTGCGGCGTCGTGCTCATCGCCGATCCGACCCGACCCGACCCCGTCGACCTCGGCGCCCCGGCCTGCCCGCCCTGCACCGCCCACCTCCGACGGACTCAGGGACCGCTGGCGGTCTACTTGTGGCGACGCTGGCTGCGCCGCGAAGCCGCCATCGCGGCCGCTGACCCGGCCACCATCGCCCGCCACGCCCTCACCGAGCAGCTCGAACCCGGCTCGTGGCTCACCGTCACCGTCCGCGACCGCATCGGCGGGCCGGCCTGGGCACTCGGCGCGTTCGGCCCGATCCGCACCGTCGACATCTGCCGCCACTGCCCGCGCTGCGGCGAACCGCGGGGCGTCCCGGTCCGCCGCGGCCGCGTCCAGACCTGGACCAACCCCTGCGGACACCGCGACACCCCGAGCCGGGTCATAGACGAGGCCGCCGCACTGCTGCTCGGCGCCCAACGCGACACCGAAGTCGCACAAATCCGCACCGCCACAACCTGATCCAAGGAGACCAAACCCATGTCCGATACCGCGGTACTCGACCGCCCCGCCATCGCCCGGCCGACCACCGAGGACACCAAACCTGCCATCTACATCTCCGCCATCCGGGTCGAGGAGATGTTCGTCGACCACGTCTACCAGCGAGACCTGGACACCGCGCGAGCCAGAAGAATCGCCCGGGAGTGGGATCCACGCCTGGTCGGTGTCCTGGAGGTCTCCGACCGAGGACCGCGCCACCCGCTGGGCCGCTACGCCATCATCAGCGGCCAGCACCGGTGGGCCGCCGCAGGCCTGCGCGACCCGAACATGGCCCTGGTCGCCAACGTCCACACAGGCCTGTCGATCACCCAGGAAGCCCTGCTGTTCCACGAGATCGATGCCAAGACCCGCCGCCTGAACACCTGGGACCGGTGGAAAGCCCGCCGCGCCTCCGGCGAGCCGCTCGTGCTGGACATCGAAACCGTCGTCGCCGAGGCCGGCCTGACCATCGACACCGCCCCGAAGGACGGCAACATCCGCTGCACCTCAACCCTGGAGCGAATCCACCGAATGGGCGGCACCCTGCTGCTGGGCAACGTGCTGCGGTTCATCGCCGATGTCTGGGGCCGCCGCCTCGACGCCGTCGACGGCCCGCTCGTACTCGGCCTGGCGCTGATCCTGCACAGCTACGACAACGACCTCGACCACGCCCGCCTGGGCGATGTCCTCATCGACTTCGCACCCCGCCAGATCAAAGCGCGCGCTCAGACGCTGCGCGAGACCGAGAACGGCTCCGCGGGCAAGCTCACCGCCCTCGTGATGCTCGCCGCCTACAACAACGGCCGCTCCCGCAAGCTCGACCGCGCCAAGCTCGCCCGCTGACCAACCCATCCCCAACCGAGAAAGAAAAGGAAATAACTCGATGGCACTGATCACCGTCACCATCCCCACCTGCGAGCACGGCCCGGTCACAGTCACCGGCGACCAGGTGACCGAGAACTTCGCGATCACCCCCGCTCTCACCGTCCACGACGACGGGACGCTCGGGCTCTCCGCGTACGGCAAATGCCTCGTCCACCTCCCGACCGGGCGCGCGATCACCCACGACGCGATGATCAGCATGCGCCGCTACGCGACCGTGCTGGAGGGACTGCCGATCGACTGGGCGACTCTCACCGCGCCCACCGCCGAGCAGACCGCGCTGATCAACGAGGCCTACCGCGGCCTGTGGAACGACTCGTCCGACGATCTGCCGTGGCCGAAATGGGCCAGGGACAAGAGCACTCCCGCGTTGTCGTTGATCGTCCACGAACTCGACGACCAGCTCGCCAACAGCGAGCACCGCCGCCAGATGCGGGTCGCGCTGGAGAAGCAGATCACCGAACACGATCCGGAGCTCGGCCGCACCGTCAGCGGGCACCTGATCGCGGCCGGTGCGGTCGAGACCGTCCGCGCCTACGGGCTGGTCTACCTGCTCGGGGTGCTGCGCCGCATCGACCCCGCGGCCGCCGACCGCGCCGCCGAGCACCTCGTCAACACCTGGGAACACGGCGAGGACCTCGGTGAATGGCTCTACCAGTGGCGCCAGGAAATCGCCGAACAGATCCCGATGCAGCTGCCCGGCGGGTTCCCCGACCTGCCCGCACCGGCCGCTGTCTGACCCCTACAGCGCACCGGCAATCCGAGAAGAAAAGGAAGAAATCTCATGGCATTGGTTCCCATCACCGTCCGCCTCCGCAACGGCGTGCAGGTGACCGTCACCGGGCAACAGCTGAGCGAGCACTTCGCCGTGACGCCAGCGCTGGCGATCGGCGAGGACAGCATGGTCGGGTTCGCCGACTACGGGCGCACGCTCACCCACATCCCGACCGGTCGCGCGATCACCCACGACAACCTCTTCGACTTCGCCCGGCTCGCCACCGAACTGGAGGCACTGCCCATCGACTGGGCGACGTTCACCCGCCCGACGCCCGAGCAGGCCGAGGCGATCAAAGCCGCCTACTGGCGCAACGCCACCGCGCACACCCCCGCCTGGCCGTGGCCGCAGTGGGCCGGTGACGAGAACGAGCCCGCGCTGTCGCTGCTGGGCACGCTGCTCGACGACGGCGCGAAAGACGCCCGCCGCAGCGAGCTGGTGAACAAACTCACCACCCGCGCCACTGAACTCGACCCCGCATTCGGGGAGGAACTGCGCAACCACCTGGGATGGATGCTCGCGGGGATCCACACCGCCAACTACGGCGAGGTATGGCTGCTGGCCGTCCTGCACCGCATCGACCCCGCGGCCGCCGACCGCGCAGCCAAAGAACTGGCCTCCGCCCTGGACTCCGGTGATGCGCTCGGCGAGTGGGTCTGCCAGTGGCGCCAGGAAATCGCCGACGGAAACCCGCTGACCCTGCACGGATTTCCCGACCTGCCCACCCCCGCCGCCGTCTGAAACACCCGAGGAAGGAAAGGAAGAAATGCCCGAACCCACCGACACACCACTGGTCGTCACCCTGCACGACGAGGTGGCCGAGCTGCCCCAGCACCAGCCACTCGATCCGGGTGCGCCGTCGACCACCCACTCCACCCGCGCCGATATCGCGGTGACGTCGGAGATCACCTGGATCGGTGCGCAGCTGCTGCGGATGCTGCGCGAGATCGACGACCCCGACCTCGTCCGCGCCCTCGCTCAGACCATCGCCGGCCACGCCCAGCGCCTGACGGATCTCCTCGCGGCCGGGCCCGTCAACACCGTCGTGGTCGCCGATCACCTGCTCGGCGAGCTCCCCGATCCGCTGCGACAGCACGTCGGCCTGGACCAGAACAAGCAGTTCCATCCCGGGCAGTGGCGCATCCTCGCCGAGATCCTCATCGAGATCCGCCGCTTGGTCGAGCTCGCCGAGGACATCGGTATGGCACTGGTCCCCGACAACGCGGTGCACGTCGGCGGGACCACCACGGTGCGCGAGGTCTACCTCAACGCGCTGGTCAAGATGGAGCCGCTGATTGACTACGCAGCAGGCCTGGTCGCCGACCACGTTTCCGCGCCCGCGGCGAAGGCCTCGCTGCTGCGTGCCGCTGGGCAGCTCACCACCCGGCCGCCTACGGTCACGCTGTGCGGCAGCATGCGCTTCCACGCCCACATGCTCACCGTCGCCGCCGAACTGACCGACGCCGGAGTGATCGTGCTGGCCCCATTCCGGGTCGTCGCACCCGCCGACCAGGACAGCGCGGCGAAGGCGCGCCTCGACGAGCTGCACCGCCGCAAGATCGACATGGCCGACTGGATCGTCGTCGTCACCGACGAATCCCGCTACATCGGCGAATCCACCCGCGGCGAGATCGGCTACGCCACCCGGCTCGGCAAGCAGATCGACTGGGCCGTGCGCCCCACCACCGACCTTGCCGACCACATCCGCCTCTGAAAGCACCCCGGGAAGGAAAACCATGACCGACAAGACCGATTACCGCACATGGCTGGCGGCCACCCTCACCCAGCACGGTTTACCGCCGGACGCGAGTCCCCGGCAGGCGATGAGCGCGATCAGCGACGAGGAACGGGAGCGGGTCCGCCGTGAGGCCGAGAACGTCCGCCGCACTCGCGAACTCGACGGCGCGGGGCCGCGTCGCCAGGCCCGGGGACGTGCCCAGACCCGCAGGGCAGGGCGCGAGCGGTCATGAGGCGCCGCACCGACCTGCTGTGCACGGCGACCCCGGGTTGCCTGGCACCGCTGGACGAAATCGACGACGACCACGGCACCACGCTGATCTGCGGCGATTGCGGCCAGCGGGAGCACATCGGAGAGCCCGCGTCGATCTACCAGCTCGCCGAGCAACGCGGGAGGCGGGCCTCATGACCACTGTCCTGGAACCACCCGCCACATCCGCGGCCGCCACGGTCTCGTTCGACCACGAGGCCTTGACTGCCGAAATGGCCGCTCGCACCGCCGATGTGGTCGCCGCGACGCTGAGCGTCGTCGACGCCGCCGACTACGGGCAGCTCCCCCGGCTGATGTCCGCGGCCGCCAAACTCCGCAGCGAAGTCGACATCCTCCTCGGCGCACTCGCTCCGGCCGCCCGCGCCGGCATCACCATCCACCCGGATGTCGCGGGCGCCGCGGTGGCGGCCACCTTGCCCACCGCCATCTACATCGCCGACCTCGAAAGGACCACCCTGCCATGACCACAACCATTCACCCGGCCACCAACGGACTCGCACAGCCGGTGCTGGTCGCCTACCAGCTCGAACCCGCACCGCGGCGGCGCTCGGTCAACGCCACCACCACGGTCGCCGCCGTCACGATCGGCATCGCGGCAGGATTCGGCGCCGGATTCGTCCTCGGCTGGCGGGCGCTATGAGCAGCGGAGTCACGACCGTGGTCACCCTCGTCCAGCCCGACGGCGACGAACTCGGCGAAGGCCGCACCTTCGACCACCCCACCGCGGGCGACGAGGCCGGGTAGCCGCTGTTCGAAGCCACCGGAGATCGCGCCACCGTCCTGCACCGGATCGATGCCTGGGCCGCAGAACGCGCCAGCGAGGCCGGCCAGCGGCGCGACGAAGAAAAAACACGGAAATATGAACTGTTTACAGTCTTACAGTCTAGACTGTTGATGGATGTTCGCCCCACACCTGGCGGGACCAGGCATCCGTTACATGCCTGGTCCCGCTCTAATTCTCTCCCCGCCACGGAAGGGCCAGACGATGCAAGACATCACCGACTTCGAATTGACCCCGGCCGCCCGCGAACGCAACAGGCAGCTGGTCGCACAAGCCCCGGCCATGATCCGCCGCAGCAGAGAGCTGATCGCCCAACTGTGCGCCTCCGCGGCCCTCCCGACGGCCGCCCCCACCGGCTGCGATGACCCCCTCACCCGCCCATCCCGCGGCGCTGCACGTGGGCAGCGCGCTCGCGCCGCGACACCGGAGAGGAGCCGATAGTCCGCGACCATCCGCCCGGTGGCGCTGCCACACCAGCAGCGCCTCGGCTGCCTGCCCGAAGGAGAGTTCAATGGTCGACGAGCGTTGGCCCACAATCAATTCCGCCCCCAACCGGCCGACCGCCCCTCCGCTGGAGTACCCGTCGCTGGGTGACTTCGTGCACGGATTCCTGGTGTACGCCTACGCGCGTCAGGTCACCGACACCCACGAACGGGTCTGGTGCCCGCAATGGTGGCGCCACCCCGAAGCGCTACATCGGCTGCACACGCTGTGGCGCACCTACGAGGAACTGCACGCCACCGGACCGCTGGGCGTCAGCGCCTGGTGGTGCGACCACGCCGATCTGCACATGCCGAAGCTGCTAGACCCCGATGGCTGCTTCAAGTTCTGCAGCCCACGCACCGGTCACAAAGACTTGCTGCAGCCGCTGCCAGTCGACGCAGTTCCCGCCGATCTATTCACCCCGTCGACGACCGCCGCCGTTGCACCGGCGGCATAAGAAGCCGGACCGCCGAGCGCCCTCCTGATCGATCACCCCTTGGCGTCCGAAAATGGCCGCGTCGGGTCGCCGAACACCGCCCGCTAGGGGCGCGATGTCGGTCATGCGCCCAACCATAAGGACACTTGCTGACATAGCACTGTGACTGACATCTATCGACCGGCTCTCCGCGGGAATCCTGCCCTTCTGCGAGGGGAATCAGTCGAGAGCGTGTAGAGGCACGAAGATGATGTGGATGCTGTCGCAAGGCCACGGCTGGCTGCACTCGGCGCAGTCCGATCCGACGGACTCGTCTGCGGTGGTATGTGCGTTGAGGAGCTTCTTCAGGACACGGGCGTGGACGCCGATTTGTTTCGGGTCGAATCGAGTCTTGGCCGCTTCGTCTTCGTACTGCTCGATGCGGTGGGCGGCAGCGCTCCGGATCGACTGATAGTCACCGCGAGGTGTGTATTGGTCGGTGGTCACGGCGTCACGGTATCCGGGCCCGCGGAACTCCACGACGAAGTCAGGCCGAGTAAGTCACCGAGGTAACCCGCACGGACCCGGTACGGGCGCCCTACGGCGTCACAGCAGCCTGTTCGGCGGTCATGAGGTTGATGAACGCCGCGCAAGTGATGAGGATGTAGCGAGCCAGAGACTGGGTGATGGCCTCGTGTGGGACAGTCTCCCCGCCGTGGCGAATACCGTTTTCGTCGCTGCTCCAGCCGTAGAGCTGGGACCAGGCGCCGAGCAGCGCCTTGTGCTCGAACCGGCCAGCCGCAACCCGTTTAGCCTTCAGCTCGGTCAATGCCTGACCGAGAGTGTTCTTGCCCGTGATCGGCATGAGGAAGGCCTCGAGAGCGCTGATCGATTCCTTGATCGAGTTCGGGTAATCCGGCGTATCTCGGTCGGACAGCAGCTGAATTGCCTGCTGTAGATGGTGTTTCACCGGGCCGCTACCCAGGGTCACGGCCGATTCGATCTCCGTGAGCTCGTGACTGTCGGAGATCGGGACGATGCGCCCGTTCAAAAATCGGTATCCCGCGAGGTGCTGTTCGAGCACCGCGTTGTAGAGCTCGCTCTGATCCTCGTAGCTGTTCAGGTACTCAAGAAGGTCGTAGACCCTGTTCCAGGGTTCAGTCAGAATCCAATCCTTCAGCGACTGGCTGAAAAAAGTAGGGAACCGATCCAGCTCCCCACCCATCAGACCAGACCAGATGAACTGGAAGTGCTCGAAGCTCTGTCCATAGCTGGTTCGAACGGGCTCCACGTAGACAAGGAAGGTCGCGTTCCATAGGGCCGTGCGAAGAGGGATATCCATCTCCTCGACCTGAACTACGGACCGGACTTTGACATAACCGTGGCGTTCCGAGAACGACTGCATCTGTGGATGATGCCGTAGCGATCTGACACTCCGAAAATCAGCCCGAAGGATGACTGGCAGCAGCCTCATTACCAAGGTTGTGCTACGCCGTCACAGTCCGAGGCTGGACCTGACGTCGGTGGTTGCGGTGTGACTTGTACCGTTGGGTGGCTGCGTTTTCGCGTCGTCATTTGGCGCCGGGGCAATGTCGAATGATGAACTACTCACTGACTGCTGAGGAGTCGGCGACCTCTGTGTGGCCTGTAGCATCTAGCCGATCAGAGAAGGGGGGTGCCAAGTGGTGACAGCGCTGGTAGCAGCTTTCGCTGGCGTGTTCGGCATCGCTATCGGTCGGTTCTGGGATACCCGAGCCGAATCAGCGCGATGGCGCCGAGATCAACGGTCGGCTAGCTACCTCAGGATTGCCGAAGCCTACTGGGATATTCTGCGAGTACAGGACGAGATCGCCCACACGAGGGGTACCCAGGCCTTGGGCGACCCAAGGAACTGGGCACTGATGAGCCCGAATGGTATAGCTGCACTTGACCGATGGAACGGTGCCTTCATGTCCGTCCTGGTTCACGGAGCGCCGGACGTCGCCCAAGCTGCTAAGGCTGTCGATGACCTGGTCGATGTGTACGGCACGAAGCTGGTTCTGCGGACCATGACTGGGATTCATGGGCAACCGAGATCGCACCTCTCAAAGAGTCGTTTCAAAAGCTGTTGGCGACCATCCGCAAGGACCTCAGGCTCCAACAGCACTCAGCAGTGTTCTAGGTAGCCGCAGCCGCCAGTCCAGGCTTGCAACCTCCGGGTAGCACCTCGCCACCGGGCAACCCGACAGCGAAATCACCGCCACCTATCGCTGCGAGTCACATCATCGACAGCCGCTCACGCCGGACTGTTCGGATAACGAACGTTTACCGAACACCCCAAATCCGCCTTAACCATCCGCCCTTCCCGACCTGGAAGGCGTTGCTAGACCAGGACTCGTTCACGACCAGATGATGACCGTGCTGTTTGAGCAGAACACCGAGGTTGTTCATCGCATCGCGGTTCCCGGCCTCGGCCGCCCTGCGATACCAGAGCTCGGCCTCACCCAAATCACCACGCTCGGCGAGCAGAACACCGAGGTTGTTCATCGCATCGCGGTTCCCGGCTTCGACTGCCCTGCGGTACCAGAGCTCGGCCTCATCTATATCACCACGCTGTTTGAGCAGGTTGCCAAGGTTGCT
>NZ_JBSFNF010000040.1:0-3772 GCF_053586955.1 Nocardia sp. NPDC003726 | reverse complement strand
TTCATCGCATCGCGGTTCCCGGCTTCGACTGCCCTGCGGTACCAGAGCTCGGCCTCATCTATATCACCACGCTGTTTGAGCAGGTTGCCAAGGTTGCTCATCGCATCGCGGTTCCCGGCTTCGACTGCCCTGCGGTACCAGAGCTCGGCCTCATCTATATCACCACGCTGTTTGAGCAGGTTGCCAAGGTTGAACAGCGCGCCGGGGTTCCCGGCTTCGACCGCCTTGCGGTACCAGAGCTCGGCCTCATCTATATCACCACGCTGTTTGAGCAGGACGCCGAGGTTGCTCATCGCATCGCGGTTCCCGGCTTCGGCGGCTTTGCGAAACAGAGCGGTCGCGGTGGGTACGTTGCCGCGGTCGTACGCAGCGACACCAACGACGAGTAGGGTGCCAGCGTCGCAGTCGAGAGTGTTGTCGTGCCAGTAAGTATCGGGTATAGGGCGCGGTGCACGGTTGGCTTGTCCGTCGTCAGCGGCGGCGAGGTAGTCGAAGGCTCGGTAGCCGCGAACATCGTCACCGAGGAAGGCGGTGTGCAGCGCGGCGGTGCGCCCGGCACCGGGTGGCGGCGTGCGTGCGGTGTGAATCGCGGCGTGCACACCGGCGGTGGTGGCCTCCAGGTGAGGATGCGATGTCCGTAGTTCCCGCAGGGTGATGTCGGTGAGGACAGGTTCCGGGATGAGGTCGGTGCGCCCGATACGCGACCAGTCGATCGCAACCGCGATCACCGCATACAACTCGGGATCGGCCGCTCGGGCGTCGTCGTAGCGGGCCAGCAGCTCCGGCGCACCCGCCAGTCCCTCCCCGAGCCCGTACCGATCGCTGGCGTATCCGGGGTAGGCCCGGTCAGCCGCCGCGCGTTCGTCGAGGTCCTCGGCCGTAGAGGCCAGATCGACGGTGACCGCCTGCTCGAGCAGCATCCGGGTGTCCTGTCGCAGTTCACCACCGCCACGCAACTGAGCACGCATCTCCGAACGCAACGTCGCTACCACCACCGTCGGCCCACGCCTGGCGAACAACCTGGCCAGCACCGCTGGGGTCAGCCCCGCTGTGCCGCTGAGATATTCGTGTAGGTCATCCAGCCACACCACCAGCGAGTCGGTGCTTTCGGCGATCCGTGGATGGACGATCAGTTCCCCGACCGCGTCGGCGGCCGGCCACACCACCCGCGCGGCGGGATCGTGGGCGTGTACGGCCTCGAACAGAGTGCGGGTCTTGCCCGCCTTCGACGGCCCCACCACGACCACCAACCGCCCGCCGGCGAGGGCTTCGGCCAGGCGGGTGTCGACGTCGTGGGCGGTACGGGGCAGGTAGCCGTCCCGCAGCCCGTACTCACCGGCACGGCCGAACACCGAACTCGTCGCCCCCAACAGGTACGGGTCGAGATCGGTGATCGTGGGCAAGTCCTCGATCCCGTAGACCCGCACCAACCCCCGCATCGACCGCGGCGGCGTCGAGGCGGGGGCGCCGACGTAGACGGGGCCGTGGAAGTTGCTCCCGGTGGCGGCGAAACTCGTCCCGCCCTTGCGCGTGGCGGCGGGGGTTGGCGCGGGAGTGCCGGGGTTCAGTCCCGCGCCGTGGTGGGGTCCGGCGACTCCGCGAACCCCGCCCGCACCCGGGAGAACTCCGCAGTGCCGCTGATCCTGCTGTTGCGGACCCGCACCCCGTCACCGGTGGAGGCGATATCGGTGACCTTCAGCGCCTCGGCGACCAGGTTGTCGATGTCCATACCGACCACCACCTGCGGGGCGTGCTCACGCACTGCCTCCAACACGGCGGCCGCGGCCTGGCCGAGTTCCGGATCGCTTCCGGCGCCTGCGTCGTCGAGGTCCTCGGCCAGGGAGTCCTTCTTCGGCTGCGAGTCCGGCTTCTTCTCCACCGCGGAGACATCGACCTCGGCGTACTTGCGCGAGAGCAGACTCTTCAACCCCGCATAGGCGTCCTTGACCACCTGGGTCGCGGTATCGCCCACCCCCGCTACCGCGCCCGCCGCGATCGCCGAAACCACCACTGCCGTCACCGGATCCATATCCCGATCCTCCCACCTGTTTCCCCGCCGCGCGCCTATACGACGTCCACGCCCGCCTGTGTTCGGAAAACGGTCGATTCTCGAACACTTCGCCGAGGGTCTTACGAGGTCGCCGCCAAGGCAGGCGGCCAGTCCTGCGGCTCGACGTTGGCGGGTTTCTGGCTGACATCCTGGTCCCAGTCGAACGCTGGTGCCGGAGGGCCCCACTGCTTCGGGCTGACAAAAGAGATGGTCTCGGTACCGAAATCCACCTGCACGAACGTGGTGGGGCCGGAGAAGGCCCTCCCGTCGAACCCGGCGAAGCCGGAGAAGGTCGTCCCGTCGAACCCGGCGAAGCCGGAGAAGGTCACGCCACGGAACCCGGCGGTGCCGGAGAAGGTCACATCGCCGAACGCGGCGGTGCCGGAGAAGGTCACATCGCGGAACCCGGCGGCGTCGCAGAAGGTCGCTTCGCCGAACGCGGCGGCGTCGGAGAAGGTCGCCCGTCGAACCATGCCTGGCCGGAGAAGGTCGCGCCGCCGAACAAGGCCCATCCGAGGAAGGTCGCGTCGCGGAACCAGGCGTTGCCGGAGAAGGTCGCCCGGTCGAAATCGGCGACGTCGGAGAAGGTCGCCTGCTCGAAATCGGCGGGGCCGGAGAAGGTCGCCTGCTCGAACCCGGCGGGGCCGGAGAAGGTCGCCTGCTCGAAATCGGCAGCGCCGGAGAAGGTCGCGTCGCGGAACCAGGCCTCGCCGGAGAAGGTCGCCCGGTCGAAGCGGGCAGCGCCCGAGAATGTCACCTTGTTGAGGTCGACGTTCTCGAGATGTGCTGTTCGGAAGTCGAAGTCGCTTGTCGACCAGCTGTATTCGGCTGTGGGGCGGAGGTGGTCAGCGATAACGCGGACGATGGTGGCGCGGACTTCGCGGTCGTTCTGCCGGTATTCGATGTGTTCCTCGGTCTCTCCCCGCACCCGCCCGCGCTCGAACCGGGGGGCCTTGACCACGAATTTCGTTCGCCCGCTGGCTCCGTGGTCGGCGTCGTAGGGCAAACGCAAATATCCGCACAGCACGTCGATGCATTGCTGGCGACGCAGACCTTCGGATTCGTCGGCAACGCCAGCCATCGCGTACACCCCGGCGATCCGGACCGCGACATCGATCGCGCCGAGCTGAGCGGCCGCAGCGCCGAAGCGCTCGACGAACCTGGATTGTTCGAGGTCGCGTTGTCGCCGGTAGGCGATCACGAGTGCCACGACACCGCCGACTCCGGCGACGACGGTCAGCGCAACGCGGATGACATCGATCTCTGCGGCGCCCTTGCTCGCGTCGGGCGGGGTGATCCAGCGCAGCACCCCGTACGCTGTGGTTGCTACACCGAGCCCGGCGGCCAAGGCGAACAGGACTGCGGACAGCAACCCGATCCGGGCCGCGCGTCGCCCGATCGCCGCCCGGGAACCCCTGTTCAATCGCCTCCGCAGCCCGGCGAACTTCCTACGTGCCTGTGCGCGAACCACGCTCACCCTCCCGGCCATCGCACGATTCTGCGCGATACGACGTCCTACCACCCAATAATCCGCCGCACCATCATTGTGACTCGCAGCGGTAAGTGGCGGTGTTCTCGTACTGCCAGGTGACGTAAGCGGCGAGGGGCGCGTAGTCCGGGTGGGTACGGGTCAGGCGTGGATCTGGTCGTGGTTGCCGACGAAGGTGAGGTAGCGGGGAATGATCTGCTCGGGGTTGGCCCACAGCAGGTCGTGTCCGACTC
>NZ_JBSFNF010000039.1:0-43288 GCF_053586955.1 Nocardia sp. NPDC003726 | reverse complement strand
CAAGGCCACCCACTTCCTCGCCTTCCTCACCCTCGCTGCGGCCCTGACCTGCTACAAGAAACTCGCCAAATCAGCCACGTGAGACATGCTCTTAGCGCTCATACCGAAATTGAGGATGGTGAATAGACCCACGGGATCGCCCATGGGAATGCCTGCATCGAACGGGAGCACACACAGCGAGACGTTGGGCAATGTGCTGGCGTCTGCCAAGTGCCTGGCCTGTCGAGACATGATCTTCCGATTGCCTACGACTCGGCGCAACGACGCCTCGCCCAACACGACGTTCAGTTGTGCTGGTTGACGCTTGCGTGTGATCAGCGCCTGTCTGCGCTGTTTCAGATGCACGCGTTGTTCGATCTCCTCGGGCGTACCGGCTGGGTAGACACCACGGACAAGAACCCTTGCGTAGTCGGGGTGCTGGAGCAGACCTATCACCGCATCAGGCGAGTATGAAGTCAATTGTTCCGCCGCTGACTCCAGACCCATGTAGACATCGAAGTCCTTTGGGATGAGCGTCCCGTACTCATGCCACCAACTCTTGACGTTGGCTTGCTCTGCGAGTCCAGTGACAGCGGCCGTCATCGTCTCGTCAGCGTCCAGCACGTTGCAGAGCTCTCGGATGTCGACGGTTCGGATCTTTTGCGGAAGCTCTCCCTTCTCGATGCGTTGCAGCGTGCTCGGGCTCCGCTGGATCAGCTTCGCAACTTCCGGGATCGTCATACCGGTCTGCGTGCGGAGATCACGCAGGTAGCGGCCCAACTGCCGCCGAGGAACGGTACTACCGATTTCTGACATGCCACCGACCCCCATTTTGAGTGCTTGCAAGTGCCGAACGTGCCACGAGGCTGTACGCCGAACTGACTATCACTCAGGCGTTTTGAGGAAGTCTATTTGACAAACCCATTTTGACAACACTGCCCCGTCTGCGCCTGGTCTCCTAAGTCCACGCTCGGCGGGGAGGTCGTTGGGCCGGCCACACTCCCCACCTTGCGTCGCAGATCTATCTACCGCGTGCGGATACGCGGGACCACCACCGAATCTGAGGGGAGCGCAGATGGCGATGCAATCGTTCGGGGACACACCGCGATCCAGGTGTCAGTACTACCGGCGCGAGTGCGATCTACCCGCCGTGATCGACCCGCCCGAGTTGGGGCGGATCGTCCTGCGAGCCGGGTACGTGTCCGGGGTGACGATGCCCACCCGCCTGGGGCAAGCCGTGAAGGCTCATATGCAGAGCCGTGGCGCTTCGCTCGGACCCGTTGTGGCACATCCGCGTTCGGGTCGCTGGACGTTCCTCGTCGTCGCGGACCTGCCCGAGGACAACCGGCTGTTCGCTGAACTGTTCCGGCTGGACGTGAGCGTGTCCCGGTGCGGAGCGACGATCGCGCTGCCCTCGCCCACTGCCTCGTCCGGCGCGATCCGCCAGTGGATAGTGCCGCCGCGCGGACCGTACCGGCCATCGGGGCGCGTTGTGCTGGAAGCCATTCGCGCATGGGCTGATCAGATGCCGGACCGCCGTCGCGGGCTCAGGGCGCTGTCCAGTGCGCGATGACCGTGTCATCGTCCCCTTCCGCACCGATCGAACGCTTCCAGTGCGGTCCCGGTTCGCCCACGACAACCCGCACTGGCCGGTGTCCGGCCGCAAGAACGCGATACGAGCCCTCGACCTCCACTGTGACTGCGACTATCACACCTGCTCCACCCTCGTCGCCGCCGTGATCGTGAGCCGAGAGGATTTCCGCTACTTCCGCGACCGCGAATCGGAGCGCCCGTGACATCCCCGCGCCCCGACGAACCCGATGTCCGCCTGTCGATCTTTCTGCACGGCATGCGCTTCGACTTCGTCGCCTGCCTCACCGCCGCCCTGCTGTTCGTCCAGGAACACCAGACCCGCCGCTACACCGATGCGGTGACCGTAGCGATCACCGACACCAGCGGCCTACGCCGCCTACCGAACGAACGCCTGTATCTGGAACCCTGAATCGACGGCGACTCCTTCGATCACCAGTAAACTGAACGGTGCGCACCTGACAAGGCGCAGGAAACCGGGTACAGACCCCGCCGGTTCGCGACCGGGTTTCCACAGAAGCGCGGAGATTCGGGATTCACACCCCGGTCGGCCACCGCCGATAGCTCAAACCGTAGAGCCCCGCTTCGTGATCGTGCCCCCGTACGGGCACACTGCGCCCTCGACGCGAACGTCCGGCCAGCTCGAGGCAGGATTGCGGGCAGCATGACGGACAACGACGGCTCCCTCCGCACCGGACGACGGCGGCACATCGCGCGGCTGGCGCTGTTCGTCGTGTTCCTGTTCGGAATGTTCTACCTCGTCGCCGTCGCCGGAGTGATCGACGTCGAACGCGTGCGCGACGCGATCGCCGCGACCGGACCCGCGGCCCCGTTCGCCTATCTGGTGGCCTCGGCGGTGCTCGGCGCGATCTTCGTGCCCGGCCCGATGCTGGCCGCGGGAAGCGGTCTGCTGTTCGGTCCGCTGGTCGGGACGTTCGTGACCCTTGGCTCGGCGGTGGGCACGGCGATCATCACCAGCTTCCTCGGGCGGCGGGCGGGCCGCGAAAGCGCGCGCGGATTGCTCGGGGCAGAGCGCGCCGAACGCATCGATGCGCAGATCGAGCGGCGCGGACTGTGGGCCATCGTCGGCCAGCGCTTCGTGCCCGGCATCTCGGACGCGCTCGCGTCATACGTGTTCGGCGCGTTCGGAGTCCCGCTGTGGCAGATGGCCGTCGGAGCGTTCATCGGATCGGCCCCGCGCGCCTTCGTCTACACCGCGCTCGGCGCGTCCATCGGCGATCTGTCGGCCCCGCTGGCCTACACCGCCATCGCGGTCTGGTGCGCCACCGCGATCATCGGAGCCTTCGCCGCCCACCGCGGATACCGCAGCTGGCGGGGCGGCGCGAACCGCGAGCCAGAAGCTGCGCCGGATCGCTGCGGGGACTCGAACAAGTAGACCTACCTGCGCCGACTGTTGCGATTCCCCCACACGATGTGGCCCTACGCCTAACCCGGCTCGGACACCGAGAAAAAACGATCGGTCAACCGTTACGTCCCTCACCGCTTGCCCATTGCTGACGCGAGACGGCAAGCGCCGCTTCCAAATACGCGACCCCGATGACTCCAAGCGCATGCTGCTGCGAAGCTGTCGGCGTGCTTGCTAGCGTTTGTCGCGAACGTTTCGTTCCGGCCGACGATCCGGGGGTGCGGCTTGCGCAGTGACGGTGTGGATGAAGTCGCGGTGTCGACTCGCTGGGCGGTGCTCGCGCTCGCGGGCGGCGTGTGCGCGCTGATCGTCCAGGCGGTGTTGGTCCCGTTGTGGGCAGCTCCGCAATTCGGATTGCTGGTCAACCAAGGCGATCTGGAGATCTACCGCAGCGGCGCTTGGCAACTGCTGCATCGGGACCCGCTGTACGCGGCTCCGGTGCCTCCGGGTGGCTGGTTCACCTATCCGCCCTTCGCGGCGATGTGTTTCGTTCCGCTCGCGCTGCTCTCGTTCGACACGGCGCGGATCGCGGGGTTCGCGATCACCTGTTTCGCCTTGTTGGCCACCGTCTGGCGGTGCTGGCGGGTGCTCGGCTACCGTGGCGACGCGCGCCTGGCGGTGTTCTGCCTGGGCTTGGCGGCGGTCGCGGTGGACATCGAGGCCGTGCGGGGGACGTTGTGGCAGGGCCAGGTGAATCTGGTGCTCATGGCGATCATCGTGTGGGATTTGACGCGTCGCAGGTCAGCGCGTTTCCGTGGGTGGTCGGTGGGAGTGGCGACCGGCGTGAAACTGACCGCGATCGTGTTCGTCCCCTATTTGATCGTCACGCGACAGTGGCGGGCGGCGGCCACGGCGCTGACGACCACGGCTGCCACCATGCTGCTCGCTTGGCTGGCGGCGCCGTCGGACACCCGTGAGTATTGGTTGCACGCGGTGCGCGATACCGATCGGATCGGGCCGGTGACGCATCCGGGCAACCAATCGATCAACGGGGTCTTGGCCAACATCTGGGCACCGGCCACGGTGCCGACCTGGACATGGCTGCTGTGCGTATCGATCGCGGCGGCACTCGGTTTCGCTGCCGCGTGGGCGGCCCACCGACTGCGCCAGGAACTGCTCGGGTTGGTCGTGACCGGACTGATCGGCTGCGCGATCCCGCCGTTGGCTTGGGGGCATCACTGGGTATGGTTCGTGCCGCTGCTGATTCTGCTGTCGCACTATGCGATTCGCGAGCGTTCCCGTATCCGGACAGTTCTCGCGGCGGCCACGGTGACGAGTGCCGCCGCCTCGATGTGGTTCACCACCGTCGTTTTCACCGAAATCGAACGACTCGACCTCACCGGCGCACCGAGTTACATCCCGGCCATGAACGCCGCGGTGGAACGAATGCCGCAGTGGTGCCGGGCGGTCGTCTGCGGTGTTCCGCCCGCGATCTATCTCGCGGTGGTGACCGCCGTCCTCGTCTCTTGGCTCCGCTCGCGCCGAGCCAGCAACATCGTCGGCACACAGCCGCCGATCCCGGTCTCGAGCCACAACTAGGGCACGTTCGAAAATCCCCGATCGTCCCTGTGCCGGTGTTCAGGACCACTGCGGCGCGGTACTTTCGGCCCGGTGAGCAACCGTGAGCCCGATGGCCGGGCATTGGTAGACCAGGATGAGCCGAACAGGGCTCCCGGGCCGATTCACCTGGCATTCACCTTCGTTCCAGTCGTTGTGTTGGTGTGCGTCTACTACGACTGGTGGCCGTCCCGCTACGGCTGCTTCGCCTGGGCCGATCCGCTGTTGTTCGGCGTTGCGGCCGTACTCGTGCTCCTCATCTGCGGTGCGGTATGGGCGGTCCGAACGCTGTATGTCGTAGGTAGGCGCCGGACATGGTCATGGTGGATCGCGGCTGCCCCCGCGATGATCTTCGCGGTCGCGGGCACCATTGCGCTCCTGCCTCGCCCGTCGTTCGAAGACACCCGTCCGCAGTTCGAGCAGGTGGCCCTGGACCTACTGGCGAGCTCGGAATCTTCACGCTCCCGTTTCGAAATCGGCCGGTTCGACATCAGCTATGCCAGGAAAGACCCCGACGGAGCCGTGTACTTCATCGAGGATGGCGGGCTCGGGCTCACGGTGAGCAACGGGTGGGCGTACTCCCCTCATGGCACACCGGTCGGCTTCGACGACTTCACCGCAACTCACCTCGGCGGCCCGTGGTACGAGTTCACCGCTGTGTGGCGTAGCTGACGTCGCCGCCTGCTCACCCCTGGGAGCATCGAGCATTCCAGACCAGCTGGTATGACAGGCTGTCCGTCATGTCCACCCGGGCCTCCACCTCGCCGAACCTCACCGACCATGGACGTACCGCCTCGATTCTGCGGTTCACCACCGAATTGATCGCCTGGATCGCCACCCCGCTGGCACTGGCCGATCACTCGCTCGTGCTCGCGGTCGCGGCGTTGGTCCTGCTCATCGGGCTGCCGACCCTCTTCGCCACCCCTGGCGACAAGAAACAGGTCCTCATCCCTGTCCCCGGCGTAGTCACCATCGGACTCGTCGTGCTCCAACTCGTCGCCGCCGTACTCGCGTCCTGGGCCACCTGGCCGGCCTGGCCGGCCGTCGTCGTCACCACGCTGACGGTCATCACGACGATCACCGAACTGCCACGTTGGCGCTGGCTCCTCGGGGCGTCGGCCCATCCCGCCGGTCGGTAACCCTGGCACGGGTCGAATTCTCGGCTGCCGACACCGTTGCGGTGCCCGCGCCGCCGGATCGCCCGACCGCCGACACCCCGACGCCAGCGGGTCGGACAGCCGCCCATGCGACCGAAGGTCCTACGCGCAGGCCGGGGCTGGTGCGTCGAGGAACAGCGGTTCGCCCGTGGGCGGGGCGTAGACGACGTCGAGGACCAGCGGCTCCGCGCCGAGGTTCCGGCCGATGTGCACATTCCATTCACCGGCTGGCTCGTAGATGAACTCGCCGGCGCGGTAGACCGGAGCATCACAGTCGGGGCCAGGATGGGTGAGCGTCCCCGAGCGGACGAAACCGAAGACCGGGCCGAGGTGGTAGTGCCAACCGGTGGAGCCGCCGGGGCCGATGGTGATCTCCCGAACGACCAGATCGGTGCCCGCGACGAACGGCACCAGCCCGGCGGGGATCTGCGCCTGGCCGAGGGTGACGGCGGTGATGTCGCTACCGGGCGTCGCGTCGGCGGGCGCCGCGCTCACCAGCGCACCGGCGAGCGCAACCGGCATCGCGGCGACGCGAAGAAAGAGCGTCATCCTGGCAGCTTAGCCACGTCGGCGGCAGCGGAACGCCCGTTCGCCGAACGCCGCCGCGGCGACGAGCACCCGCGCCGCGATCCTGGATTACCGTACGTACGTGGCCAGGACAGACGAAGCGGATTCCACGGCGAACATTCTCGACGCCGTGGTGTCGCTGCTCGAATCGGACGGCTACGACGCGGTTCAACTGCGTGCGGTCGCCCGGAACGCGCACGTCTCCCTGGCCACGGTCTACAAGCGATACCCCACCCGCGACGACCTGATGCTCGCCGCCGTCGAACGATGGATGGCGACCAATACCTACGCAACCCCCGCCCCGACCATCGAAGGCGAGAGGCTGGCCGATGGCCTGATGCGGTTGTTGCGCTACGTATTCCAACCCTGGGAACGCAATCCCCGAATGCTCGAAGCCTACTACCGCGCGCGCTCGGGCCCCGGCGGCCGGCGACTGGACGCGCAAGGCTTCGACGCCGTGCTGCCCGCCGCGAGCGCCCTGCTCGCCGATGCCGATCCGGACTACGCCGCCGATATCGCGCTGGTGCTGACCAACATGATCTACGCGCTGATCGGCCGCTTCGCCCACGCCGATCTCGACATCGCCGAAATCCTGCCCGCCATGGAGCGCACTGTGCTCAGGCTGACCGGGAACAACGAACCGCTGGCGGCTGCCGCCGGGTCCGCGCGACCGGGCGCGCCGCAGTTCCCGTGGAGCGCTTCGCTCGTCTCCCCGTTCTCTCCAGGTCCTCCCCGGGATTCGAAGCAATCGCCGGAACCGGAATAGCGAAACCGACTGTTCACGAGGTATTCCCGCCCGCGGCGCGATGTCGAGTTGCTCCGCGCGCCTGCCCGGTAGAGCATCTGCCGTATGCCGTCCACACCGCTGAATCCAGCAGGCGACATTCCGGACACCGGAATTCCCGGCCGTCTCGCTGCCCACATGACCATGACCGAGCAGCACGAATGGCACCGCTCCTACCTGCGCCGTCGCCCGGTGTCACGGCGCAACATCCTGCGCGGCGCCGCCGCGGCGGCAGCGGTGGCCGCGGTCGGCACGACGCCGTTCGGCAGGCGCGCCTACGCCGAGGAGGCGCAGCTCGCGGTGGGCGGACGGCGCGTCGCCTTCGGGCCGGACGCGGCCAGCCAACTGCGGTTCGCGGCGCAGCTCTCGCGGCGTCCGGCGGGCGCCACGGTGTATCTCGACCACGGACCGACGCCTGCGCTGGGCGCGACGGTCGAGGCCGAGGTGCGCAACCTGCTCACCCAGCTGCCCACCGCCGACGGCGGCGTGCTCGCGGCCGAACAGTTCTACGTCCACGCCCCGGTGGACGGCCTGCCCGGACGGGTGCCGCACTTCTACCGGTGGCGGTCCTCGGACGGATTCGTCGGCGACATCCGCGCCGCCGCGCCCGCGATGCCCAGCGCACGCCCAGCGGTCCTTCCGTTCCGGTTCACCATGATGGGCGACCAGGGCACCGACGAGACCCCGGCGTTGCCGGAGGGCGTCGCTCCCGGCGACTACGACGACAAGTACTACAGGGCCGACAACGATCCCGCCGCCCCGCACGCGAGCAATGTGCTGCGCCAGATCGCCGCCGCACGTCCGGATTTCCACATCCTCGCGGGCGACATCGCCTACGCCGACCCCTCCGGCGCGGGCAAGCCGGGACAGTTCGCCGCGCACGGAGCACGACCGGCGAGCGGTTTCGACAAATACAACCCCTACGTCTGGGACGTCTACTTCAACGCCATCGAGCCCAGCGCCGCCCAGACGCCGTGGATGTTCGCCACCGGCAACCACGACATGGAGGCGACCTACGGCGACCACGGCTACGGCGGGCATCTGGCGCGCCTGGACTTCCCCGGCAACGGTCCGGCGGGCTGCCCCTCGGCGTACACGTTCACCTACGGCAATGTCGCGGTGCTCTCCCTGGACGCCAACGACGTCACCTACGAGATCCGGGCGAACAGCGGCTATTCCGGTGGGGCGCAGACCAGTTGGGTGGAGCGCACCCTGGCCGCCCACCGCGCCGACCCCGACATCGATTTCATCGTCTGCTTCTTCCATCACTGCGCGTATTCGACCACCGAATCGCACGCCAGCGACGGTGGCGTGCGCGACGCCTGGGTCGGGCTGTTCGACCGGTACCAGGTGGACCTGGTCCTGCAAGGCCACAACCACGTCTACGAGCGCACCGATCCGCTGCGCGGCGGACAGGCGACGAAGGTCGCGGGCGACAACTCGATCGTCTACCCGGAGACCGAGGGCACCGTCTACTACACCGTGGGCGGCGGCGGGCGCCCACGCTACGAATTCCAGCCCGGATCGCAGGAGACCTTCCGCGGCAACGAGCTGGCCGACACCTCGGTGCCCAACAGTTATGTGTGGACGCCGGGCGGCGGCAAGCAGGACGAAGCCGCGCCGTGGTCACGGGTCCGCTTCCGCAACTACTCGTTCCTGCGCGTCGACGTCCGGCCGGGCGTGTTCGCCAGTGAGATGGACGTGGTCGCGGTGGACGAGTACGGCCGCGAATTCGACCGCGTGCTTTTCCGGCGGCAGGTCAGGGCCTGATCCGGGCTATTTCTTCTTGGGCGGTAGGGTCCGGGCGTAGGCGACGCCGCGCTCGACCCATCCCCGCAGCACCTCGTCGTCGTCGACGGCGGTGACCCGCAGCCAGCCGGCCATTTCGCGCCCACCCATGACCATGGGCTGCACCGCGTCACCGACGAGCCGCTCGCCCTCGTCGGGGTCCACCCGCACCAGCAGACCGCCCTGCCCGCTGGCGGCCACCGCCATATTGCCGCCGATCAAGAAGGCCAGGCCGCCGAACATCTTCCGCTCGGTGAGCTCGGGGCCGGGCGCGATCAGTTCCCGGATTCGCTCGGCCAGCTCCTCGTCGTATGCCATGACGGCATTGTTCACCTGCTGTCCGACAAGTCGGGTGATCTGCGACCGGAAACGGCCCCGTGTCCTCGTCCCCGGGCGCACACCGATGACGAGAGATGCGCCCACCGCGTGAAATACCTTGCATTCCAATGACTTCGACGCACACCACCAGTGGGCGAACGAGGTACGTACGTACACTCCCGAGCCGCCTGGATGTCATTGGACGTTCAAGCGGATGTTTCCGTCCCTGTCTGTAATACAGGCGTGAGACGGGGGCGAGGTGCCATCGGCGTTCGCGCGCAACCCGTTTCGGTAGTCGCAGTAGACCGCGCCCCCACAGACGGGACGAAGGACCCTTTCGTGCACATCTGCCTTCCGGCGGTGCGACCACGCACTGTCCGCCTCAGTTCGACCGAGCGGCATTCGACAGGAGTCCTGCGCGAGTTCCCCATAACTGTATTGCTCACCCGAGCTGCGCGCTGGTGGCCGCTTTCCCGGGCGAGCGCGTGGCGGCGACGGGCGTTCTGGCTCGCGCTGAGCGTCTTCGCGCTCTTCGTCTTCCCCGGCTTCCTCGGTGCGCTGGCCTTCGCCCAGGACGCGGCGGGCGGCACGTCCGGAACCTCCGGCATCGATGGGCTCAGCTGGATGAACATCCACGACTCGTCGGGCATCCCGCTGTCGGACTACCGGTTCGCCACCGGTGACGAGAGCCTGCTGAAGCCGCGCACCACCATTCTGTGGGCCGTGCTGGGCCTGGAGTTCATCGGTTACATAGCCATCGTGACGACCGCCATCTGGTTGATCGGTTACGCGCTGAGCTTCCGGTGGCTGGACATGTTCAGCTCGGCCCTGCACGGCGTGGCCGACGCGCTCACCGCGCAGATCGCGACACCGATCATGCTGGTCACGGCGGCCACCATCGGCGCGGTCTGCGTCGGATGGTTCGTCGCGCGCGGCTACCACGCCAAGGCCACCATGCAGGTGGTGACGATGGTCGGCGTCGCGCTGCTGGGTCCGTTGTTCCTGGCCGAGCCTCTGGCGGACGTGCTGTCCTCGCACGGGTTGCTGGCGCAGGGCCGCGATCTCGGTATCTCGGTGGCCGCCGGACTGAACGGGAACGCCGACCCGGACCCGACCCAGTTGGTGGCCACGATGCAAAGCGATCTGGCCGACAATTTCGCCCGGCAGCCACTGCAGGTGTGGAATTTCGGGCACACCGTCGACCAGCGGCCCGCCTGCCGATCGGCGTGGTCGTCGGGGGTGGCGGCAGGCGACGACTCCCGGGTGATCAGCGGCCTGAAATCCTGCGGCGACACCGCAGCGCACGCGAAGGCCGAGAATCCATCGATGGGACAGGTCGCGACCGGGCTGATGCTGTTGGTCTGCGGCGGCATTCTGCTGGCCTTCGCGATGTATCTCGGCATGAAGGTCATCAAGGCCGCGCTGGACACGATCTATCACGGGTTCATGTCGATATTCGGCTTCGCGGCGGGCGGATTCGTGTACGGCCCGACCCAGACGTTCCTGGTGCGCAATATCGTCGACAGCTTCGTCGCGGCGGCGCGAATGACGGCGTACACGATATTCCTCGGCGTCTACGTGTTGTTCATGGGCAATCTGTTCGCGCAGGCGCGCGGACAGGTCATGGCGGTGATCATCATCGCGGGCACCGTCGAGATCGTCGCCGTCTTCCAGCTCAAACGCCTCAGCAGCGGCCTCAGCCGGGGCAACGAGTGGATCGCCAATCGCTTCGCACTCGCGATGCAGGGCAGTGCGGGCAAGTCGGCGAGCGGCGGGACCGCCCTCGGGATGGGCGGCGGCGGCGGCGGTGGGAAAACCGCGCCCGGCATGGGGTGGGTGACCACGCTCGCCACGCTCAACACCGTCAACTCCTCGCCGGTGACGGCGTGGCTGGCCGGCGGGCGGGTCAATCCGTTGAATCCGCTCTCCGGCACCAGGAGGACGATCGAACGCTCCACCAGAAGGATCCTGGCCAGCCGCGAAGCGGGCTACGTCGAGCATCAGTTGTCGCGTACCAACTGGCGGGGCGTCGCGGTCGACGCGGCCCAGTCGGTCGGGGGCATACACACTCAGCTCGGTGTCTCACGGGCGTTGAAGGTGCTGCGAGACAACAAGGTTCCCGATTCGCGGGTGCATGCCGTGCTGCTGTCCTCCGGCGCGAGCCACGAGATGGTCACCCATGCGTTCACGGCACATTCCGTCCAGGAGTCGACGGCGTCGCAGAACCCGTACAGCTTCGCTCCGTTGCAAAAGGCGATCGCGGCGGCGTGGGCGGTGGACAACCACGTCGACCACGAGGCGCGCGACGCCTTCGCCGCCCAGGCGGTGATCGCGGCCGACAGCTTCGTCCGGCACAGCAACGCGCCCGCCCCCAACGCGAACATCGATCACGCGTTCGTGCGGCGGGTCGAGCGGAATTGGCATTCCGACCGCGCACTGCGAGCGGCGATCACCCCGGACGAGTGGGACAACGCGGGCCGCGACACCCGGTGGGCGATCGGCCACCGGGTCGCGACCATGCACCAGGAGGCCGCCCGCGAGTACTACGCGAACCCGAACAACATGACCCGCGAAGCCCTGATGCGGTCGGCCAGACGCGTCGCCAACCTCGACCACCTCGATCCAGAGGGCGGACTCGACCCGTGGAACCCGTGACGAGCCGGGCTGTCCCGTGCACGGGCTCCTACGGCCGCCACTCTTCGCCGGGTGCCCCGGCCCGCCGGACGACGCGGTAGCGTGACCGGATGCGCAGCGTCGAACTGCCCAGCCAGATCGCGGGGAAGGCGACGCCTTCCTGACCGATGTCCGCGCTCGCGGGCCCCACCTTGTCGGCGTAGACCTCGACCGCGGACCGCGCCGCCGCGAGTCACGGCGCGTAGGCCCGCATCGCGCTCAGGCCGCGCGCACCACCTGCGCGAACACGTCGTCCGGATCGGATGCCTTCAGGCCGAACGTGTCCCGGATGGCGGAGTCGTCGACGGTGAAGCGCGCGTGCGACATGTGATAGGTCTCGAACAGCTCGGCCCAGAACGGGTCGGTCAGGCCGAGCAGCGTCAGTTCGCGATCGCTCATGACCGCAAGTCGCGGCTCCGGCGCCCCGGCCGCCGCGGCGAATCGCCCGGCCAGCTCACGCGCGGTGGCGGTGATGACCGGCGCGTGCCAGGCACGGCCCCACGAGCGCTCGTCGCGGGCCACCGCGACCGCTGCCGCCGCCGCGTCACCGATCGCGGTGTAGGCGTGCGGCAAATCGAGTTCCTGCGGCAGCAACGCCAACTGTCCGGCCAGGATCTTCGGCTGAGCGAGCAAGGAGAACAACGAGATCGCGCCGGGACCGACGAACTGTCCCGCCCGCACCTCGGCCACGCGCACCCGGCCCGCCCGGTGCGCCTTCTCGGCTTCCCGCCACATCCGCGCACGCACCCGCCCTTTCGGCCCGGTGGCCGCCAGCGGTGACTGCTCGGTGACCAGGCCGTCGGCCGGACCATAGCCGTACAGATTGCCGAGCATCACGTAGTTCGCACCGGTCCGCTCAGCGGCGGAACGAACGGAGCCGAACAGTGGCGGAACGGTCTGCGGCCAGGTGTGATAGGCGGGCATCGCCATGTTGAACAGTGTTTCGGCGCCCTCGGCGACGGCGGTCAGCGCAGCCGTGTCCAGAGCGTCCAGGGCGACTCGCTCGATGTTCGGGTGCTCGGGTCCGGCACCGCTGCGGCTGACGATGCGTACCCGATCGCCGGACTCGGCCAGTAGCGCGGCGGTGGCCGAAGCGGTCGCGCCACGTCCGACGATGACCTGCGAAGGCATGCGACTTCCTCTCTAGGACAACGAGATTCACGCGATCATTGGCACCGGGCGCACCGTTCGCCGATCGCGTGCTACTCAGCCTGCCGCGGCGCGGCGGGGTAGGCTACTGACCGGATTGCCAACTATCCCAAGGATCAGGCCATGCATACTGTCGCCGTCGTCGCGGTTCCTCCGGTGAAGGCTTTCGACCTGGCCATGCCGGAAACGGTGCTGGGCGCGGCGATGGTGGACGGCGAGCCCGGCTACCGCATCGTCGTGTGCACCGCCGTGCCCGGTGTGCTTCCCGCAGGGCTGGGTGGATTCGACGTGGTCGTCTCCCGGGGCTTGGAGGCGATCGAGGAAGCGGACATCGTCATCGTGCCGAGCACGGGCAGCCGCGCCGACGCGGACGCAGCCACGCTCACCGCCCTGCGCGACGCTGTGGCCGCGGGCAAGCGCGTCACCTCGATCTGCAGCGGCGCCTTCGTGCTGGCGCAGGCAGGTTTGCTCTCCGGTCGCACCGCCACCACGCATTGGGCTCTCGCCGACGAACTGGCGGCGAACCACCCGGATGTGTCGGTCCGCAGCGACGCACTGTTCATCGAAGACGGTCCGATCACCACGGCCGCGGGCGCGGCGGCCGGAATAGATCTGTGCCTGCATCTGATCCGCGCCGACTACGGCGCGACCGTCGCGAACGCCGCCGCCCGCACCGCCGTCGTCACCCCGGTGCGGCCCGGCGGACAGGCGCAATTCGTGGATGCCCCCTTGCCCGCGGAGAACGGCGTGACGCTGGCCGACACCCGCGCCTGGGCGCTGCGCCGCCTGGACCTTCCGCTGTCGCTGGACGACCTGGCCGCCCACGCCCGCGTCAGCGTGCGCACGCTCACCCGCCGCTTCCACGAGGAAACCGGCCTCAGCCCGCAGAAATGGCTGCTGCACCAGCGCCTGCAACGCGCGAGGGAACTGCTGGAATCCACCACGCTGCCGATGGATCAGGTGGCCAGGCACAGCGGCATCGGCTCGGCGGAGTCGCTGCGCCAGCACATGATCCGGCATGTCGGAGTGCCGCCGAGCAGCTACCGCGCGTCGTTCACCCGCTCGCCTGTGCCGCCCGACCGCGCGGGAACGGCGGCCGGCACGCCGACCACCGGTAACCCGTGAAGGAGCCGTCACGCACGGTGCGCAATACGGCTGAGGGCAGTGGAAGGCTCCCTATGGACAGCGAGCTCGTGCAGGCCGCGCAACCCCCATCAAGGCGCTCCATTCGGTGTCGGTGAGATCGGCGCCCGCATGTGCGCAAGCGGTCCGGATCAGGCCGTCCGGTGAGATATCCCGTTCGATCAGCGTTCCATCGACGCCGCCGGAGAACGTCGGACCGGGGTTCACCGTCACGAGATACCGTCCGTCAGCGGACAAGGCGACGGCGGATGGGACGTGCCAGACGGAATCCGGCTGGAGTTCGCCGAGATTCGTGCCGTCGGTGAAGAGAGTGATATAGCCCGCCTGGTCCTTCGCGGCGACTACGGTAGCGTCCGCTGCGGCGGCGAGCTGAGCGGACGCGTTCCGGGTGCTGCGGAAAGGGATCGTCCGCTCACGATGCGAGCCGGTCCGATCCCATATCTCGATGCTGTCTTCCCGGCGGATCAGCAGATGTGGCCCGGCGAACAGCACCGCCTGCACGTCCTTGCCGTCGATGTCGTGCGTGTCCTGCTCTCCCGCCAAGTCGTAGACCGATATGTTGTCGGCGTCACGCATGACCAGGAACTCTCCGGCCGCGTCGATTCCCGCTTCCGCGACAGGGTCGGTGTCCACGGCGCCACCCAGCGGAACGAATTCCGTATCGATGTGGCCGGTGGCCAGATCGTGCAGATATGCCCGTCCCCTGCTGTCCACGGATACGGCGGTCGGTGACGAGGACGACACTCCGGCCGCCGCGACGCTGACATGCGGTGGCGGTGAGGACAGGACCGCCACCTCGAATGGAGTCTCGACCTGTGGCCGGTGGGCGGATACGCGTTGTTCGTTCCCGAACGCGGGATTCGCGGCGATAGCCAGCATCGCGCCATCCGCGCGCCATGCGGGAACACCGGACAGGCCGGGTATGGAGAGCCGCCGGGATGAGTCCGGCCTGAGCTGTTGCAGGATCACGACGTCGTCGTCCAGCGCCGAACCATCCGGATCCTTGCCCTTGCCGGTGATCACCGCGGTGCGTCCGTCCGGGGACAGCGACAAGCTGGGCGGGCAAGCATTGCATCCTTTGACGATCGGCACCGGAATGGATTTCGCCAGCCGGTCGCGCTGGGTGAGATCCCAGAGGGTGATCAGCCGCCCGGACGCCGAAACCAGTCGCGTTTCGGAGTTCCCGAGAAAACGCAGTAGCTTCCGGTCGAAGTCGACGGCAGTACCGGTGATCAGTGGAGGCTGCTCCGCAGGCGTTGGCTCGCTGGTCACGGGCGCGACATAGAACCCGGCGTCGGCGCTGGGCACCGCCGCTATCCGCCCCGAGCGGCTCAGCACGGCGGAAGCCGACCGCCTGGGCATCGCGACACCCACGTATTCCGGCTCCGGACGGACAGCGTCAGGCGACAGCCGCAGCCGGAAAACGGGCACGGGAATACCAGGCAAGACCGCGCAAGTGAACGATGACCCGTCCGGCGACAATTCTCCGACGTCTTGACCCACGCCGCAGGCGTAGTCGGTGGCGGTGTCGAGGGGTGAGAGATCGACGGTGGCGCCGTCGCGCAGCGAGACCTGCCGCACCCTGCCGTCGGTGCCCAGCAGACGCAAGGTCGTGTCGTCGACGAACACCATGCTGTTGATTGCGCGATCGGTCGGGCGTGTGGCGATGACCTCTCCAGAGGCGATGTCGACGATGTCGACCGTCCCGGAAGTGCCTTCCTCCGCATCGAGTCTGCTGCGGTGCACCGCACCGAACTTGCCGGACGCGGATATGGCGACGACTTTCATCGCGCCGGCATCGTGCACGCCGAAGTCCGGCCGAGCCGAGTTGCCGCCCCACAGCGTGATCGAGCCGCCGTCCGTCGCGAGTACCGTCCGGCCGTCCGCGGCGACGGCGACCGAGAGGACCTTGCCGGGCAAGCGCGCGACCGAAGTCGTCGCAGGCTCACCGGGCGCCCATGTCACGACTTGCCCGTCGGCGAGCCCGGCCACCACGGTCGTGCCATCGGCGCTGCTCTGCAAAGCGGTGACCTCCGCCGGTGCGGCGGCGTAGCGAGAAACGTTCGGACCGGCCAGATTCGCGCGCAGCAGAGCGGAATGGTGCGCGGGACTCGGGTCGAGACGGTACGCGGCGACGGCCAGAAGCAGGGCCGCGCGCACATCAGTGGCCATCTTGGTGTCGGCGACCGAAGCCATGAGCCGCGCCGTGGCGATTCTGGCCTCCGCCTCGGCGCGATTGCTCTGCGCCCAGGCGACGAACGCCGCGACCAGCGCGATGACCAACAGCATGGCCAATGCGCCGATGGCGATGTTCGCCACGCGCAGGTTTCGCTTGGTCTGTTGATAACCCTCGGATTTGAGATCCGCCTCGGATACGCCGCGAATGACCGCGGCGATGCCGACCGCGATGGCCTCGATGTCCGGGCGCGGGACGCCGGTCGAATCCGCACGCCATTTGATCGTCTTGTAGACGGGTTCGGAGGCGAAAACTCCGAACAGGCGTGGCGGCAGCGCGGTTGAGCGCGCTCGGTCCCAATCCCCGGCTGATTCATCCCAGACCAAGGATCCGGCGCTGAGGACCAGAAGTATCGTCTCGGGAGACCGATGCGCCAGCCACCACTCGATTTCGCGGTCCACCCACTCGGAGCTGGCAGCCTCGGGTGAAGCCACCACGACCAGCCACTGGGAACGCGACAGACCTGCGACGATCTTGTCCTCCAGGCCAGGACCGATCGAGACACCGCTGTAGTCGAGGAAGATTCGCATGCGCGGGAAGCGGTACCACGGCCGCGGCAGTTTCTCGATCGCGTTCTGCACCAGCGGGAGCACTGCCCGATCCCGATCGCCGCTATAGGACAGGAACGCGCCGTAGCCGGTGTCCGCGCGTGTAGTCCGCCGCCGCAGCGCCACTCTCACAACCGCGCCTCGCGTCCAGGCGTGTCCGGCGCCGACGTTCGCCACACACCATCACGAACTACGCCTTCCACCGGCATCAGGCCCCTCCTCCCGATTGTCGAGGCTCCCGCACTCGCCTCGACACCGATTCAACCATCGCACCGGCGGACGACGCCAGGAATACTCGCTGGCTCGCAATGGATTTCGCCGGCACCGGGACGTGGAAAGCGATTTCGCGGCGGCCCGAGCTGGGGCGGAATCCGAACCGGCTGTCCCTCCGTGCGGACGCCAGCGATCATATGCCAAGCCCGCACGCGAGCAGCGGCCGGTTCAGGTCAGGCCGACGTCCCTCGATTCAGCCGGCGCCGAGGGCATCGATGGCAGCGCGCAGGCGCGTGGTGGCGTCGGCAGCGACAGCCTGCAGTTCCGGTTCGTCGGTGACCTCGACCATGACTTGGGGGTTCATCGCTTCGACGCGAATGGCGTCGGCGTCGGCGGGATCGCGCCGGACCACCACGTTGCAGGGCAACAGCAGCCCGATCTGGCGATCGATCTCCACGGCGCGATGGGCCAGGGGCGGGTTACAGGCGCCGAGGATGCGGTAGTCCTCCATGTCCTGGCCGAGTTTGGCTTTCAGGGTGGCTCGCATGTCGATCTCGGTGAGCACACCGAAGCCTTGCTCGGCCAGTGCGGCGCGGGTGGCTTCCACGGCATCGTCGAAGCCGGTACGCAGGGTAGTGGAAATCGCCAGATCCATGCTGAATGCCTCCTTATGAGGATGGTCGGTCGGGCCATCGCGTGCACCGCGACGCATGCGTCACGCGAGGGCCAGAAACAATTTCTCCAATTGGTCGACGGTCATCGGATCGGCGGTCTCGGCGTCCGGGTTCACGAGGCATTCCCGCAGCCCGGTGGCGACGATCTTGAAACCCGCTCGGTCCAGCGCTTTGGAGACCGCCGCCAGCTGCGTGACCACGTCTTTGCAGTCCCGGCCCTGCTCGATCATCGCGATCACTCCGGCGAGCTGGCCGTGGGCGCGGCGCAGACGATTGAGTACCGAGGCGATGGCGTCTTCGTCGCCGACCATGATTTTTCTCCTTCTCTCACTTGCCAACCACCATACCCCTTGGGGTATCAGCCGACGGCTCGGTCGGCTCGTGGGCGAAACTGATGGTGGGCAGGATCCGGCGCAGCCAAGCCGGGGACCACCAGGCGCCCCGACCGGTCAGGCGCAGCGCGACCGGCAGCAACACCAGGCGCGCCACCACCGCGTCCAGCAGCACCGCGACGCCGAGGATGACGCCCATCTCCTTCGGCGGAAGCGGATCGGCCAGCGCGAAGGTGAAGAACACCGCGACCATGACCGCGGCTGCGGCGAAGATCACCCGGCCGGAGTGGGCCAGCCCATCGATGCCCGCCGTGCGGGGATCGCGCGAGCGCTCGTAGTGTTCCTTGGCCGTGGCCAAGAGGAACACCGTGTAGTCCATCGCGATGGCGAAGATCATCGCGAAGAAGAACACCGGCCCCCAGCCGTCGAGGAATCCCTGGGGAGTGACGCCGAGCAGGCCCGCGCCGTGACCGTCCTGGAAGATCAGCTTCGCCACACCGAACGCGGCCGCGGTCGACAGCAGGCTGACCAGGGTGCCCAGCGCGGCGATGAGCGGAGCTTGCAGCGCCACCAACAGCAGGACGAAGCCGAGCACCAGGATCACCCCGACGACGAGCGGCAGGTAGTCGTCGAGCGCCTGTTGCAGGTCGAGGTTCTCCGCGGGCGCGCCGCCGACAAGGGCGTCGGCGGGCAGTCGACCACGCAGGTCGTCAAGGATGCCGCCCAGCCGGTGATCGGAAGGATCGACCGCGGGCAATGCCTGCATCATGACCAGGCCGGAATCATCCGCGGCCGCCACGGGCGGAGTGACCATGGCGATGCCGTCGGTCGCGCCCGCCGCCTCGGCGCCGCGAGCGGACTCGGCCGCGGGAACGATGATCTGCAATGCGCCGGGCGCTCCCTCGCCGAGCTGACGCTGCACCAGTTCATAGCCTTGCCGCACGGGTGCGTCTGCGGACACCACCTGGATCGACGGCATCGCGACCCGTAATCCGGCAGCAGGCAACGCCAACGCCACCAGCACTCCGAGCCCGGCCAGCGCGAACGGCCACGGATGATCGTGCAGTATCTGTCCCCAGCGAGCGAAGCGTGGCGAGCGATGCTGCTGCCGGGTCGCGAACGGCAGTGCCGCGGCGTTGATCCGGCCGCCCAGCGCGCCCAGCGCGGCAGGCAACAACGTCAGCGTGGCGGCGAGCACGAATACCACCGCGAGCATGATCCCCACGGCCATGGTGCGCACCGCGGGCGCCGGAACCAGCAGCACCGCCGACAGGCTGACCAGCACGGTCAACCCGGAGAGCACGACAGCCTTGCCCGCGGTGGCCATGGTCTCGGCCACCGCCGAACCGGCATCGGCGGACTTGGCGAGCGCGTCACGGAAGCGCGCGACCAGGAACAGCGCGTAGTCGATGCCCAGCGCGAGAGCGAACATCATGGCGAAGTTCATCGCCCACACCGAGATCGGCGTGAGGTGGTTGAGCAGCACCAGGCCACCCGCCGAGGCGACCAGCCCGGCCACGGTCAGCAGGAGCGGAAGCCCGGCCGCCACCAGCGAGCCGAACGCCAGCACCATGATCGCCAGCGTGACCGGCCAGGAGAACAACTCGGCCTCGAGCATCGCGTCGTGGTTGGCCTTGTTGAAATCGCTCCACAACGCCGACGCACCGGTGGGATAGACCTCGATTCCGGCGCCGGACAGCGCGGTCAGCGCCGCCTTGTGCTCATCGACGGCCTTGACCATGTCGTCGGTGGAGGCGTTCGCGCCCGCGATCAGGATGCCGGTGTGGCCGTCCGGACTGATCGTCATGCCCGGCTGCGGCGGGACGACGGCTCCGAACCGGGAGTCGTCGGCGAAGATCGCCGAGACCCGGCCCAATGTCTGCCGCATCGCCGGACCGGCCACGGTCTCGGTGTCGGAGTGCACCACCACTTGCACCGCCGCCGAGGAATTCCCGCCGAAGTGCTGCTGGGCCAGCTCGCGGACCCGCACCGACTCCGAACCATCGGCCTGCCAACCCGCGCCGGCCAGCGAGCTGAACACACTCGGCGCCGCTGCCCCGAGCGCCACCAGCAATAACAGCCACACACCGAACACAACCCGGGCGCGCCCGGTCATCGTCGCGCCCCAGCGCGCCAGCAGTCCGCCGGATGGCCACCGGTCCCCAGCGTCCACCCCGCCTTCCCCCACGAATGTCGTCGGCCGCATCGACGCTCCCTTTCCCTACTTGTACGAATCGCAGCGCTCACCCTGCCTTGCCATACCCCGGGGGGCATCACCGACTATACCCCTGGGGGTATTATGAGTAGAGTGCGATGCACCACAGCCGTTCCGCGCTGTTCTCATGAACCGAAGCGACACCGACCGAAGGAGCCGATCCCTGATGGCTGACATCGATCTCTATCTCGACCCGGTATGCCCCTTCTCCTGGGTCAGCGCCCGCTGGCTGCTCGAGACCGCGGGCGAGGACCACCAGGTGACCTTGCGACAGATGAATCTCGCCGTGCTGAACGAAGGAACCGAGGTGGACGAGAAGCAACGGCCGATGCTGGAACGCTCACGCCGCCTCGGCAGGCTCTGCGCCGCCGTCACCGACCGCCACGGACGCGACGCGTTCGCCCGGCTCTACGCCGCGTTGGGATCCCGCATGCACGTCGGCGGCGCGCACGACGACGCGGCGATCACTGCGGCGATCACCGAAAGCGGACTCGATCCGACCCTCGTCGAGACGCTCGACGACGCGAGCCTCGACCGCCTGGTCAGCGCAACCCACCACGACAGTCAGGAGGTTCTCGGCGCCACGAACGGCGCGCCCATCATCGTCGTCGACGGCCACGCGTTCGCCGGACCTGTCCTCACGGGTCCCCCGGCTCCCGATCGGGCACGCGCCCTGCTCGAGGCGCTCGTCACGCTCACCACCACGGCCGAATTCGCCGACCTGCACCGGCCCTACCAGGGGCCACCCACCATCGCGGGTAGGCAGAAGTAATTTCCCGCGAGGTTCAGCCGAGCGCGCGCCCAGTTCCCATAACCGGACAGCGCCCGCCCCGGCTCGCCGCTACGACCTGGCGCTCAGCGAACCCGCCGCGACCTGACAGCGCCCCCCGAACCCTTCCGACCTGCCCACCGCGACCCGACAGCGTGCAGCGAAGCCTCCAACTGCCCACCGCGACCCGACGCGCGCAGCGAGGCCACCAAGTCCTCACCGGGACCGGATAGCGTGTGGCAAAGCCCGCGCCAACACCCCCACGGCTATCCGTCAGGCGCAGCGAAGCCCCGCCAACTCCCCACCGCGACCCGACAGCGATCCCGGACCGGCACCAGCTAACTCACCCGACCCGATAACGCTCAGCGAACCCGCGCCGGCTCCCCCGCCGCGACCCGGTAGCGCTCGGCGATCAACCGGACCACCGCAGGGTGTACGCCGATGGGCCCGGCGACGCCGTCGGCGCCCGACTCGTGCAGGCGCTGCTGGAACAGGCCGTGCGCGAGCAGATACGAGGCGACGAACACGCGGCCCGCCCCCGCCTCGCGAAGTTCCGCGACGACGTCCGGCACGCGCGGCGCGCCGGTCGCGACGTAGCCGATGCGAACCGGGGCGCCGAGACGTTCGGCCAGCAGCGCGGCCGCGCGGCGGACGTCCTGCCGGGCGCGGGCGTCCGACGAGCCCGCGGCGGCGAAGACCACGGCGTCACCCGGGCGCCAACCCGCCGCGCACAGACGCATCGCCATGATCCGCGCCAGCGCCGGATCCGGCCCCATGGCCGGCGTGACCGTCACCGCGGGATGCCGGCTCTCGGCGACCTCGCGCGGCACGTCCTGGTAGACGTGGTACCCGGAGGCCAGAAACGCCGGAACCACCACCGCCGGAACGGATTCCCCGGCCGGGGTCACCAGATCGCGCAGCACTTCCGAGGGCGAAGGACCGAGCACGTCCACGAAGGCCGTTCGCACCCACGGTGTCTCGGTGCCGGGCCCCGAAATCCCGGCACCGAGCTCCTTCGTCACGGCCTCGGCGAGCGCCGCGATCATCTGCACGCCCTTGGTGCTGCGGGTCCCGTGGGCCACCAGCACCAGGGCCGGCGCGGTCACCAGCTCCCCGCAGCCTGGATGTACCGAGGTGCCCGGGTCGGAATTCCGACGCCGGGCACCTGCGGTCCTCCTGTCGCGGTGGGCCGTGGGTTGTTGTCGATACATTCCGCCGGGTCCAGCGCGAGCCGGTAGCCACGTTTGACCACGGTCTGGATCGCTTTCGGCGTGCCGAGTCCGGCGCGCAGCCTGGCGATGGCGGTCTCCACCGCGTGTGTGTCGTCCCCGCCGCCGGGCAGCGCGGCGAGCAGGTCCTCGCGCGAGACGACCCGGCCGGGCTGGCGGGCCAGCGAGCGCATCAGGGCCATCGGCGCGGGCGCCAGCTGACGCACCTGACCGTCGACCACCACGCACGCGCCGCGCACGCTGATGATGTGGCCCGCGGCGTGGATCCGGTTGGCCCGCCTGGGCAGTTCCTCGGCGACGTGGCGAGCAAGCGCGCCCAGCCTGGCCCGGCCCGGCATCGAGGTCGGCACCCCGAGTTCTTCCAGCGGCGCGGCAGTGATCGGACCGACGCAGGCGGGCAAGACCCGGCCGCGCAGCGCGTACAGCAGCCCTTCGAGCAGCCCGGTTTCCTTGGCGCGCATCAACATCGACGCCACGGCGGGGGCGCTGGTGAAGGTGACGCAGTCCATGCCGGAGGTGACGATGGCCTCGATCAGGTGGTCCATTGGCCCCTGGTCGTCCGGCGGCACCCAGCGGTACACCGGCACCGGCACGACATCCGCGCCCGCGCAACGCAATACCTCGCAGAAATCGGGCACCGGCTCCCACTCGGTGGTGGCCCCGTGCAGCTGCACGGCGATCCGCACGCCCTCCACGCCTTCGGCGAGCAGGTGATCCAGCACCTCGGCGGACGACTCGGAGGCGGGTGACCATTCCTCCCGCAGTTCCGCGGCGCGGATGGCGCCCTTGGCCTTCGGGCCGCGCGCGAGCATGCGGGTGGTGCCCAGCGTCGCGCGCAGGTCTTCGGCGAGGCCCCAGCCCTCGGCCGCCTCCATCCACCCGCGGAAGCCGATTCCGGTGGTGGCCACGGTGATCTGCGGCGGATCGGCGACCAGCTGCCTGGTCACGCGCTCCAGTTCGTTGTCGTCGGCCAGCGGGATGATGCGGATGGCCGGTGCGGAAACGATGTTCGCGCCCCGGCGTTCCAGCAGCGTGGCGAATTCCTCCGCCCGGCGGGCGGCCGTGATGCCCACCGTGAATCCGGCCAGGCTCGCGCCCGCGTCAAGTGTTGTCATTGGCGTTCATCCATCCGAGGACGCGAGCGCGGTGGCGACCGGCTCGTTGGAAATCGAAACGATGCCGTCGTCCACGCGCACCGCGTACACCGGCAGCATCGCCGATTCGTCGTCCAGGCAATGCCCGTCGACCAGGGAGAAGGCCTGCTTCAGCAGCGGCGAGGCCACGACGGGCACCCCGCCGCGATCGCCGACGATCCCGCGCGACATGACCGCCGCCCGTCCGATCGGATCGATATTGCCGACGGCATACAGCATGCCGTTGTCCAGCAGGAAAAGCGCGGCCTGCCGGCCGCCTCGCAGCAACACCGCAACGCCGCGGCCGGGGATCAGGTAGTCGAGACGGCAAGCCTGCGTCCACCCCGTGGTGGTTGCTGCGGCGATGCCGGGGGTATCGATCACGGTCATCGGTGTCATCCTCCAAACGCCTTACTCATTGGTACCGACGTTCTGTTTCCAAGCGGTTAAGCGGTCATTTCCCCTGCGTGGCGACCGGAACTTCCGGCAGTCCGAGCAGGACGGGAACTTTCCGCTCCCCGGATTCGTCGAAGGAAATCGTCGGATCGGTCTCCTCCGGGGCGTTGACGAACGACACGAAGCGAGACAGCTTCTCCTCGTCGTCCAGCACCGCGGCCCACTCGTCGCGGTAGCCGGCGACGTGCTGGGCCATCGCCGCCTCCAGATCCTCGGCGATGCCGAGGCTGTCCTCGCAGATCACCTGCTTGAGGTAATCCATCCCGCCTTCCAGCGCCTCCTGCCAGGGCGCGGTGCGCTGCAAACGGTCGGCGGTGCGGATGTAGAACATCAGATACCGGTCGATGTACTTGATCAGCGTCTCGTCGTCGAGTTCACCGGCCAGCAGCACGGCGTGCTTCGGGGTGAGACCGCCGTTGCCGCCGACGTAGAGGTTCCAGCCGTTCTCGGTGGCGATCACGCCGACGTCCTTGCCGCGCGCCTCGGCGCATTCGCGGGCGCACCCGGAGACGGCCAGCTTCAGCTTGTGCGGCGAACGCAGTCCGCGGTAACGCTTCTCCAGCAGCACGGCCATGCCGACCGAGTCCTGCTGGCCGTAGCGGCACCAGGTGGAGCCGACGCAGCTCTTCACGGTGCGCAGCGACTTGCCGTACGCGTGACCGGATTCCATGCCCGCGTCGACCAGTCGCTTCCAGATCAGCGGCAGCTGTTCGACGCGCGCGCCGAACAGGTCGATGCGCTGACCGCCGGTGACCTTCACGTACAGGCCGAATTCCTTGGCCACCTCGCCGATGGTGATCAGCTGCTCGGCGGTGACCTCACCGCCCGGCATCCTCGGCACCACCGAGTAGGTGCCGTTCTTCTGCAGGTTGGCCAGGAAGTGGTCGTTGGTGTCCTGCAGCGCCGCCTGCTCGCCGTCGAGGATGTGGTCGCTCGAGGTGGAGGCGAGGATGGACGCCACGGTCGGCTTGCAGATGTCGCAGCCGGTGCCCTTGCCGTACTTGGCGATCAGGCCGGAGAAGGTGCGGATGCCGGTGACCTGGACGATCTGGAACAGCTCGGCGCGCGACTGCTCGAAGTGCTCGCACAGCGCCTTGGACATCTCCACGCCGGACTGCTCGAGCAGCTTCTTGAGCATGGGCACGCAACCGCCGCACGAAGTTCCGGCGCTGGTGCAGCTCTTGATGGCCGGGATGTCGCACGCGCCTTCGGCGATCGCCCCGCAGATCGCGCCCTTGGACACGTTGTTGCACGAGCAGATCTGCGCGTCGTCGGGCAGCGCGTCGGCGCCGAGTTCGGCGCCCGCGGGCGAGATCAGCGCGGCCGGTTCGGCGGGCAGCGGGCGGCCGACCAGCGGGCGCAGCGCCGAGTAGGCGGTGGCGTCGCCGACCAGGATGCCGCCGAGCAGCGTCTTCGCGTCATCGGAGACGACCAGCTTGGCGTAGGTGCCCTTGGCCGCGTCGTGCAGCACGACCGACAGCGCGCCCTCGGTGACGCCGTGCGCGTCACCGAAGCTGGCCACGTCGACACCCAGCAGCTTCAGCTTGGTGGACATGTCCGCGCCGGGGAACTCGCCCGCGCCGCCGAGCAGGCGGTCGGCCACGATCTCCGCGGTGCTGTAACCCGGGGCGACCAGGCCATAGCACACGCCCTCCACGGCGGCGCATTCGCCGATGGCCCAGATGTTCGGATCGGAGGTCTGCAGGCCCAGATCGGTGACGATGCCGCCGCGCGGAGCGATCTCCAGTCCCGCGTCGCGGCCGATCTGGTCGCGCGGGCGGACACCGGCGGAGAACACCACCAGCCCGGCCTCGATCACGCTCTCGTCGGAGAGGGTGACCTTCACGCCGTCGCCCGCGGCCTCGATCGAGGAGGTGCCGACACCGGTGTGCACGTGCAGGCCGAGGTCGGTGACCAGGCGCTCCAGGATGGCGCCGCCGCCCTCGTCGACCTGGGCGGGCATCAGCCTGGTGTTGTACTCGACCACGTGCGGGGTGAGCCCGAGCAGCCGCAGCGCGTTCGCGGCCTCCAGGCCGAGCAGGCCGCCGCCGACCACCACGCCCGCCGCGCCCGGACCGGCGGCTTCGGCGGCCGCGCGGATGCCGTCGAGGTCGTCGATGGTGCGATAGACGAAGCATTCCGGCCGGTCGTGACCGGGCACCGGCGGAACGAACGGGTAGGAGCCGGTGGCCAGCACCAGCGCGTCGTAGGCGAGGATGTCGCCCGAGGACGTGGTCACCTTGCGCGCCGCCCGGTCGATCGACTCGGCGCTCTGGCCCAGCCGCAGCTCGACCAGCTCGTCACCGGCGTACTCGTTGCCGGGCAGCGCCAGCGCCTTGGGGTCCCAGGCGCCGACGTAGGACGACAGGCCGACGCGGTCGTAGGCGGGCAGCTGCTCCTCGCTGAGGATGATCACCTGCCACTGGCCTTCGGTGTCGCGCGAGCGCAGCGCCTCGACGAACCGGTGCCCGACCATTCCGTGGCCGACGACCACCGCGGTCTTGCGAGCGACTGTGGGGTTCATCTGTTGGTCCTCCTGGACTGGATCGGGTGTCAGGCGCGGGCCGAGCCGGCGGACGGGGACTGGGACTGGCTGGCCTCGGCTTCGAGGACGAAGGTCTCGGCTTCGGCCACCACCTCGGAATCTGCGGGCAGGGCGCGCAGACCGGGACGGCGCAGGAACACCGCCCAGACCACCAGGGCGCACACCACGTAGAAGGCCATGAACACCCAGAACGCGGTGGTCGCCGACTTGGTGGACGCGTAGGAGGAGCGCAGCACCAGGTTGATGCCGACGCCGCCGAGTGCGCCGATGGCGCCGACGAAACCGATCAGCGCGCCGGAGGTGTTCTGCGACCAGGCCGCCTGCTGGGCGGGCGTGGCGTCCAGGCTCTTGGACTTCGCCTCGAACACCGACGGGATGATCTTGGTGACCGACCCGTTGCCGATGCCGGAGAGCACGAACAGGGCGATGAAGCCGATGACGAGCGCGGTCATCACACCGCCGCCGGCCACGCCGTTGTTGTTGTCGGCCAGCGTGCTGGCCACGGTGACCAGCACCGCCGCCGCCATCATCGCGCCGAAGACGTAGAGGGTCACCCGGCTGCCGCCGATGCGGTCGGCCCACTTGCCGCCGTACGGGCGGGCCAGCGAGCCGAGCAGCGGGCCGATGAACGCGATCTGCGCTGCGTGCAGCGTGGCCTGCGCGACGCTGTCGCCGCCGGCGCGGAAGCTGATCTGCAGGATCTGGCCGAAGGCGAAGCTGTAGCCGATGAACGAGCCGAAGGTGCCGATGTAGAGGAACGCGATCGCCCAGGACTGCGGCACCTTCAGCGCGGTGAGCATGTAGGAGAGATCGGCCTTCTGGTTGGGCAGGTTGTCCATGAACAGCGCGGCGCCCACGCCGGCGACCGCGATCAGCACCAGGTACACCGCGCAGATCAGTGAGGCGTAGCCGTTGCCGAGGATCGCGATGACCAGCAGGCCGATCAGCTGGATCACCGGAACGCCGATGTTGCCGCCGCCCGCGTTCAGGCCGAGCGCCCAGCCCTTGAGCCGCTGCGGGTAGAACGCGTTGATGTTGGTCATCGAGGAGGCGAAGTTGCCGCCGCCGAAGCCGGCGAACGCGGCGATCACGAGGAACGTCGTGTACGAGGTGCCGGGCTGGTTGACGAAGTACAGCGTGAGCAGCGTCGGAATCAGCAGCATCACCGCGCTGAACACGGTCCAGTTGCGGCCGCCGAACCGCGCGGTCGCCACGGTGTAGGGAATCCGCAGGAACGCGCCCACCAGGGTCGGCATGGCGACCAGGAAGAACTTGCCCGCCGGGTCGATGCCGAACTTGTCGGTCGGCATGAACAGCACCATCACCGACCAGATCGACCACACCGAGAATCCGACGTGCTCGGCGAAGACCGACCAGATCAGGTTGCGGCGGGCGATGTCCTTGCCGCCCGCTTCCCAAGCGGTGACGTCCTCGGCATCCCAATGCTCGAGGCGCGGCCTGCGGATCTTCGTCCGTCCCAGCGCTTCCAGACGGTTACGCGTCAGCGTGCTCAACGGGGCCTCCCAAAGTCGGTTGGCCCCACGGTAGGAAATGGGTATTGCCGAAATGCTGCGCGAAATGACCGTCAAATCAACGGTTGCTCACGATTACCGGTGATCCGAGGTGAGTTTCGAGCGAATGTTTCAGGCATGTGACACAACGGTTTCCGTCCGTCACAAATAGGCCGATCTCGAATTCGACGGCCGGTGAGGTGTGACGCGCGCTACGTCGCGTAAATCGAATGCGCCAATCCTGGACCTGTTCGCACAGCCGCGCAACCGGAACTGTGAGATTTCCGGCCCGCGGCGGCGCGCGTCAATTCCAGGTGTCTTCGAGCACGCGCGGCTTGCACGCCTGCCACGCGCCCGCGAGCAGCACCAGCACGGCCACGCCCAGCATGGCGAACGGGACGAGCCAGCCGCCCGTCGTCGTGTGCAGCACGCCGAACAGCAGCGGACCCACGCAGGCCACCGCGTAGCCGACGCCCTGGGTGAAGCCCGACAGCGCGGCCGACCCGGCAGGGGTGCGGGTGCGCAGATTGATCAGCGTGAGCGCCATCGGGAACGTGCTGGGCCCGAGACCAAGCACGACCACCCACAGGATCGGCGCGGCCATCGGCGCGATCAGCAGACCGGCGAACGCGATGAAGAACAGCGCCGCGCAACCGACCACGACGGGGAACGGATTGCGGAACCGGGCCACCACCGTCGGCGCGGAGAGTGCGGCGACCAGGCCCACCACGGCGAACAGCCCGACCATGGCTCCGCCGTACGCGGCGCTCGCGCCCGCTTCGCTCAGGATCTTCGGCAACCAGGTGAACATCGCGTAGGTGGTGAGCGAGGTCATGCCGAACATGCCGGCCATGCCCCATGCGATCGGCGAGCGCCACACCCGCCCGTTGTGCGGCGGCTGCTCGGGCACCGCCGTGCGGTCGGCGCCGTCGTGTCCGCGCCGGCCGCGCAGCACCGCCAGCCACGGCACCGCCGCGGCGAACCCCAGCAGGCCCCACACGCCGAGCGAAACGCGCCAGCCGTGCGCGTCCGCGACCGGGACGGCGGTGAAGGCGGGCACCACCGTGCCGAGTTGCACCATCACGATGTACAGCGAGCTGATCACGGCGAGGCGATCCGGGAAGTACCGCTTCACCAGCGGCGGGATCACCACGTTGCCGATGCCCATGCCCGCGAGGGCCAGGGCGGAGAAGATCAGCAGTTCGGCGGTGCCCGACATCAGCACCCGGATCGACATGCCCGCGCCCGCCATCAGCATGGCCGTCAGCGCGGTGCGCTCCAGTCCGAGCCGGACCGCGAGAACCGGGGTGAGCAGCCCCGACAGCGCGAACATGGCGGTGGGCAGCATCCCGAAGACGCCGACAACGGCGGCGCCGTAACCGATCTCGGAGCCGATCCGCTCGGCAAGCGGGCTGAACGCGGTGACGGCGACACGCAGCGTGAGCGCCGACATCACGATGGCGGCCAGGACCAGCACCCGGCCCTCGGTCAGCGCACGTCGACGGCGCTCGACCAGGACGGTTTCCTGGCGAGTCTCGGTTTCCGGAAGGGTCGCAGTCACCGAGAAATCATAGGATGACCGGATGAAGAGCGGCAACGATTTGTGATGGGCGGTACTCTGTCGAGGTGCAACCCGTCCGGCGCACCAGCCTCATCGCCCAGGTCACCGAACAGCTGCGTGCCGAAATCCGTTCCGGCCGTTGGCCGATCGGCTCCCGCATCCCGACCGAGCCGGAGCTCACCGAGCTCACCGGCACCGGCCGCAACACCGTGCGCGAGGCCGTGCAGGCCCTCGTGCACGCCGGCATGCTGGAGCGTCGCCAAGGCTCTGGAACGTACGTCATCGCCGCATCGGACCTCGGCGGAACGCTCGGCAAATATTTCGCCGACGCGGAGGAACGCGACGTGCTGGAGCTGCGCCTCGCGCTGGACGTCACCGCAGCGGGCCTGGCCGCGCGCCGCCGCGACGACACCGACATCGCGAACCTCCAGCGCCTGCTGGCCGAACGCGACAAGAAATGGGACGAGGACCCCACCGCCGCGATCGAGGCCGACGTCCAACTGCACCGCGCGATCGTCGTCGCCAGCCACAACGCCGTGTACCTCGAGTTCTACGATTCGCTGCTGCCGATCATCGAACAGGTCATCCGCGCGCGCACGGCCAAGTCCGACGACTCCTACACCGACGAGCACGCCGCGCTGGTGCACGCTGTCATCGACGGCGATCCCGAACGGGCCGCCTCCGCGACCCGCTGCTTCCTCAATTCGCTCATCGCGGAATATCCCGACGCGCGATAAACGCGTCAGGTAACCGAGTGGTCACCATTACCGGCCGCGTGATGTGAGTCGGAATTGCCGGGAACGTCATCGAGGGCCACGGGGACGCAACACGCGGCTCATACCTTTGTCTCGACCGTAGCTAGGCACTCGACAGCCGCCGGCGGCACTGCGCCGCGATGAGGGCCGGTCGAGCCGAATCGAGAGGAAGCCGATGACCGCCGTAGCAGCCACCGGCCAGCAGTCGCAGACAACGACTTTCGAATATCAGAAACGTGGACGCTGGCTCGACCACTGGGATCCGGACAATCCGACGTTCTGGGCCTCCGGCGGCGCGAAGACCGCGCGCAAGAACCTCATCTTCTCCGTGTTCGCCGAGAATCTCGGCTTCAGCATCTGGGTCATCTGGGGCACCGTGGTGACCAGCATGGGCGCCGCCGGATTCGACTTCCTCGCCGGTCTCGGCAAGGGCAACCCCACCGCGGTGAGCAACGCGCTACTGCTGACCTCGACCCCCACCTTGGTCGGCGCCGCGCTGCGCATTCCGTACACCTTCGCCATTCCCCGGTTCGGCGGGCGGGCGTTCACGGTGTTCAGTGCGGGAATGCTGCTGCTGCCCACGCTCGGCCTGGCCTACTTCGTCAACCAGCCGGGCACCCCGATGTGGGTGTTCCTGGTGCTCGCGGCGCTCGCGGGCGTCGGCGGCGGCAACTTCTCCTCCTCGATGGCCAACATCAACTTCTTCTTCCCGGAGGGCAAGAAGGGTGCGGCCCTTGGCATCAACGCGGCGGGCGGCAACCTCGGCGTCGCCCAGACCCAGCTGATCCTGCCGCTGGTGATCACCCTCGGCACCCACATCATGGCCAAGGACCCGGGCGGCTATCGCTTCGGCATCACACTGTCGGTGCTGGTCTGGGTGCCGTTCATCCTGGCCGCCGCGTTCGGCGCGCTGCGCTACATGGACAGCATCGCCACCGCCAAGTCCGACGGGAAGTCCTACCGGCTCGCGCTCACCAACCGGCACACCTGGGTGATGGCGATCCTCTACATCGGCACCTTCGGCTCGTTCATCGGCTTCTCCTTCGCCTTCCCGACCCTGATCAAGGCCAACTTCCCCGACTTGGCCAAGATCGGCTGGATCACCACGCTCGGCAACCTGGCGTTCCTCGGCGCGCTGGTCGGGTCGTTCAGCAGGCCGTTCGGCGGCTGGGTGTCGGACAAGGTCGGCGGCGCGAAGATCACCCTGTACGTGTTCGGCGGCATGGCGATCGCGGTCGCGCTGATCATGGCCGCGCTGGAACTGAAGAGCTTCCCGCTGTATCTGGTCGCGTTCCTGCTGCTGTTCGTGCTCACCGGCATCGGCAACGGCTCGACCTACCGGATGATCCCGACCATCTTCAGCGCCGAGTCCAAGAAGTACGCCGCCGAGCACGGCATCGACATCGCCGAAGCCGCCGTCTCCGCCAAACGCCAAGCCGGCGCAGCGATCGGCGTCATCGGCGCGGTCGGCGCCTCCGGTGGCTGGCTGTTGCAGCAGGCGCTGCGGTTGTCCAACACCCACCTGCACAGCATGGCTCCCGCGTTCTGGGCCTACGCCGGCGCGTTCCTGGTGATGGCCGCCGTCACCTGGTGGTTCTACCTGCGGTCCTCGTTCGCCATCCAGCGCGTTCCCTCGCTGGCCTACGCGAACGTCTGACCGTCGCAGCCTGTCCCGCGGTCCGGACCCCGCGGGACACGGGCGTCGCATCCGCCGTCACCCCTCCGGCGGAGCCGACCCCCACCACCGAACGTCCGCTCGTCGCCCGGGTTGATCCGGGTCCCGGCCTGCACCGAGAAGACGGGCGGACGTTCGGTGTCGTCGTGCGACGCTGCAGTGATCGACTCTCCGACCCGATTCAAGGCCGCGGGTGCCGACTTCGTTCCGACCGCAGGCCACCTGCCCCCACCTGGTTCAGAATTCGAGTTCGGACCAGGGAATGGCGATCGGGAACGGAAAGTCGATCTCGATGCCGCCCGAATCACCCGGTGTCCATTCGCCGACCATGAGGTAGTTGGACGCGTGGAGCGGATGAACCCCCTCCGGAAGCTGAGCATGCCCGGTCTCGACCGCGTAGGCACGCACAATGGCGATAGCGCTCGCTTCGCGAGCCAGAGTCACTTCCCAGTACCACGGAATTCCGGCGCTCGCGTACCGAACCTTCTTCGCCTCGATATCAGCCTGGGTGTCGGACGGCGACAAAACCTCCCCGACCAGCGAGACGTCGCCGCCACGGACATCCTGGTACGGGGTTTCGAGACACCTGTGCGCGAGAAAGTCGGGAGTAAGGAAATCGGATTTACCACTGCGGCCCAGAAAGACATTCGTCTCCTCCGTCGTGACACGCCAGCAATGCTGTGTGCGCACGGACATGTCTTGCCCGGCACAGCGGCGCAAGGCGCTCCACATCAAATTCGTGAACGTTTGATGTTCGGAGGGACCGCGGCGAACCCAGACCACGCGACCGTTCCACAACTCGATCTGACTCGCGATCTCCTCGGGGAGTCGCTCCGAACTCCCAGATCATGTACTCGGGAAGGTCGGGCCGCTCGGGCATGCCGCAATAGTAGATGACCTGCCCGGCGACTCCGGTCAATACGGTAGGTGGACGCCGTCGCGCACTTCCTTGACGGTTCTGACGATCATCTGTTGCAAGGTGGCGGCGATGCGCTCAGGGGTGGTGGGTTTGATCGTCAGCAGGTCGGTGCCGAAGGTGACGTAGCGACCGTCGTTCTCGACGTCGTTGAGCTGGAAATCCTTGCGGCCGTGCGTATGCCGGTTGTCGACGCTGCCCATCGCGTAGACGCCGACGTGCCCGATCAAGGTCATGGCGCGGGTGAAGAACCGCTCGAACTCCTCCCGTGGCGTCGGCCGCCACGCGTCCCGGACCGGCGGTCTCGGCCGCGCCAACTCCTCGGTGGAGGCTTGCAATTGCTTGCCCTTCCCCGGAGCACAGGCGGGAAACACGTCGACCACAGCTCGCGCCACCGCACCGGCGGGCAGTAACGTTAGCACCACGTCACCGCCGTGTCCGGGTTCCGGCCCTGGTTCCTGCACCGCGATCGCGCCGTGTTCGTAGTGCACCCCCGCATGGGCCCGCAGCCTGCGGTCGCGGCGTCTACCGGCGAATCCGGCCACCTCCACCCTCGCCTCCGGAGCCAGCAGCACTTCCACCGCGCGCAACAACTCGTCATCGATGCGCGGGCGCAGCGACTGCGCGGCGGCCTGCCGCAACCGCAGACTCTCCGAGCGGAACTCGGTCGTGTACTGGTGCTGCAAGGGATACGGCAGCACATCCCGTCCGGTGGACTCCCACAGTGTCCGGAATTCGAGCGCGGTGAATCGCCAGTTCTGCACCTCGGGCATGGGTGAGGTCCTTATCGCGGGTTGTCGCCGATGACCGGCGGAACCGTCCTCGGCAGCTGGTCCAGCCCCGTGAGCTCGTCGCCGTATTCCTGAGTGATCAGGTAATCCGGGATGCCCTTGGTCGATTCCTCATCGGATTTGCCGCCGCGCGCACCGGGCGCCATTCCGCTCATGCCGCTGGTACCGACGCGGCCGGGCGAGGCACCCGTGCGTGCGGCTGCGGCCGAGACGGCGTTGGGATTGCTCGGCGTGCCTTTGGACGGCATCGAGACACCGGGTCCGCCCGGCGTTCCGGGATTACTCGGCGTGCTCAGGTGCGGGCTGCCAGGACTGTGCGGCGATGTGCTCGGCGCAGGCGTCGTGGACGCAGGCGTTGTCGAAGCCGGAGTGGTGGACGCCGGGGTCGTCGATTCCTGCGTAGTGGATGCTGGGTCGGTGTCCGTCGACTCCGGTTTCTCCGAGGCGATGTCCGAGGGTTGATCGCTGGACTGAGTCACCGGATCCTCGGTGGGATTCTTGCCGGAAGGCTCCGAGCTGGGCGACGAAGTCCCTGAGGGGTTCTGACTGCCGCTGTTCGTCCCTCGCGGGCTGGTGCCGTCGTCTGCGCCGCCCGGATTCGTGGTGGAAGCCGGACGCGGAATCACGGGCACGTTGGTATCCGATTCCATGACAACCGGGGCGTACACGGTTCGCAGCACCCGCAATGCTTCGGTCTTCGCGTTGTACTCGGCGACGTCGTCGTTGCGCCATCCGCGTCCGGCGACGAAGGCGAGGGCGTTGCCGATTCCACTGCGGTGCTCCGGCGCGTGCGGGACCAGTTGCTTGGTCGGTTCCAGCCCGGTCAGCAACTCGGACAGCTTGTTGCCCGTCAGCCGGGCCGCATTCGAGACCTGCGCACCTTGGGCGGCATAGTCGGCGACCGCACTGGCTGCGGCGTTGCGCGCCTCACCCCGCCACACACTGTCATCGGTGGCCCGCGCCATCGCCTTCGTGAAGGTATCCAGAGAGGTTTGGTGCCGATCAGCGATGGTGTTCCACGCGGTTACCAGATCGGTGACCGCTTTCAGATCGATCTGATCGACCTTGCCGCGCAGCGTCGCGACATCGTGCCGCTCGAACTCGTCGGCGTCGAGAACCTCCCGCGGCCGGAATTCGCCCTGGAACCCGACACCGGCCGCTCGGCTGCGCACGCCGTCACGCTGCTGGTTGTACTTGTCCTGCACCCCGGCCACATTCACCTCGGGCTGCAACTCTTCACCCGAGATCCAATTGGTGACGTTGCGCAGCACAGTCGAACCGAGCTGCCCGTAGTCGAGTTCCAGAACTTTCAGTCTCTCGAACGGATTGACCATCAGCGCACCTGCTCGGTGGTGTTCGCGAACTGCGTCGCGTTCTCGATGTCCTGCCCGGTGATGCGCTTGAACGAGATCGCCATGACCTCACGCATGTTCTTCACGGTCTCGATGTGCTCGAGGATGATCTGATCGATCGAATTCGGGTCACCCATTGCCTGCTTCAGGAATTTCTTGACCAGGTCGTCGGCCATCTTGAAATCACCGAAACCGGACACGTTTTGAGCGTTGCCCGCCAAGCTGCGCAACGATTGGAGTTCAGCTATACGCGAGTCACAGGCTTGCGCGCAGAGAAGTGCGGCGTTCTGATCGTCTAGGTACAGTTCTCCTGCTTTGGCTTGGCCAGCAAGCCGACTCCAGATAGAAGCATTGTCCTCACTCATGCGTCCCCTCCCTGGTCAACGCGGTAATGTGGGCACAATCGACTCGCCGACGCGATAGACGACCTTGCATGGATCCTCGAGATCGTCTCGTCCTGCCCGACCCTGGACCCTCAGTTGCAAAACCCCCTGGGCGGCCGGGAACAAAACGTCGCAATCAAGATTCTTGGAAGCTCCCTCGACCCTGAATTGCCGTCCCTGACGACCCGCGACCGTAACGTCCTGGAAGTCGACGTTCCCAGGTTTCCGCTCGAACTCCGACACGGTGCGGCTTGTCGAGAACACCGTGACGAAGTACTTGGGTCCGTCCCACCTACAGATCTCCCAGCCGGACTGATGCACACCGGCGATGCCCGACTCTTCAGTTTTCGGATCGACTCCCGCGGCCCGCAGCGCCTCGTCGGGGATCCCCGTGCACGGGTTGAACAGAGCCTGTGCCGTAGTGCTGGCCCCCGTCGTGGGCGATCCGGTCGTGGTGTCTTCGCATCCCACGGTTCCGGTCGCCAGTGCACCGATGAGCAGTGCCAACAGGATTCGACGACTCATCCCCACCCTCTCGACCCGTGACGACTCAAGTGCGCCAACAGTAGCAGACGGCATGTCCGGCGCTCTTTGGTCGCGCTGGTCAGCGGGTGCCCTGATCTCGGGCGCGTGGGGCAGCGGTGGGCTGGGGGGCGGCAGGGGCTCTCCGTAGTCGGGCGTGCGGGTTTGGAGACGGATCTATGGTGGCAGGGCAGTAACGAGATGGACGAAAGCTAGGACATAGGACTGAGTTCGACGCAGATTCGAAGGGGTTGGAATCATGAAGTTCGGCAAGATCGTGGCCGGGTTCGCGCTGGCTGCCGCCGCAGTCTCGATCGCTCCCGCCGTCGCCTCCGCCGACGATCCGGAGTTCCCGCGCAACGGCGTCATTCCGCCGGGGACCTACCACATCGGGAGAGGCCCCTCCAACGTGATCGGGTCGCCGATCGAGAACTGCGACCTGCAAGTCTTCGGGGATGGCAGCACTGTGACGCTGATTTGCGGCGCCTCCAGCCGAAGCGGGCATCAGACGCCGGTCGGCCCGGACGAGACCTATGTTTCGTTCGACTTCGTGCCGCTCGGCCTCGACCTGCATGACATCGACCCGCGGCAGGGGCTTTGGAGCGGAACGGTGAATATCGCCGGAACTCCGATCATCGCCCCGTACCCGCTGGCAGCGGTCTGGCTCAGCCGCCGCTGAACCGGATGCGCCGGTAAAGCGCTACGTCGCTCACGTCGCGATGGATACGGCCTGGACTTCGGCTGCGAAGCAGAAGTCCAGGCCGTCTGTCGGCTACCGCGAGGTCACATATCAAATGCCAGGTCGAACCCGCCCGCGCCGACGCTGGCCGTGAAGGCGTCCCATTGGTCCGGCGTGAAGACGAGCGCTGGCCCGATCGGGTCCTTCGAATCGCGGACACCGACGTGGCCAGCCGCGAGCCACGCGACTTCCACGCATGCATCGGCCTCACCACTGTGGACAGACTTGAACCACTTCGCTCCGGATAGGTCGACCTTCATTATTCGTATCTCCTGGCCATATTCCTGAGCAGATCTCTCGATCGTTGCTCGTCGAGTGCAGCACCATTGACGGCTGCGTGGATCACCCGGAAGCGGTTCACATCGTCCGCTTCCTCGAAAATCATTGTGCCTATGGCACCTTCGGTGTAGACGACAGACGGCTCGTCATGAGGGAAGTCGATGATGATGTACGGCGGGACCGCCAACCCGCCCGGGAAGCCAGCAGCGAAGGGAACTACCCGGATCGAGACGTTCTCCCGCGTACCCATGTCGGCAAGATGACGATATTGCGAAGACATGATCCGGGTAGAACCGACGACGGTACGCAGAGCCGACTCATGCACCAGGAATTCAGCCTGCATCGGCTTGTGCTTGCGAGTGAGTATCGCTGATCGCTGGATTCTCCGTTCCACCAGCCAGTCGACCTCTTCGGACGAGCCCCTTGATGCAGAGGATCGCACACTGCGGGCATAGTCGGGAGTCTGCAAGAGGCCCGGTATGATAAGCGTCTGGAAGAAGTGCAAATCTGTTGCCGCAGCCTCTAATTGCAGATACGTGTTGAACCCGGGCCGCACCAGATCCCGGAAGTCCTCCCACCACGGTTTCACACGCGCGTGCTCGGCCAGCGATTTCAAGTACTCGGTCCGCTCGTCCGGCAGCCCGTAGTACTGGCAGATGTACTCGATGTCCCGAACTTTGATCTTCTCGTTCTGCCCCAACTCCAGCCGCCCGAGCGAGGATCGGCTGATCTCCAGGACTTCGGCTACCTGCTCGAGGGTGTAACCGTTGGCCTGACGCGCGTCGCGCAGTGCGCGGCCCAACTGGCGACGCGGCAGCGTCGTCCGGCTGAAGTCCGACTTGGTACCGACCATTTCCGTTGCGTCCTCCCCTGCTATCCCACGGTGTGACCTGCTTTTTCCCACGGCGAGAATCGATGTCCGCCCACTCGGGAGGCGATCAGCGCGTACGCGCCGATTGCTGGGCACCGGCCGATTCGAGCTCCCCGTCGTGAGCACGTTCGCAGCATATGCACATGACCGAACAACCTGGAACGGAACTCGAATTCGTCACGAATTCCCGCGCGCCGGAGCCGAATACGCATGATCTACGGTCGACGGTTCCCGGCACCGGATCACACCGGCACGGAGTGACGGAGGGCCTGTTCGTCCCGCCCGGAATCTGCGCGCGCGCCGACGTCCGGCTGGCACACGGGCAGATGCGGGCGCACCTGACCTGCCGGATCGAGCGGTGCGCGTGGAAGGCGGCGGCGTACCGCACGCTGGTGATCACGGGACGGCTGACACCGCAGGCGGTGAGCCACCGGGAACGCGCCGCCGCGCGCGGGATCGGGTTCCCGTCACAGGACGACAGCGGCGACACCGACCATGTGCTCGACGTGCACACGATCCAAGCGGTGCTGGAGCAGTTGTCGGCGTTGGCGGCCCCACCGGACGCGGCGCGGGGGTGAGCCGTTTGCATCGCACCATGATCGGAGCCGTACAGGCTTCCTGGCGGGTGGTGGGAAGTCGCATCGAGATCGTGTTCTTCCGCGACGCCTCCGACCCCACGCCCGCCTACCGGCTGCGCAACAACGGCGACACGGTGCCGGTTCCGCTGGGCCAGAACGGTTTCGTCGCCTTCGACGAGCGCGCACTGCCGGATCTGGCGCAGGTCCGTGAATGGTTCCCGCGCCACTTCCGGCTGTGGGACGCGGTCCGCGCCGAGTTCTGGAATGTTCTGCTGCCCGCCCACGGGGCGCGCGCCGCGGACCTTCCCGTCCCGCGCCGGCCGGATGAGACGGCCTGATCCCCTACTTCGCACAGGTAACCGAGAGCCGAATGTCCAAGCGCCGAAATCGACGACCCGAATCACGCAAGCCGACGAGTGCCGCCATCCGATACCCACCCAGGACCACGATCGACGCCATGCTCGCGGCCATGCTCGCCGAGCGCCGAGCGGACGCGCCCGATATCGACACCGTGCACTTCTGGGGATTCGCCCGCACCGAGAACCCCACCGCGCACGACGCGGCACACACCCCTATAACCCTCGACCCCGATGCCGAACGCTCCCCCATCCTGGATTCGGCCGAAGGGATGATCCGGAGATTCACCGGCCGCATATGGGGTTTCGGGTTCGCCTACCTGACGGTGGGCGAGCTGTTCACCGACGACGTCCCCCAAGACGCGATTCAGGCCGCGCAGGCTGGCCGGTTGAGCGAACGCCCCACAGCCGACCGCGTCTGCGCGGCAACCATATTCGATGCCCGAGCACGCGCCTACACGTCGCTGACCTACACCCACCTGCCCGAACTAGGACCGACACCCACCTGGGTGAGCGACACCCGCGACTCCACCGACGCTTGGGTAGCCCTCTTCGACCAGCGCGCCGTCGCGGCGCACGTGTGGGCGGCGGCCATAACGCTCGATCCGTCCGCGAACCGCGCCGCCATAGCGCGTCTACGGGGGCGGTGAAATCGCGTTGGACTCGTCCGGGTGCGTTGTTATGGTGAGGTCGTGAATTCTCCGGAGGCGTCCAGACGGTAGCCGCCCGGCATCCGTGCCGGGCGGCGTTGTGAATGCGCAACCGCCGGCCGGAATGCGGCCCGTGGGTATTTCGCGACGCCGGACAATGCTGGTTTCTCCGCATCGGGTGACGGTTCTCCCGATTGCGCGACCATCTCGGGCGTCCCGGCTGCTGCGTGGCGCCCTCTCTTCCGGGGAGTTCCTTTCATGCCCATTGTGGTGTTCGTGCTGGCTGTGGCGGTGTTCGCGCAGGGCACGTCCGAATTCATGGTGTCCGGCCTGTTGGAGCGCATCGCCGCCGACGTCGGGGTTTCGCTCGGGGCCGCCGGTCTGCTGACCTCGCTGTTCGCGGCGGGCATGGTGCTCGGCGCGCCGCTGATGGCGATGGCGGCGGGCAGGTTGCCGGTCCGGCATTCGGTGGCGGCGTTCTTGGCGGTCTTCTGCGTCACTCATGTCGTCGGCGCGGCGACCAGCGATTTCACCGTGCTGCTGATGACCAGGGTCGTCGCGGCCGTCGCCAACGCCGGATTCCTGGCGATCGCGCTGGCCGCTCTGCCGGGCTTGGTCGGCCCGGGCGTGGTGGGGCGCGCGACCTCGGTGGTGGTGTCCGGAGTGACCGTCGCCTGCATCGCGGGCGTTCCGGCCGGCACTGTGCTGGGGCAGCTGTGGGGATGGCGTGCCGCGTTCGTGGCCGTCGCGATCGTCAGCGGTGCGGCGGTGATCCCGGTGTGGGCGATGGTGCCCGGTGCGCTGCGCGCCGATGATCGGCCGATCGCACCGCAGCCCTCCCTCCTGCGGGAGTGGACCGTGCTCGGCGAACGTCCGGTCCGCGCCGCCGTCCTGGTCGCCGTCCTGGTCAACGCGGCGACCTTCGCGGGGTTCACGTTCCTCGGTTCGGTCACCACCGGGCTCGCCGACGCGGGCGCCCGCTGGGCTCCGATCGTGCTGGCCTTGTTCGGCCTCGGCTCGTTCGCCGGCGTGACGCTCACCGGCCGATACAGCGACCGTCATCGCGAAAGGATCGTCGCGCTCGGAACGATGGGGCTCGTGGCCGTGTGGCTGCTGGCGGCTCTGACCGCCCATACCCTGCTCGGCGTGGCGGTCATGGCGACCGCGTCCGGGGCGGTCGCGTTCGGAGTGGGATCGACACTGATCACGACGATCGTGCAGGCCGCGGCGCCCGCCGCGCCGCGGATCGCCGGTGCGTTGGCCACCACCGCGTTCAACATCGGCGCGGTTCTCGGCCCCGCCGCCGCCGCAGTCGTCGTCGGCCACACCGGCCGGCCCGCGCAGGCGTTCTGGTGCGGCGCGGTCTTCGCCGTCGTCGCGGCGACGGTCGTCCGGACCACCCGGAAACCGGCCGCATCAGAGGCCGCAGCGGCCACGGTGGAGTAACCCTGGCGAATTACCGCTAATAGACTTGACGAACGGTGTAGCCAGATGTCACTATAAATACGGGAAGACACAAGAAATCATGTGTCTATTTTTTGATGTCCTCGACATCGGTCTAATTCGGGTGTAACTTAGGACGTCGCGCCGGGTCGCGTGCTGTCCAACTCTCGAAATACGAATTGACTGTGGAAGCGGCACAATCTGCGTGCCGCCTTCCACCCGTTGTTGTCGAGCCACGTTCGGACACTGTCCAGCACGGTGCGCCATGAGAAATACCGACCACAGGACAAGCAGATACCGTGACGCCCACGCGACCGTGTGGGCGTCACGAGGTGCTGGAAGGACGCATCTTGACAGTCTCGAGTCAGACCGACGTCTACACCGCGACGCCCGTCGATGCCGGAGTCTCCCGCGCGCCGAAGCGCCTGTCGTTCGCGAAGATCCGCGAGCCAATGGAGGTTCCGGGCCTGCTGGAAATCCAGACCGATTCGTTCGAATGGTTGATCGGCGCGCCCGCCTGGCGCGAACGGGCGACCGCGCGCGGGGAATCCGGCGCGGGTGGACTGGCGGAGCTGCTCGCGGAAGTCAGCCCGATCGAGGACTTCGCGGGAACCATGTCGCTGACGCTGTCCGATCCCCGCTTCGAGGAGGTCAAGGCCTCGATCGATGAGTGCAAAGACAAGGACATGACGTATGCGGCTCCGTTGTTCGTGACGGCGGAGTTCATCAACAACAACACCGGTGAGATCAAGAGCCAGACGGTCTTCATGGGTGATTTCCCGATGATGACCGATAAGGGCACGTTCATCATCAACGGCACCGAGCGGGTCGTGGTGTCGCAGTTGGTGCGTTCGCCGGGTGTGTATTTCGATCACACGGTCGACAAGGGCACGGAGAAGGATCTGCACAGTGTGCGGGTCATTCCGTCGCGTGGTGCGTGGCTGGAGTTCGACGTGGACAAGCGCGACACCGTGGGTGTGCGCATCGACCGCAAGCGCCGCCAGCCGGTCACGGTCCTGCTGAAGGCGCTGGGCTGGACGAGTGAGCAGATCGTCGAGCGCTTCGGCTTCTCCGAAGTGATGATGACCTCCCTGGAGAAGGACGGCACAGCGGGCACCGACGAGGCGCTGCTCGATATCCATCGCAAGCTGCGTCCGGGTGAGCCGCCGACCAAGGAGTCCGCGCAAAACCTGTTGGAGAACCTGTTCTTCAAGGAGAAGCGCTACGACCTGGCGCGCGTCGGCCGCTACAAGATCGACAAGAAACTCGGCATCCGCACCGGCGGCGGCTCACTGGCGCTCACCGAGGACGACATCGTCACGATCATCGAATACCTGCTGCGTCTGCACGCGGGCGAGAAGACCATGACCGCCCCGGGTGGCGTCGAGGTCCGGGTGGAGGTCGACGACATCGACCACTTCGGCAACCGCAGGCTGCGCACCGTCGGCGAGCTGATCCAATCCCAGATCCGGCTGGGGCTGTCGCGGATGGAGCGTGTGGTCCGCGAGCGGATGACCACTCAGGACATCGAGGCGATCACGCCGCAGACGCTGATGAACATCCGCCCGGTCGTCGCGGTGCTCAAGGAGTTCTTCGGAACCTCGCAACTGTCGGTGTTCCTGGACGAGCGCAATCCGCTGGCGAGCCTGACCCAGAAACGCCGCCTGTCCGCGCTCGGTCCCGGTGGTCTGTCCCGGGAGCGCGCCAGCCTCGAAGTCCGCGATGTGCACTACAGCCATTACGGCCGCATGTGCCCGATCGAGACCCCGGAAGGCCCGAACATCGGCCTGATCGGTTACATGTCGGTGTACGCGCGAGTCAATCCGTTCGGCTTCATCGAGACCCCGTACCGGAAAGTGGTCGACGGCCGCGTCACCGACGAGATCGACTATCTCACCGCGGACCAGGAAGACCTGCACGTCGTGGCGCAGGCGAACGAGCCGCTCGACGCCGGCGGACGGTTCGTCAACGCGCGCATCCCGGTGCGCCGCAAGAACTCCGAGGTAGAGCTCGTCGCCTCCGCCGATATCGACTATATGGACGTTTCGCCGCGTCAGATGGTGTCGGTCGCGACGGCCATGATCCCGTTCCTCGAGCACGACGACGCCAACCGCGCCCTCATGGGCGCGAACATGCAGAAGCAGGCCGTTCCGCTGATCCGATCGGAAGCGCCCCTGGTCGGTACCGGTATGGAGTTGCGCGCGGCGATCGATGCCGGAGATGTGGTCGTCAGCGAGAAGGCCGGTGTGGTGGAAGAGGTTTCCGCCGACTACGTCACCGTGATGGCCGACGACGGAACCCGGCGCAGTTATCGGATGCGCAAGTTCGCTCGGTCGAATCAGGGCACGTGTTCCAACCAGCGTCCGATTGTGGATGAGGGTCAGCGGGTGGAGCGTGGTCAGGTGCTGGCCGATGGTCCGTGCAC
>NZ_JBSFNF010000038.1:0-43440 GCF_053586955.1 Nocardia sp. NPDC003726 | reverse complement strand
CGATTCACGCGGTCCTCACCGAACTGCTGCCCTTGGACGAGCAGCGCCGGGAAGAAGTCATCGTGCTCAACGTGTTCGCGACCGCGGCGATCGCCAGCCGAGGCATCACCGCCGAAGAAACCTTCGCCGCGCCCCACGCCCTCGTCTCGATCGTCACCGACCAACTCCGGCGCACCCGGAGCTCCGGCCGGTCGGGCACGAACGTCCCCGAACGCGACGCCGAACTCATCACCATGACGATCGGCGGACTGGCCCAGGCCATGCTCCAGAACTTCATCACCCCACAATCCGCGCTCGAACTCATCGACCATCTGCTCGATCGCGTGCTGGAGACAAACACCGCAGACACCGACTCGACCCGGTCGGCATCGAACTGAGCGCCACCGGACAGCAGTCCGATTCCGCCTTATCGACCAAAGGGCAACCGCGAGCTTGCTGCAAGCCAGCTTTGCGTCACTTATAGCTTTGTCTCACGAACGATCGTTCGCGAGACACACTGCGCGGCAGTGCGTTTCCGCAGGCTGAATGTGTAAAGCATCCCGTGTACGCGGCAACGTCAACCTGTCGGGGGTTACCGATACATTCCGTGCATGAGAATCGGCTACGGGCGGGTCTCCACCCGCGATCAGCATCCCGAGGCCCAGCACGACGCGCTCACCGCGTCCGGGTGCGAGCAGATCTTCCTCGACAAGGTGTCCGGCAAGCTCGCCTCCCGTCCCGAACTCGACAAGGCGCTGCTGGTGGCCAACCGGGAAGGCGATCAACTGGTGGTCACCAAACTCGACCGGCTCGGCCGCTCTCTCGAGCACCTGATCGAGCTGTCGAAGACGCTGCAGAACCGCGGCGTGGACCTGGTGGTTCTGGACCAGGGCATCGACACCTCCACCGCGGTCGGGCGCATGTTCTTCCAGATCCTCGGCGCCATCGCCGAGTTCGAGCACGCCTTGATGTCCGAACGCACCCGCGACGGCTTGGCCGCCGCGCGCGCCCGCGGCCGCACCGGCGGCCAGAAGCCGAAGCTCGGCCCCCGGCAGGTGCAGCTGGCGCGGGCGATGTACGACGAGCTCGACGAGACCGGAAAGCGCCGCTACACCGTCGCGCAGATCGCCGCCGAATTCGGCGTCACCCGCCCCACGATCTACCGCCACCTGGCTGCGGCGGGCGCGACAATGTGACCAGCGGGCAGCGCGGAATCGAGGTGAGCCATGACAGGCGGCGGACTGACCGAATTGAGCGAGGCCGACCGGCGGCAGGCGATGAACCGGCTCGAGGTGCTACGGCCGTACCTGGAAGACGACGTCCCCCTCACCCGCGCCGCGGCTGCGTCGGGCACGCCGCTGCGGACCGCGCAACGATGGCTGCACCGTTACCGCAGCGCGGGACTGACCGGACTCGCTCCGACCCACCGCCGGCGCTCCAGCCGACGGACGCATCCGGAGCTGGTGCGGCTGATCGAAGCAATGGCGTTGCGCCGCCCGCGCCCGTCGCTGGCGGCGATCACCCGCCGTGCTGCTCGCGTCGCCGCCGAGCAGGGATGGACGCCGGTGTCCTACAGCACCGTTCGTGCGATCGTCACCGACCTCGACCCGGCCATGCTCACCCTCGCCCACGACGGCGCCGCCGCCTTCCGTGACACCTACGAGCTGGTCTACCGCCGCCGCGCCGAGCACCCGAACCAGATGTGGCAGGCCGACCACACCCAGCTCGACATCCTCGTGGTCGAGGCCGGCCGCAACCGGCGGCCCTGGTTGACCGTGGTGCTCGACGACTGCTCCCGCGCAGTGCCCGGCTACACCGTCAACCTGGGCGCACCGTCGGCGCTGAACACCTCGCTGGCGCTGCGGCAGGCGATCTGGACCAAGCCCGACCCGGGCTGGCCGATGTGCGGGATCCCGGAGATCCTCTACGTCGACCACGGCAGCGACTTCACCAGCCAACACCTCGCCCAGGTCGCCGCCGATCTGAAGTTCCAGATCGTGCACTCCACCGTCGCCCGACCCCAAGGCCGCGGCAAAATCGAGCGCTTCTTCGGCAGTATCAACACCGAACTACTCACCGAGCTGCCCGGCCACCTCGTGGCTGGCAAGCCGGTCACTGCACCGGCACTGTCGCTGCGCCAGCTCGACGAGGCGATCAACCGGTTCGTCACCGCCACCTACCACCAGCGCACCCACTCCGAAATCGGCGCCTCGCCGCAGCAGGCGTGGGTTGCTGACGGCTGGCTGCCGCGCATGCCCGACAGCCTCGAACAGCTCGACCTGCTGCTGGTCACCGCCGCCACCCCGCGCGTCGTGCACCGCGACGGCATCCACTTCCAAGGCCTGCGCTACCTACACCCCACCCTGGCCGCCTACGTCCGCGAAACCGTCACCATCCGCTACGACCCGCGCGACATCACAGCCCTCCGCGTCTTCCACCGCAATCGGTTCCTGTGCACGGCGATCGACCCGAACCACAGCGGTGACACCATCGGCCTCAAAGACATCCAAGCCGCCCGCCGCGCCTACCGCCACAGGATCCGCCAGCAGATCAACGAACGCATCACCGTCGTCACCGACTACCTCCCCGCACCCGCCCCACCGGTGCGCCCGGAACCCGCGTCACCGCCGCCCGGACCGCGGCTGCGCGCCTACTCCGAGGAGTGATCGTGCCCACGCCGCGGAACTGGCCGTTCATCGCCACCAAGGAACACCGCCGGTTCATCGAGTTCGCCGACACCGTCAAACGCGACCGAACCATCGGCATCTGCTACGGCGCAGCGGGAATCGGGAAGACACTGTCGGCATCCCGCTACGCGCGCTGGGACAAGGCCGACCACCTGCTGAGCACCTGGGGCCCGCGCGAAGAATCCGACAAAGACGTCTACGCCGCACTGGCCCGCTCGCGCACCGTGTACTACACCCCCACCGTGGCCGCGCCGCTACGGCAACTCCGCGACGAGCTCAAGCTGCTATACAACCGGGTCAACATCTGCATCGACCAGCACGTCTGCCCCACCCGGCGCGAACACCGGACCGTTGACTACGTCGAGCTGGTCGTCATCGACGAATCCGAACGCCTGTCCGCCACCGCGATCGAACACCTCCGTGACCAGTACGACCGCGGTGACCACGGGCTGCTGTTCATCGGCATGCCCGGCATCGAGAAAACCTTCTCCCGCTACCCGCAGCTCTACAGCCGCGTCGGCTTCGCCCACCACTACCGGCCCCTGACCGGCGAAGAACTCACCTTCGTCCTGACCCGACACTGGCACAAACTCGGCCTGCAACTGGATCCCGACGACTTCACCGACGCCCAAGCCGTCGCCGCCGTCGCCCGCATCACCAGCGGCAACTTCCGCCTCCTGCAACGACTGTTCGCCCAAATCCACCGGATCATGAAGATCAACGAACTCCACACCATCACCGCCGACGTCGTCGAAACCGCCCGCAGCACCCTCGTCATCGGCGCCACCTAACGGTGCGAGAACACCGCCATCTACCACCGCGAGTCACAGCAAGAGTCACCGCACTCGTCAGAAGCTCACCAGGAAGTGTTTCTCGGGATAGTTGCTCGAGGTGAATCAGGATGTTCGTGTCACCGAGACCGCGCAGATACCGCGAGGTCATTCCGATTCCTCGGCGCGGTGCGGTCGAAGATAAGCATCGAAGTGAGCCGTATCGTCGATGTGCTCGGCTTGATCGGCCCGGAATCGTTGGATATCCATCGGCGGCAGGTCCGCGAACGCCTCGAGCAACTCGTCCACCGGTACGGCTCGCCGCCGCGCGGGTGTGGGCGCTTGATTCACATACGAATCGATCGCGGCCAAGGCGACCTGCTGCATCGACCGGTGCTCGACCTCTGCCCTGCGGCGGAGGGCCTCGGTCTGTTCGTCGGTCAAGCGCAGGGTCATGGCCATACACCTGATGACCGCGCGGTATCACCCGACCGCCACCGTCGAATCCTACTCTCGGTGTGTCAGGTCGACGCCGGTGTGGCTCACTGCGAAGCAGCGGAGTCGAGGGGTGCGGACGCGACCCCAATTATGAATGGGCTTGCATCGTCGTGCATAATCATTTGCAGAACGACGCGGGCCCGCCCAGGCTGGTCGCGAGGCGTCGGGGCCGGGCCGTTCCCACTGCTCGGACACCCGCCATACTGCTGATACACCTACCGAACCATCGAGGAGCACACAGAACATGTCCGAGCGCGTCGTACTCGCCTACTCCGGTGGGCTGGACACCTCCGTCGCGATCAGCTGGATCGGCAAGGAGACCGGCGCCGAAGTGGTGGCGGTGGCCATCGACCTCGGCCAGGGCGGCGAGGACATGAACGTGGTGCGTCAGCGCGCGCTGGACTGCGGCGCCGTCGAGGCGATCGTGATCGACGCCCGCGACGAGTTCGCCGACCAGTACTGCCTGCCCACCATCCAGGCCAACGCGCTGTACATGGGCCAGTACCCGCTGGTGTCGGCGATCAGCCGGCCGCTGATCGTCAAGCACCTGGTGGAGGCCGCCAAGTTCCACGGCGCCAGCACCGTCGCGCACGGCTGCACCGGCAAGGGCAACGACCAGGTCCGCTTCGAGGTCGGCATCGGCGCGCTCGCGCCCGACCTGAACGTGATCGCCCCGGTGCGTGACTACGCGTGGACCCGGGAGAAGGCCATCGCCTTCGCCGAGGAGAACTCGCTGCCGATCAACGTCACCAAGAAGTCGCCGTTCTCCATCGACCAGAACGTGTGGGGCCGCGCGGTGGAGACCGGGTTCCTCGAGGACCTGTGGAACGCCCCGACCAAGGACGTCTACGACTACACCTCCGACCCGACCGTCAACTTCGAGGCTCCGGACGAACTGATCGTCACCTTCGACAAGGGTGTGCCGGTCGCCATCGACGGCCGCCAGGTCAGCGTGCTGGAGGCGATCGTCGAGCTGAACCACCGCGCGGGCCGCCAGGGCATCGGCCGGCTGGACATGGTCGAGGACCGCCTGGTCGGCATCAAGAGCCGGGAGATCTACGAGGCGCCGGGCGCCATCGCGCTGATCACCGCGCATCAGGCCCTCGAGCACGTCACCATCGAGCGCGAGCTGGGCCGCTACAAGCGGCAGGTCGAGCAGCGCTGGGGCGAGCTGGCCTACGACGGCCTGTGGTTCTCCCCGCTCAAGCGCGCGCTGGACGCCTTCATCACCGACACCCAGCAGCACGTCTCCGGCGACATCAGGATGGTGCTGCACGGCGGCTCCGCCGTGGTGAACGGCCGCCGCTCGGAGCAGTCGCTCTACGACTTCAACCTGGCCACCTACGACGAGGGCGACACCTTCGACCAGTCCCTGGCCAAGGGCTTCGTCCAGATCCACGGCCTGTCCTCCAAGGTCGCCGCCCGCCGCGACCTGAACCAGAAGTAGGCCCCAGGCGTGCCGGTGCCGAACTGGCACCGGCACGCCGACAGCTCCCGCGAGGGGCCCCGAACCAGAATTCGCGCTGCACCGCCTCGACTTCGGCGGCGGTCGGGTAGGCAGAAGCATGGCTTCCCGTAGTCTCGAATCGGCGTTCTGAGGGTGCTGACAGGGCAGCAGTGCACCCCGAAAGCAACCTGCGAACGCCTTCGCCCCGCGCGCGAGGCCGCTCTCGGCAGATGGGGTCGAGCAACCATCGAACGGCCCAGCTGCGTCGAGCAGGAACTGCTCCATCTCGCGCGCCGCCGCTCACTGGTTCCTCGCGCCGACGGAACGACTGAGTCGCAACCCGACACACCAATTGATCCCGCAAACCACGTACAACTGATCTCGCGAATCAACGGACCACCCGATCTCGGGATCAACGCGCCAATTGATCTCGCGGATCAACGCACCAACTGATTTCGCAAGAACATGGGTAACTCACCGGGTACGCCCAAAACCCGACCGACACCCAACGCAGGACCTGAACGTAAATCGACCCCGTCCCCGACTTGTACGGCCTGAAGGCCCGGAGAGGCGGGGGAGCCTGAATACTCGGAGAGGCGGACAAGCATGAGCACGAACCAAGGTGCGCTCTGGGGCGGGCGATTCGCCTCCGGACCGGCCGAGGCCATGGCCGCGCTGAGCAAGTCGACCCACTTCGACTGGGCGTTGGCCCCCTACGACATCCGCGCGTCGAAGGCGCACGCGCGGGTGCTGCACAAGGCCGGGCTGCTGTCCGACGCCGATCTGTCGGGCATGCTGGACGGCCTGGATCGACTCGCGGCGGACGTGGCGTCCGGCGCGTTCGGTCCCGCCGAGTCGGACGAGGACGTGCACGGCGCGCTGGAACGCGGTCTGATCGAACGGGTCGGCGCGGAGCTCGGTGGCCGGTTGCGGGCGGGACGTTCGCGCAACGACCAGGTGGCCACGCTGTTCCGGATGTGGCTGCGTGACGGTGTGCGCCGGGTGGCCGCGGGCGTGCTGGCGGTGGTCGACGCGCTGGTGGAGCAGGCCGCCGCGCATCCGGACGCGGTGATGCCGGGCAAGACCCACCTGCAGGCGGCGCAGCCGGTGTTGCTGGCCCATCATCTGCTCGCGCACGCCCACCCGCTGCTGCGCGACATCGACCGGCTGCGCGATTTCGATCGCCGCGCGGCGGTGTCGCCCTACGGTTCCGGCGCGCTGGCGGGCTCCTCGCTCGGACTCGATCCGGAGGCAATCGCCGCGGAGCTGGAGTTCGACGCGGCCGCCGCCAACTCGATCGACGCCACCTCGGCGCGCGACTTCGCCGCCGAGGCCGCGTTCGTACTTGCCATGATCGGTGTGGATCTGAGCCGGATGGCCGAAGAGGTGATCATCTGGAGCACACCGGAATTCGGCTATGTGACGCTGGCCGACGCGTGGTCCACCGGTTCGTCGATCATGCCGCAGAAGAAGAACCCGGACGTCTCCGAGCTGACCCGCGGCAAGGCGGGCAGGCTGATCGGCAACCTCACCGGCCTGCTGGCAACGCTCAAGGCGCAACCGCTTGCCTACAACCGCGATCTGCAAGAGGACAAGGAACCGCTGTTCGATTCGGTCGCGCAACTGGAATTGCTGCTCCCGGCCATCGCGGGCTTGGTCTCGACATTGACGTTCCACACCGATCGCATGGCCGAACTCGCGCCCGCCGGTTTCACGCTGGCCACGGATATCGCCGAATGGCTTGTGCGCCAGGGTGTTCCGTTCCGGGTCGCGCACGAGGCGGCGGGCGCGTGCGTGCGCGCCGCCGAATCGCGCGGCGTCGGCCTGGACGAACTCACCGACGAGGAATTCGCCGCGATCGACTCGGCGCTGACCGGGAAGGTGCGCGAGGTGCTCACCGTGCAGGGTTCGATCGCGTCCCGCAATGCCCGCGGCGGCACGGCCCGCGTCCAGGTCGCGGCGCAGCTCGCGGAGGTGCGCGAGGCGGCGGCCGCGGCGCGGGCCTGGCTGGACTGAACCTCGCGCTGCGCCGCGACCGGCCTATCCGGCGACGGTGATGTCGACGCCGCTGAACAGCAGATCGCTGCGGCGTCGGCTGCCCGGTTCCGAAACTGTTCCGGCCTCCGGCATCAGCTCGCGCAATTGCCGGAGAAACACCTCAACGGCCAGCGTGGCCATGCTTTTACCGGGACAGACATGTCTGCCGAACCCGAAGGTCAACGGCAGCTTGCCGGCGCCGTCCAGTGCCAGGCAGTCGGGGAACGCCTCCGGGTCGCGATTCGCCGCGGCGAACAAGACGAGCAACGGTCCCGCGGGCAGGCGGGTGCCGCTGGACAGCACGACCGGTGTCCTGGCCCGGCGCTTCCACGCCACCAGCCCCGGGTCGAGTTGCAGGATCTTCGCCGCGACCCGGGCGCCGCCCTCCGGCTCGGCGAGCAGATCCCACCAGACGCGCTGCGGGTCGCCGAGCAAGCGCTGCACGCCTTGCTGGATGCTGCCGCTCACCGTGTGCACTCCGGCGGCCAGCGAATTCGCCATGGCCGACACCGCGATCCGATGGGAGAGCCCGGCGTCGCGAAGCCTGCGGGCGAACCCGGTCGCTTCGCTGCCCCGGCCCGCCCGCACCGCCGCGCCGCTCACGGTGAACAACCAGCCGAGCGCGCTCACCGCGTCGGCCAGTTCGCGGCCCCGCATCACCCGGCCGAGCAGTCCCGATTGCGCTCCGCTCCATGCGGCCACGTTCGGCCAGTCCGCCGCGGGCAACCCGACCGCAGCGCCGACGGTCCTGGCGGCGTAACCGATCGACAACGCGGTCACGTCCAACGGTGATCCGCGCCGGAAACCAAGGTCGTGCAGTGCCGCATGGAAGTGCTCGGCCATCTCGGCGGTCCGGGCGGGACGATCGGAGGGGGAGATGGTGAAATGGCCGGAAGGCCCCGCCATGGTGTTCCATACCCGCTTGTGCAGCAGATCGTCGGACAGGTTGGCGGTCGCTTTCGCAGGCGGCGGAACCAGGTGCCGGACGAAAGGCGGGATGGCGCGTGGCGTCGCCGCGATACGCGCGTAACCGACCAGCGGATCCAGCGAATTCGCGTTGGAGATACCCGGCTTCGTCGCGTCCAGCACCTCGCGCACGTCGTCGTACTTCCAGATCATCCGCAGCCCGGACCGGTGCGCGTAACTTGTTTCCGGCCACGCGTGCAACCGCCGGTACCGCTCGTCGCGCTCGGCATACGGCAACTCGTTACAAGTCACTTCCTCGAACGGGAAGCCGGTTACCGCAACATCCGAGCTACGCATCGGCCGATCGTATCGACGCCTCGGCCCCGGCCGGGGCCGCGCATCCCCGCCGCTGGGAGCACCCGTGCCCGCCGCAGGGCCGGTGCCGCGCCCCGGCGGTGACTAGGCTGCGAAGATGACCTTGTTGCTGCTCGCCTTGGCCATCGCCTCCGAGGTGACCGCGACCGTTTCACTGAAACTGTCCGACGGATTCGCCAAACTCGTCCCCTCGATCGTGGTGGTCGTCGGCTATTGCGCGGCGTTCTTCTTCCTGGCCCAGGCATTGAAACGTGGGATGCCGATCGGGGTGGCCTACGGCATCTGGTCGGCGGTCGGCGTGGCCGCGATCGCGCTGATCGGCGTGCTGTTCCTGAACGAGCGGCTGACGCTGGTGCAGGTAGGCGGCATCGGACTGGTAATCCTCGGCGTACTCGCCCTGGAACTCGGCGGCGCGCACTAACCTCCGCGCACGAGTGGCACATGGTCGTGGCATTTCGCGAGTAGGTCCCGCGGTGGTGTGCCACTCGACGAAGTTCCGAGAACGGCCTCCGGTCAATCCGAGTCGCGCACCGCGTATCCCGCGTTCGCGAGGGCGGCGAGCACGTCGTCGCGATGGCCGGACCCTCGTGTCTCGAGGGTGAGCGCCACTTCGACCTCGTCCACCGCCAGCCACGTGCCGGTGCGGGAATGCGCCACGTCGACCACACTGGCGCCCGTCTCGCCCACCACCGCGAGCAACGCTCCCAGCGCACCGGGGCGATCGGAAATCGTCACCCGCACGGCGAGATAGCGACCTGCCGCGCTCAGCCCGTGCCCGATCACCCGGGTCAGCAGCAACGGGTCGATATTGCCGCCGGAGAGGATCGCGCAGACCGGTCCGCGCAGGTCGAGTTCCTCCGGCGCGTGACTCATCAGGGCGGCCACGGCCGCGGCCCCCGCGGGCTCGACGATCAGCTTCGCGCGTTCCAGGCACAGCAGCAGCGCCTGCGACAGCGCTTCCTCGTCCACCGTCACGATCCGCGAAACATGCTGGGCCACATAGTCGAACGGCACCACACCGGGCTGTCCGACCGCGATGCCGTCGGCCATCGTCGACATCCGCTCGACCCGGATCGGGTGGCCCGCCGCCAGCGAGTCCGGCCAAGCGGCCGCTTCCGCCGCCTGCACCCCGATGACGCGCACGTCCGGCGCCAGCTGCCGCAGCGCGATGGCGACGCCCGCCAGAAGCCCGCCGCCGCCGGTGGGCACGAGCACCGTGCCGACCTCAGGCGACTGCTCGGCGATCTCCACGCCGACAGTGGCCTGACCGGACACGATATCGGGATGGTCGAACGGATGGATCAGCGTCGCACCGAACCGGTCGGCGAAATCCAGCGCGGCGTCCAGCGACTCGTCGATGGTCTCGCCGACCTGGCGGACTCGCGCGCCGTAGGCCTTGGTCGCCGTCACTTTGGGCAGCGCGGCGCCGATCGGCATGAACACCGTCGACGCGATGCCGAGCGAGGCCGCCGACCACGCGACGCCTTGCGCGTGGTTGCCCGCGCTCGCGGCCACGACGCCGCGCTCCCGGGCCTCGGGCGGCAGATTCGCGATCCGGTTGTAGGCTCCGCGCGGCTTGAACGACCCGGTGCGCTGCAGGTTCTCGCACTTCAGCCACACTTGCGCGCCGACGCGCTCGGACAACACCCGCGAGGCCAGCAGTGGCGTGCGCCGGATCACCGGATCCAGCAGCCGCGCGGCCGCCGCGATCCGCGGCAGGTCGACCGTCTCCATAGCGTCATGCTGCCACTTGGTCAGCCGAGTTCAGGCGGCTCTGGCGAGGTTGTGGGCCAACGCGCCCAATCGCGACAGTCGCGCGTCGCCCAGCGGGGTGATCCGGCTGCCGAGGCGATTGGTGACGAAGCCGAGCGACATCCCGGTCGCGGGGTCGGCGAAACCACCGGAGCCGCCGAGGCCGAAATGGCCGAAGGCGGAGATGGGTTCGGCTTTCGACGGCTTCATCGGCACGCCGTGGTAACCGAGCGCCCAGGGGATGCGGAAGGCCAGTACATAATCGGGAGTGAAGACCTGCCGCCGGGTGATCTGCTCGATGGTTTCCTGGCGCAGCAGCTGGTAACCGTCCAGCTGTCCGCCGTTGGCGAGCGCGCCGTACACCCGCGCCAGCGCGCGGGCGGAGAAGACGCCGTTGAGGCCGGGCATCACCGAGTCGTGCAGGCGCGGATCGGCCACCAACTCGGCGAACCCCACCGGGGTCGTGTCGGCGGCGGCCGCGAAACGGGTACGGGCGAGCAGCCGCGAGCTACGTTCCCAGCTCATGCCCGCGACCGTCAGGCGCGGAAAATTCGTGGCGATACGCCCCCGTTCGGATTCCGGGACCCGGAACCAGAGTTCGTCGGCGGCGAGCGGTCCCGCGATCTCGGCGCGCAGCGCATCGGTGAATCCCGCTCCGGTCACCCGCCGCACCAGCTCCGCGGCGAGGTGCCCGTAGGTGATGCCGTGGTAGCCGCTGGTCACCTTGTGCCGCGGGTCGGGCGCGGCGGCCGCGAGCGCCGCGGTGACCGCGGCATCGTCGAAGAATCGCTCGACCGGCCCCGGCAGCAGCCCGCGCAAACGATGCAACCCGGCTCGGTGGGTCAGCATGGCCCGCACGCTGATGTGTTCCTTGCCCGCCGCCGCGAACTCCGGCCAGTAGGTCGCCAGCGGCTCGTCGTAGTCGATCAGGCCGCGCTCCGCCAGACGATGCACCAGCGTGCTGGCGATCCCCTTGCCGGTGGAGAACGCCATCGCGACGGTGTCGTGCGCCCACGCGACGTCGGGATGCGCGTATCCGGCCCAGACGTCGACCACCGGCTCGCCGTGCAAGTAGACCGCCAGCGCGCCGCCGCCGTCGGACGGACGCCGGAACAACCGGTCGAACTCCGCCACCAAGCGCACGAAGCGGCGATCTACGAACTGTTCTGCCGAAACTGTCATCGGAACCCTGTGTCTGTCTCTCAGCGCCTACGGCGTCGCGAACAATCCAATGCTAGGTCCCGTCTCCTTCGAGACCGGTGGCCGGGACTGCTCCCACCACGCGACCGGTCGGTTCTGTGAGAAGACGTTTCCTGGCCGTCACACAGTGGACCGGAAACGCAACACGCTTCTCCTAGCGTGTTGTCATGCCCCCGAGACGACGTTCGGCGCTGCTCGCGAGGTTGGTCGTCGACTCACCCGGTCGCCCACAGATCATCCTCGGCGAATTACGCCGGGTGATCCTCGACGGAGCGGTGCCGCCCCGCACCGTGATCCCGCTGCGCGAGGTGGCGGAACTGTTCGGGGTGAGTCACATTCCGGTGCGCGAGGCGCTCAAGACGCTGATCGGGGAAGGGCTGGTGACGCACGAGCCGCACGCCGGATACACGGTGGCGCAACTGACCGCCGCCGAATTGCGCGAAATGTACATCGTGCGCGAGACCTTGGAGACGGCGTCGCTCGCCGCGGCCGCCATGAACCACTCCGCCGCCGACCGCGCGGCGCTGCTGGAGGTGAACGCGAGCCTGGAGGAGGCGATTCGCGAGGACGACCCCGCCGCCTACCATCGCAGGTCGCGCACCTTCCATGTGGCGCTGACCCGCCCGTCGCGCATGTTCCGGCTGCTGCACATGCTCGAATCGGCATGGAACGTCACCGAGCCCGTGCAGTCGATGGTGCACATCGGCCGGGCCGACCGGGTGCGGCTGCACACCGATCACGCGTTGATGCTGGACGCTTTCCTGGCCCGGGACGTCGAGCGCCTGCTGCTCGTCGCCGAACAGCACCATCGCAGGCTGGAATCGGTGATCGCAACCTTGCCCACGGATACCGGGCTGCTCGCGCCGGAAGATATATCTGCCGCGCAATAGCCGGGCAATAACCGCGCAATGGACGGGCAATAGCCGATTCCTACCGTCGTTTCGATCACAGTTTCGCCCTTCGGATGGGAAACGCCATGACCGAAACCATCGCCGCACCCGCGCCCGTGCGGACCACCGCTGTTGTCGATTACGACCCGCGACTCACCAACGACGACCTCGCGCCGCTGCGCAAACAGAACTGGGGCTCCTACAACATCTTCGCCTTCTGGATGTCCGACGTGCACAGCGTCGGCGGCTATGTCACCGCGGGCAGCCTGTTCGCGCTCGGTCTGGCCGGCTGGCAGGTGCTGGTGGCCCTGCTGATCGGCATCACCCTGGTCTATTTCTTCTGCAATCTGGTCGCCAAGCCCAGTCAGATGACCGGCGTGCCGTATCCGGTCATCTGCCGCAGCGCGTTCGGCGTGCGAGGGGCCAACATCCCGGCGATCATCCGCGGGCTGATCGCAGTGGCCTGGTACGGCATTCAGACGTTCCTCGCCTCGGCGGCACTGGATGTCGTACTGGTGAAGTTGTTCCCGTCGCTCGCGCCCTACGCGGTGGCGAGCGATTACGGATTCCTCGGCCTGTCGCTGCTCGGCTGGGGTAGCTATCTGACGCTGTGGGTGGTGCAAGCCTGCGTCTTCTGGCGGGGAATGGAGTCCATCCGCCGATTCATCGACTTCTGCGGACCCGCGGTGTACGTGGTGATGTTCGTGCTGTGCGGTTACCTCATCGCGAAAGCCGGTTGGGACGCCATAGATCTGAACCTCAGCGCCGTGCGATACACCGGATGGGACTCGGTGCCGGTGATGCTCGGCGCTATCGCACTCGTGGTGTCCTACTTCTCCGGGCCGATGCTGAACTTCGGGGACTTCTCCCGGTACGGCAAGTCCTTCGCCGCGGTGCGCCGGGGCAACCTGCTCGGTCTCCCGCTGAACTTCCTGTTGTTCTCGTTGCTGGTGGTGATCACCGCCTCGCTGACCGTGCCGGTCTACGGTGAGCTGATCACCGATCCGGTCGCCACGGTGGCGCGGATCGACAGCACCTTCGCGATCGTGCTCGGCGCGCTCACCTTCACCGTAGCCACCATCGGCATCAACATCGTCGCCAACTTCATCTCGCCCGCCTTCGACTTCTCGCACGTGAGTCCGCAGCGCATCAGCTGGCGCGCAGGCGGCATGATCGCCGCGGTGGGCTCGGTGCTGATCACGCCGTGGAACCTCTACAACAACCCGGAGGTCATCCACTACACGCTGGAGGTGCTCGGCGCCTTCATCGGCCCGCTGTTCGGCGTGCTCATCGCCGACTACTACCTGGTGCGCAAGCAGCGCGTGGCGGTGGACGAGCTGTTCACCATGTCCAGCGGCGGACGCTATTGGTATCGCGGGGGATACAACCCGGCGGCGGTGATCGCGACGGCGATCGGTGCGCTGGTCGCCGTCGTGCCGGTGCTGGCGAAGGACGTCACCGGGATGTACACGGCGGCGCAGTACAGCTGGTTCATCGGCTGCGGTCTCGGCTTCGCGGCGTACTACCCGCTGGCCACCCGCCGGGCGGTGCGGGAGAGCGCGGCCTGATGCACATCCGTGTGGTCAATCCGAACACCACCCGGGCGATGACCGACACGATCGAGCAGTGTGCCAGGGCCGTCGCGGGTCCTGACACCCTGCTCGACGCGGTGACCTCGGAGATGGGACCGGCTTCGATCGAGAGCCACTACGACGAAGCGCTGAGCGTCCCCGGCCTGCTCGCCGCGATCCGGCGAGGCGAGGCCGATGGGGTCGACGGCTACGTGCTGGCCTGCTTCGGCGACCCCGGTCTGGACGCCGCGCGCGAACTGGCCGGGGGGCCGGTGATCGGGATCGCCGAGGCCGCCATGCATACCGCCGCCCACGTCGGTCGCGGGTTCAGCGTGGTCACCACGCTGGCCCGGACCGTCGGCCGCGCGGTCGATCTGGCGGAGCGCTACGGGATGCGGCGCTTCTGCCGTGGCATCCATGCCTGCGAGATCCCGGTACTGGCTCTCGACACCGATCCGGACGCACGCAAGATCGTCATCGAAGCGTGCCGGGAAGCGGTCGAGGCGGACGGGTCCGACGTGATCGTGCTGGGCTGCGCGGGGATGGCCGATCTGTGTGCCCAGGTGCGCGCCGAGGTCGGCGTGCCGGTGGTGGACGGTGTGGCAGCGGCGACGTTGACCGTCCAATCGCTGCTCACGCTGGGTTTACGCAAGTCGGGTCGGGGCGAATTCGCCGCACCGCCGCCCAAGCCGTACACCGGCGCGCTGCGGTCCTTCGGCGCGTGAACGCAGGTCAGGCGGCCCCGGCGGTGACGAGCTTGCGCAACTCGGTGTCGGGATCCGCCACGTCGACCACGAGCCGTGTGACATCGGCGCCCGCCAAGTCGATACGAATGGCGTGTCCGTCGAATCGGGTGTCCCAGAATTCCTTACGGCCCTTGCCGCGGAACGTTCCCGCCGCGATCACGCCGGGGAAGAACGTGCCGGGCGCGCGCACCCACGGCGGGCGGCGGTCGACCCCGGCGAGGCCGAGCGCGGTGATGTCGGACAGATCGAAGGTCAGGTGGTCGCGCAGCGCCAGCAGTTGATGCGCGCCGAGCACGTGCACCGTCACCGTCGTTCCGGTGACCTCGAATTCGACCATCACGCACCTCACTTCACGCGAACTCGTACCTCTTCAACCATGCAGAACGGTCCTGGTCGCAGCCTGTGCCGTTCCTATGAGTTCTCTCAGTTTCGGTCCATGTCGTTACAGGGATATGCGCATCTATCGATGTAATCGGCCCTGTCGCGGCGAGCGGTCACGTGTCGAGCTATGACCTCGGGCGGGAAAGCCGACATCGTGAGCTGGATCGAGGCAGCCGCGTCGTCGCATAGTCGACGGATGCGTTCGGCTGCCTCGGCCCAGAAGAAGTGGATCAGTCCGCCGAGGTTCCCGTTACGCGCGCGCGTTCCGCGACGTCGAGGACTCCGGCCAGCCATGGGGTGTAGGCCTCGGGGTTGTCGGCCAGCGCGTCGCGTAGGGCGTCCGGTTGAATCCAGGCGAAGTCGGCGACCTCGGCCGGGTCCGGCCGAGGCGCGCCGATGTCGAGCTGCCCGATCAGCACGTGATCCCATTCGGACTCGACCCGACCGGTGCGCAGGTCCGCCGCGTGGTAGCGGTAGATCCCGGCCTCGGTCAGCGCGATCGTCAGGCCCATCTCCTCGGCCAGCCGCAACCCCGCCGCGGTAGCGACCGGTTCGCTGGGGGCGGGGTGGCCGCAGCAGGTGTTGGCCCACAGCGACGGGAACCTCGTCTTGACCGCCGCACGCTGCTGCAAGAGCACCCGGCCCGCCGAGTCGAACAGCAAGACGGAGAACGCGCGGTGCAGTCGTCCCGGGGCCAGGTGTGCCTCCGCGACCGTGCACGCGCCGACCGCGCGGCCCGCGTCGTCGACGAGCTCGACGGGCAGGGCCTCGCGGTCGGTGTACGGCTGGGCGAGGGTGTCGGTCACCTGCCCACCTTATCGGCGGCAATGAGCAGGTAGTGGAAGCTCCCCTCCCGGTACGCGGTCAGGAACGGCTTCTCGACCCCCGTGGCGAGCTCGGATTTCGTGCGCAGCTCCCAGTACGGAATGGTCGCCGCGGTGAGTTCGGTCACGGCGATCGGCACCAGGTTGTTCTCGGCCATGGCGCGGAAGTACTCGCCGCGCGGATGAATCATGCAGCCGTAGTGCGCATCGATCCAGCTGACCGAAGACGAGCGGCCGCCGGTGACGTCGTTGGAGCAGCCGGTGATGCACACGTAGCGTCCGCCCGGCTCGAGCAGGCGGGAGAATTCGCTGAACAGATCGAACAGGTCCACGTACATCGTGGTCTCGTTGGTCCAGATGCCGCGCATGGAACCGCTCTCGAAGCCGGTGTCGAGCATATTGCGGAAATGGAACCGCACCTTGTCCGCGACGCCGCGGTGCACGGCCTGGTCGTTGGCGAAGCCGACCTGGTACTCGGAGATGGTGACGCCGTCGACCTGGCAGCCGAAGCGCTGATTGGCCATGAAGCTGGTGCCGCCGCGGCCGGAGCCGCCGTCCATCAGCCGGTCGCCGGGCCGGACGTCGCCGAGATGGTCGAGCAGGAAATCCGCCTGCGCGGTCTCCAGCCGGTGCAGTTCGGCGACGATGCGTTCCTCGCGGGTGTCCTCCGGGCCGGTCAGCACGGACAGGTCCGGCTCGCCGATGCCGTAGTGGTGGTGGTAGAGCCCGTCGACCTCACCGAGTTTGGTGTTGACCCGGTCGTCGTTCGGGTTGTTGTTCCAGTACGCGGCGACGGACTTCTGGTAGCTGGTACGCAGAACGGTCCCGGTCTCCGGGTTGAGCATGGTCATGCGTGATCATCCTCTCTCGGTGCGGTACTGCTTCAGTGCTCTCTTACGGGTGGCTTCAGTGCGGGTCGCGATAGCGTTTGCTGTCGGCGTGCCAGGCGCGGTTGCCTCCCATCCAGGCCCATAGGCCGGCGAGGAAGCGGCGTAGTTCGGGCGAGCCCGTGGCGGCCAGGGGAGCCGCTTCCCGTTCGAACCGGTGCACGAGCTCGTCGTGCACCTCGGCGGTGCGCAGCACGGCCTCGCGGCGCGAGCAGCGCTCCTCGGCGGCGAGGACGGTCGGCAGATTGAACTCCCTTCCGTTGGAAAGGTCCTCGCGCGCCATCGAGTACAGGTCGTTCACCATCTGGCTGGCCAGCGCCGCCGTGGTGACCACACGGCGCACCGCGGGGTCGGTGTACTCGGCGGCCCCCAGCTCGTAGCCGCCCACCACATCGGTCGGCGCCATGCACGGCAGGAAGCTGTGCGGTTGCCGGTTGGTGAGGTACTCCCATACCGGCGGCATCCGTCCCGCCGCGCGCCAGCCCGCCTCCGCCCCCAGCGCGATGAACCAGCCCGCGATCTCGGTGCGCAGCCGGGCCAGTTGCGCCGGACGCGCGTAGCGTGCCAGGTGCTCGAAGGAGGTGCGAAACGCGCGCAGGATCGGATCGGCTTCCAGGGCCGCCTCGAGTTGGGCGACGTAGCGCGCGGGAAGGTGGACCGGATCCATGGCGGCGGCCGCCAATTCGAGCCGGGGACCCAGCTCCGCTTCGGCGCTGGAGGGGGTGCCGTCGGGAGCCCGGTCGTCGGCATCCTCCTCGCAGTAGTAGTCGTCCACGGACCATTCCGAGACCGCGCACTTCGCCGCCGCCAGCAGCAGATCGGCATCGTCGCAGTCCGGGTGGGCGAGCATGATCAACCGGCCGAAATCGGCGTCGCGCAACTCGTCCAGCCTGCCCTCGTACAACCCGATGTCCCTGGCCCAGTCGACGATGCCGGTATTGACGGCCTCGGCGAGGGCCGGATCGTCACGCACCGGCGGCGGGCAATACAGCGGCGGAATCGGATCCTGCCCATCGCGGCCCGCCGCGGCGGTGTCGTATCCGGTGGCCCCCCGGGGCACCCGCGCGGGACCTGGGGCGCCCGAGCCGATTCTCGAGTGCGCCGTGCGCGGTGGCGCCGCGAGACCGCGTATTCCGAGCAATGCCGATGCCGTGCCGAGCCCGGTGGGCCCGGAGGGAATGCAGGGTGCCTCGGGCAGCGATGTTCGTCCCGTCATCGGGGACGACTCGGGTGCGTTGGCTGGTGCCGTTGCCTCGAGGGCGGTCTGCGGAGTGCTGGTGCGGACAGCGGCGGAGGAGGCCGCCGCCCCCGTGGCAGGGCCCGCGCCGGAACGGGGGAGCAACAGCGCGGCGGCGCCCAAGCCGGATGGCCCGAGCAGCGTGCGCGGAGCGGCACCCGCCTGTCCCGCTATGGGCGAAACGTCCCGCGCTTCAGTAATTTCCGTCGACAACAGGTCGGCCGGAGCGGTCGTCCGGGTATTGGTGAGAAGCGCGACGACGGTGGCGGCCACCTCATCGGTGGCGTGCGCCGCCGCGGCGCGGGAGAGCACCGACATGCCCATCACCCCGGTCAGTCGGCTTGCCGGGCGACCGAGACGTTGTCGAGCACGCCGAGGGCGTCGGGCACCAGCACGGCCGCCGAGTAATAGCAGCTGATCAGGTAGGAGATGATCGACTGGTCATCGATGCCCTTGAAACGCACGTTGAGGCTCGGCTCGTATTCGTCCGGGATCCCGGTCTGATGCAGGCCGATCACACCCTGGTCCTTCTCCCCGGTGCGCATGGCCAGGATAGAAGTGGTCTGGGTGTCGCTGATCGGGATCTTGCCGCACGGGAGAATCGGAACCCCGCGCCATGCCGGAACACGATGTCCGTCCATTTCGACCGGGTCCGGATAAAGCCCGCGCTTGGTGCATTCGCGTCCGAACGCGGCGATCGCCTTCGGATGCGCCAGGAAGAACTTCGTGCTGCGGCGCATGCTGAGCAGTTCGTCGAAGTCGTCCGGGGTGGGCGCGCCGGACTCGGAGTAGATGCGCTGTTTGAGATCGCAGTTGTGCAGCAAGCCGAAGTCGGGATTGTTGACCAGGTCGTATTCGCGGCGCTCGTAGAGCGCTTCGATGGTCAGGCGCAGCTGCTGCTCGACCTGATTCATCGGGTCGTTGAACAGGTCGGCGACCCGGGTGTGCACCCGCAGCACGCTCTGCGCCAGGCTGAGTTCGTATTGGCGCGGCGCAGCGTCGTAGTCGACGAACGTGCCTTCCAGCAGGGGCTCTCCCGCATGGCCCGAGGCGATCGTGATATCCGCTTCGCCTTTGTTGTTCTGCGGACGAGTGGGCGCGGAAGCCACGCGCGAGAGTTGCTCGCGCAACGCGGGAGTCCGGTCGATGAATTCGGTCAGCGTTCGGCGGGGAAGGGCCAACACGGTCGTTCGCGTGACCGTCTTGATGGTGACCGGCCAGATCGCCGACGGCTCGGTCAGTAACGTGTCGCCGAAGAAGTCGCCGCCGCCGAGGATGCCGAGCTTGGTCTGCTCGCCGTACTCACCGGAACCGATTTTGCTCAATTTGCCGTGCACGATGAGCAGAACCTGATCCATCGGATTGCCGAATTCCGCTACCACAATGCCGGGTTCGAGATCGCGCTGTTCGAATCGGTCCGCGAGGGCGCGCAGCACCTCTTCGTCGTCGAAGCCGCGCAGTGCCGGAAGCTCCTGCAACTCCAAGGGAATGACGCGTGCGGTGGAACCGTCGACGACGAATTCCACTTCGCCGTTGCCCACGGTGTGGGTCAGGCGGCGGTTCACCCGGTACACACCGCCGTTGACCTGTGTCCACGGCAGGGCGCGAGTGAGCCATCGCGAGCTGATGCCCTGCATCTGCGGTTCGGATTTGGTGGTGTGCGCGAGCAGGCCCGCCGTGCTGGTGCTCAAGCTCTTGCGCACGTTGTTTTCCGTTTGGACTGGCATTTCAATGGTCATGCGTTGTCCTCACCTCGAGACGGCCACCGAGACGTGGTGACGGGTTTGGGGCAGGGGAATGCAGGGTCGTCGATAGTTCAGAGTCGCCGGGTGTTCACATCAAAACAGCAGCGGGCGTGCCCGCGGGGAGCTCATCGAACGAATTTGCCTACGCGCCACGGCGTTCCAGACGAGATCGATGGTAGACGCCGAAAGCGGCTGTGCGCAGAAAAATTTCGAAGATCGTTCCGCCGCCCGCCGGATGGTCACGACACGCGGTCGATTCCGGTAACGGCGGGTTGCGCGATCCGGACGAGTCCGAATGCGTTCTGATAGCGGAGAATTAGCTATCTGGTAGCCGTGTGTCGTGTCCGGCGGTGACGCGGACGCGGTGGATCGGTAACCGGGAGCGAACGTGGCCGACCGCGCATCCGGCCGGGCGATATCCGTACCCGGTGTGCTCGCCGGATGGAAGACTGCCCCGGCGGGCGCGTGCGTGCTGCCGGGACCCGGTCGCGATCTTTCGACCGCTGGGCGCCGGCCTCCCGCCGCGGCGTGACAGCCGGTCGGCGGGCACGCCGATGGCGCTGAACTACCTGCGCCTGCGGCCGGGCCGCTGCCATGGGTGCCCGGAGTCGATACGTGACCGCCGGAGAGCCGACCGCGGCAACCTGGCATGGGACGTGTCACAGCGGACACATAATGGACAGGTGGTGTGGGAAGCTCGTCTGAACACGTCGCGGTATGTGATGCGGGTCACGTTCTAGGGTAGGCCAGGAGCGATGGTGAAGTTGAATGCGAAGGTTGTGGTGGGCTCGGTACAGCGATTGATGGCGACCGCGCAGAACGGCCTGGAGGTCATCCGCTTCGGCGGGCTGACTCCCGACGTCGCGTCCTCGCCGTTCGAGGTCGTGGAACGCAGGCGCATGTACCGGCTGCGGCATTACTTCCCCGACGACACGACCCCGGGCCGCCCGGTGGCCGTGCTGGTGCCGCCGCTCATGGTGAACGCCGACATCTGGGATGTGAACGCCGAGGAGGGCGCCGTCGGCATCCTGCACCGCGGCGGCGTCGACTGCTGGGTGGTCGACTTCGGCTCGCCCGCCAGCGAGGAGGGCGGCTGGCAGCGCGACCTCGCCGACCACGTGCTGGCGGTCAACAGCGCGATCGACACCGTCAACGAGGCCACCGGCAGCGGCGTGCACCTGATGGGCTACTCCCAAGGCGGCATGTTCGCCTACCAGACCGCCGCCTACCGGGACGGCAAGGGCGTGGACAGCATCGTGACCTTCGGCAGCCCGGTCGACATCGTCGCGGGCATGCCGTTCGGGTTGCCCTACGGCATGGTCTCCGACGTCGCCGACTTCCTGGCCGATCACGTGGTCACCCGGCTGCCGATCACCGACTCCATGGTGCGTATCGGCTTCCAGCTGCTCGATCCGGTGAAGACGGCCAAGTCGAGGATCGATTTCCTCCGCCAGCTGCACGACCGCGAGGCGCTGCTGCCGAAGGAGCGCCAGCGCCGCTTCCTCAACAGCGAAGGCTGGGTCGGCTACGCGGGCCCGGCGGCGGCGGATCTGCTCAAGCAGTTCGTCGCGCACAACCGGCTGATGCTCGGCGGCTTCGTCATCCGTGATCACCCGATCTCGCTGGCCGAACTGAAGTGCCCGATCCTGGCGTTCGTCGGCGAGGTCGACGACATCGGACAGCCCGCCGCGGTGCGTGGCATCGTGCGGGCCGCGCCGAACGCGGAGGTCTACGAGGCGACGCTGGTCGCCGGCCACTTCGGCCTGGTGGCCGGAAGCATGGCCAGCAAGCACACCTGGCCGCTGGTGCGGCAGTGGGTGGAATGGATGGACGGCGACAAGCCCCTGCCGCCGGAGATCGTGCCGATGACCGAGCACGTGCCCAGCAATCGCCCCCGCTCGGCTGCCACCCGGGTGGTGCACACCGCCGCGACGCTGGCCGAGGCGGGCACCGGGGTCGGCAAGGCCCTGGAAGGCATCGCGAACAACACGGTGCGCGGATCGATCGAACTGGCGGGCGAGGCGGCGCGGGCGCTGCCGAGGCTGACCCGCCTCGGCATGATCCAGCCGCACACCCGGATCTCGCTCGGCCGGTTGCTGGCCGAGCAGGCGCGGCGCGCGCCGCAGCGGGACCTGTTCCTGTTCGACGATCGCGTGCACACCAACGCGGCGGTCAACGAGCGCATCGACAACGTGGTGCGCGGCCTCATCTCGGTGGGCGTGCGCCCTGCCATGCGGGTCGGCGTGGTGATGGAGACCAGGCCAAGCGCGCTGGCCTCGGTCGCGGCGCTGTCCCGGCTCGGCGCGGTGGCGGTGCTGCTGGCCCCCAACAGCGAACTGCGCCGCGCGATCGAGCTCACCGGCGTGGAGACCCTGATCTGCGATCCGGAGAATCTGCGCCAGGCCGTCGCGACCGGCGCCAGGGTGCTGGTGCTCGGCGGCGGTACCACGCGCGAACTGTCGCTGCCGACATCCGACCGCCTGATCGACCTGGAGCAGATCGACCCGGCGCGGGTGCGGGTGCCTGCCTGGTACCGGCCCGACCCCGGCCTGGCCCGTGAGCTGGCCTTCGTGCTCGTCACCGGCACCGGCGAGCGGCTGGAGACGAAGTACATCACCAACCACCGCTGGGCGCTGTCGGCGTTCGGCACCGCGACCACGGCCGATCTCAATCGCAGGGACACGGTGTACTGCCTGGCGCCGCTGCACCATTCGTCCGGGCTGCTGGTCAGTCTCGGCGGTGCGGTCGCGGGCGGAAGCCGGGTCGCGCTGGCCCGCTCGCTGGACCCGGAGCGCTTCGCCGGGGAGGTGCACCGCTACGGCGTCACCGTGGTCACCTACACCTGGACCATGCTGCGCGACATCCTCGACGCGGAGGTGTTCCCGGACGGCCACAGCCACCCGATCCGCTTGTTCATCGGCTCCGGCATGCCCGCCGGGCTGTGGCGGCGCACCGTGGAGCAATTCGAACCCGCCCGGGTGCTCGAGTTCTACGCCTCGATCGAGGGCGATGTGGTGCTGGCCAACGTGGCCGGGGTGAAGCGCGGATGCAAGGGCAGGCCGGTTCCCGGCACCGCGAAGGTGGAACTGGTCGCCTACGATCCGCTCACCCAGCGCATCCTGGTAGACGGATCCGGCTTCGCCCGCCGGTGCGCGGACAACGAGGTGGGCCTGCTGATCGGCAGGGCGTCCGACGGCGTCGACATCTCCGCGGGCGGACTGCGCGGGGTGTTCACGGCGGGCGACTCCTGGATGCCGACGGAGAATCTGTTCCGCCGCGACGGCGACGGCGACTACTGGCTGATGGACCGCACGGACACGGTGATCCATACCCGGCGCGGACCGGTCTTCGGCCAGCCGATCGTCGACGTGCTCAACGACATCACCGCCGTGGACATGGAGGTCACCTACGGCCTCAACGTCGACTCCCACTGCATCGCGGTGGCCGCGGTGAGCGTGCGCGAAGGCTTCCGTCTCGACCCCGAGGACGTCACCGAGGCGTTGCGGGTGCTCGACCCCGACCAGCGACCCGACCTGGTCTACGTGGTGGACGACATCCCGCGCAGCCCGTCGTATCGTCCGTCCGCCCGCGCGGTGCAGGCGGCGGGCAGGCCGGAGCCGGGACCGGACACCTGGTGGTACAACCGGGCCTCGGACGCCTACGAGATCCTCACCGAGGACCAGGCGCCCACGCTGCTGGGCGGCTGACGCGATACATGTTGCCGAAGAGCCGGATTCACCGACCGATGGCATAGTGAGTGCCTGTGGGAACGAGCCTCATTTACCGCAGCGGGACCGTCTACGAGGTCCTGATGCGCGGGTTGTACGGCAAGCACTACACGGCTCGGTATCGCGCTATCGCCGAACTCGTCCCGCAGGGGGCGAGCGTGGTCGACCTGTGCTGCGGCCCCGCGACGCTCTACACCCGCTACCTGCGCCACAAGTCGGTCGACTACACCGGGCTCGATCTCAACGAGCGCTTCGTGGCGCGGGTGAACGAGGCGGGCGGGCGGGGCAAAGTGTGGAACCTGCGTTCCGGTGACGCGTTGCCCACGGCCGACTACGTCATCATGCAGGCCAGCCTCTACCACTTCCTGCCCGAGCCGCGCCCGCTGCTCGACCGGATGCTCGCGGCCGCCACCGAGCGGGTGATCGTCGCCGAACCGGTCCGCAACTTGGCGACCAGCGACAACCCGTTCCTCGCCACCATCGGCAAACGGTTCACCGACGCGGGCGACGGCGAGCAGGCGCACCGCTTCACCGAGCGGACGCTCGACGAGTTCTTCACCGCCTACCGACCGCGCGTGGCCGAGGAGACCCTCATCGCGGGCGGGCGGGAGAAGCTCTACGTGCTCACCGCGTGAGGCCGTGAACCGGCGTCGCGGGCCGGTTCACACGGTGAACGCGGTGACCGCGTCCACGACGCGGGCCACCTGCGCGTCGGTGAGATCCGGCCAGAGCGGCAGGCGCAGCACGGTCGCGGAGAACTCCGCGCTGCGGACGCAGGCGCGCGGCGTGCGGCCCAGCTTGAATCCGGCGGGGCTGGAATCCAGCGGGATGTAATGGAACGGCGCGGAGATCCCTCGCGCGGCGAGGTGGGCGATCAGGTCGTCGCGGCGGCGCTCGTTCGGGGTCCGCAGGTAGTACAGGTGCGCGGTGTGCTCGCGATCGGCGGGCACGGACATCAGGCGCACGTCGTTGCGCGCGGCCCAATCCGGCAGCGCGGCGGCGTAGGCGTCCCACACCCGGTGGCGTCCGGCCTGGATGGTGTCGAACTCGTCCAGTTGCGCGTCGAGCACGGCCGCGTTCAGCTCGCTGGGCAAGTAGCTGGAGCCGATGTCCTGCCAGGAGTACTTGTCCACGGCGCCGCGCAGGAACCGGGCCCGGTCGGTGCCCTTCTCCCGGATGATCTCGGCGCGCGCCATCAGGATCTCGTCGGTGAGCAGCAGCGCGCCGCCCTCGCCGCAGTGCACGTTCTTGGTGTCGTGGAAGCTGAGCGTGCCCATCGTGCCGATGGTCCCGAGCTTGCGGCCGCGCCAGGCGCCGCCGAGCCCGTGCGCGTTGTCCTCGACGACGGCGAAACCGTGGGTGTTCGCCAGGTCGAGCAGTCCGGCCATGTCGGCGGCGACGCCACCGTAGTGGATGACCACCACGGCCTTCGTCCGCTCGGTGACCACGGCGGCCACCGATTCCGGGTCCAGATTGCCGGTGGCCGGATCGATGTCGGCGAACACGCAGGTGGCGCCGCGCAGCGCCATCGAGGTGGCGGTGGAGGTGAAGGCGAAACTGGGCACGATCACTTCGTCGTCCGGGCCCAGTTCCAGCAGCAGGCCCGCCATCTCCAGCGCGGACGTGCACGAGGTGGTGAGCAGGGCGTGCGGCGCGCCCGTGATCGCCTTCAGCTTCGCGGTGGCCGACGCGGTGAACTGCCCGTCACCGTGGCTGTGGTCGGAGGCGAGCACGGCCTCCAGATTCGCAAGTTCCCGGCGCGCCCGGTACGGACGGCTGAAGATGACGCGGTCAGTGCTCAACCCGGTCGGTCCCCCTGCTGGCGGTGGTCGCGGTCAGTTCCGAAGCTTCCGCCGGACGCGGCGTCGGCGTCTCGACGGTGAGATAGAGGGGTTTGCCCACCAAGATGTGCAGGGCCACGCCCAGATACTCGGCGATGAGCCCGAGTGAGAACAGGATGGCGCCGGAGCACAGCAGCAGCACCACGATGGTGGATGCCCAGCCTTCCGGCGCCCAGCCGTCGGTGGTCAGCGCCTCGAACACCACCACGGCGGCCATCACGCCGCCGGCCAGCGCCAAGGTGACGCCGAGCAGGCTGACCAGCCGCAGCCCGCGGGTTCCGCTGCACAGCACCATCTTCCAGAACAGCGAGAACAGCCTGCGGTAGTTGTAGCCGGATTCCTCCCTGCCCTCGGCGCGCAGCACCACCGGCGCCTGCGCGACGGCGCCGACCACCCAGGTCAGCGCGACGTCGAGGTAGACGCCGTTGGACGCGACCTCGGCCAGTTGCCTGCCGATGTCCCCGCGGATCAGCCGGTAGCTTTCGAACCGGGTGGAATCCGGGAACGCGAACAGCGTCGCGAGCACCAGCTTGGCTCCGCGCGAGGTCAGATTGCGCAGGAATCCGTGCGGCCTGGTGTTGCTCGGCTTGGAGTAGACCAGATCGGCGCGCTGCGCCAGCGCCGTGTCCAGGAACGTGCTGATGAAGCGGGGATCGTGCTGGCCGTCCTCGTCCATGGTGACGATCCAGTCACCGGCGGCGGCCGACATCCCCGCGATCGTCGCGGCATCCTGGCCGAAGTTGCGGCTGAGCCAGACGGTGCGCACGGTGGGATAGGTCTGTTGCAGTTCCTGCAGTACCACGTCGGAGCGGTCCGGGCCGTGGTCGTGCACCAGGATGATCTCGGAGACGGTGAACGTGGTGCCGCCCGGGGTCTCGGTGGCGCGGGTGAGCTCGTGCAGCTCGGCGACCAGACCGGCGATCGTGTCCTCGCCGCGGTACACCGGCACGACCACCGACACCGTGTGCGGCCGGTCCACGCCGGGCCGTGCCGGGTCACCGTTCGTCGCCGGGGCGCCGGAACGGAGTGTGCGGGCGGGGGTGATCGGCATCAGCTGGATCGACTTTCGATGACGGTGCGTGCCGGTACTCGTGGCAGAACTGCGGAGCCCGAACCGGTGTGGACTCTAGCACGGTGGGCGCGGCGGCCACCGGAGCAGCTGATCATGCCCTCATCTTGGCGGCGTCCGCGACCGATGCCAAGCCGGGAGCCGCCCTGTAGGGTTTGGAACTCGTGACGGACAGTGCAGTGCTCGACTCGCCGCCGGATGCCTATTCGCGGCGAGATGTCTACCGGTGGGGGGTCATCACCGCGCTCGGAGTGGTCGCGGGTTACCTCGCTGTCCTGCTCGCCAACGCCAGGCATTTCTTCACCGACGACACCGAGTCCCAGTACACCTCGCTGTGGGTCGGCTTGGGCCGTGCGCTGCGCGCGGGCGATTTCCCGGTCATGGTCCCCGAGCACTGGATGGCCGGCAACAACACCATGGACGACGCGGGCCTGTTCAACCCGCCGCAGCTGCTGATCGATCTGATCGCGCCCTCGGTGGACAACGTCGCGTTGTACGCCACCGTCGTGAAGCTGATCTTCTCGATCATCGCCGCGCTCGGCGTGTACCGGATCTGCCTCGTCTACGGCGGGCGGCCGGCGTGGTCGGCGGTTGCGGGTGTCGCGCTGCCGCTGTCGGGCTTCTTCCTGTTCTTCGACGAAGCCAGCTGGATGACCGCGCTCACCGGCACGGCGTGGATGGTGCACGCCTGGGCGGCCTCGGTGCGCTACACGCGAGGTCTCGGCGGGCCCGTTCCGGTCTTCGTCTACCTGTATCTGACGATTTCGACGCAGTACATCTTCCCCGCGGTCGAAGCGGTGCTGATGCTGCTGGCCGTGGCCGTAGGCGAGCTGGTGTACCAGCGCAAATGGCAGCCGGTGCTGCGGCTGGCGCTCGCGGCGGGCTGCGCCGGGCTCGCGGGCCTGCTGACCTTCCTGCCCTCGATGCTGTCGGCGAAGGTGACCTGGCGCGGCACCGCGCAGATCAACAACGACCAGTTCCTCACGGTGCCGTGGTCGGAGTCGCTCAACGCCAGCCTGCCCAGCTCGCTGCCCGCCTTCACCTCGTGGTGGGGCTACGTGCAGCCGCTACCGGTCACCTATATCGCCTGGTTCCTGATCCCCGCCCTGGCGTTCGTCGACTGGCGGCGGGCCAAGGAAGCATGGCGGGAGCTGAGCGCGATCGCGATCTTCGCGATCATGATGCTGATGTGGACCGCGGGTCCCGGTTCCGTCGGACCGCTGCGCTGGCCCGCACGCGTGCTGCCGATGCTGGCCATCGGCCTGCTCGTGCTGGTGTGCGTGCTGCTGGGCCGTTACGGAACGTTCCGCGATCCGAAGAACCGCGGCATCGCGGCGGGCGTGCTGATCCTGCTGCTGTGGGTGCGTTCGTTCTCCGCCGACCCGCACGACGCGATCTGGCACGTGATCGCGGCGCTGGCGCTGGCGGCGCTGGTTGCGGCGGCGGTGTGGCTCGGGCGCACCAAGGGCACCGCGGCGGCGTGCGCCTTGACCATCGTCGCGATGTTCCCGATCGCCTATTTCCAGGTCGACGCCGCGCAACCCACGCCGATGTCGTGGAACCTGCCGGTGAAGCGTTCGGTGGCGAAGGACGCGTTCCCCGACTTCGCGGGAAACACCATCCAGCTGGGCGACCGCGGACTGCTGCAACCGCAGGACAAGAGCATCGAGGCCGCCTACGGCTCGCTCGTCTTCGGCAACTACGCCCGTGGACTGGAACTGAACTACGTCAACGGCTACACCCCCAGCGGCCACTTCTACTTCGGTGAGCTGCTGTGCATGCGCTGGGACGGCAGCGTCTGCCCGGACGCCTACCGCCGCATGTTCGCGCCGGAGCCGACCACCGGACGGCCGCTGGTCGACCTGATGAACCTCGACCGCGTCGTGCTGCAGCGGGCGCTGTTCCCGGACGCGCCCGGCCAGCCCGCGCCCGAGGGCTGGCAGTGGGTCGACTACCCGGGCCACGAGCGCTACATCGCCGTGCTGGAACGCGTGGGCGGGCCGATCTCGACCACGAACGGCCGCGTGACGGCGACCAAGAACGTGAGCGCGACCTCGATCTCCGAGACCGACACCACCAGCAGGGTGCGCGTCTCCTCGGCCGAGGGCGGCAAGGTGGTGTTCGCGCGGCTGGGCTGGCCGGGATATCGGGTCACACTGAACGGCAAGTCGCTTCCGATCACCACGGTCGCCAAGTCCTTCATCACCGTCGATGTTCCCGCGGGCGCCCAGAACGCCGAGCTGGTGCTGACCTGGCGTCCGCCGGGCTGGAAGATCGGCATCGCCACGGCGGTGGCGGGGGTGCTCGGCATCTGCGTCCTGCAATGGCTGTACGTCCGTTCCCGGCGCCGCGATGAGCCGCAGGACAGCGCCGACCCCGCGCCCACCGAGCCGGATCGCGAACTGGCGGACGCCGTTTCGTGAAGACGAACACCCCTCCGGTGGCCATGGGTCCCGACGCGGTGGGCGACGGTCCCGCGGCGGGACTGCTGATGCGAGTGGTCCGGCGGCAGGAGGTCGCCTTCGCGCTGGTCGGCGCGTGCAACACCCTGCTCGGCATCGGGCTGACCGTGGCGTGGCTCGCGGTGCTCGGTGACGCGTGGCCGCCCGCCGTCGCGGTCGTGCTGGCCTACGCCGTCGGCATCGTCGTCGCTTTCGTCCTGCACCGGACGCTCGTGTTCCGGGTTCGCGGCCGGGTGCTGCGCGACTTCGCCGCCTTCGTCGTGGTGAATTCCGGTGGCTTGCTGATGAATACGGTGCTGCTGTCGCTGGCGGTCTCGGTGCTTGGCCTGCCGCGGATTCCCTCGGCCGTCGTGGTGATGGGCCTGGTCGCGGTCGCGAGTTTCTTCGGCCATCGCTACATCTCGTTCCGCCGTAACCCGCAGGCGCCGACCGAGAACGCGGCCGGATGACCCGTTCCGGACGTCATCGGCGGCACTGGCTTGCCGGAGCCGCATCGCGGTGACGGTAGGGTCTGGGACTCGTGGCCGAACGTAGCACTCATCCTTCGCGCGAAGTCCGCACATGGGGCGTCATCACGGCGCTCGGGGTGATCGCGGGTTACGGTGCGGTGCTACTCGCCAACGCCCGGCATTTCTACACCGACGACACCGAATCGCAGTACGCCCCGCTGTGGGTGATGCTCGGCCGGCACCTGCGCGAGGGACGATTGCCCGCGATGATCCCCGAGCATTGGATGGCGGGCAACTACACCATCGAAGAGGCCGGGCTGCTCAATCCGCCGCAACTGCTGATCGATTTGATCGCGCCTTCGGTCGACAACCTCGCGCTGTACGCCAGCGTGGTGAAACTGATCTTCGCGATCGTCCTCGCGCTCGGTGTGTACCGGATCTGCCTGGCCTACCGGGCGAGAGCGCCGTGGGCGGCGGTGGCGGGCGCGGCGATTCCGTTCACCGGATGGCTGCTGTTCTTCGACGAGTCCAGTTGGATGACCGCGTTCACCGGCACCGCCTGGCTGGCCCATGCCTGGGCGTCCGGGGTGCGCTATGCCCGCGGGCGTAGCGGGCCGATCCCGACCTTCGTGTTCCTGTATCTGGCCATCTCGGTGCAGTACATCTTCCCCGCGGTGGAGGCCGGTCTGATGGTGGGCGCCGTCGCCATCGGCGAACTGGTGTACCAGAAGGCGTGGCGGCCGTCGGCGCGCCTGCTCATCGTCGCCGCCGCCGCGGCGCTGGCCGGACTGGCGACCTACCTGCCGAGCATGCTGTCGGCGAAGGTGACCTGGCGCGGCACCGCGCAGATCAACAACGACCAGTTCCTCACGGTGCCGTGGTCGGAGTCGCTCAACGCCAGCCTGCCCAGCACGCTGCCCGCGTTCAGTTCCTGGTGGGGTTACGTGCAGCCGATGCCGGTGGTCTACATCGCCTGGTTCCTGGTTCCGGCGCTGGCCTTCGTCGACTGGCGCAAGGCGCTCGGCGCGGCGCGTGAGCTCGTCGCGCCCGCGCTGTTCGCGGTGATGGCACTGATGTGGACGGCCGGTCCCGGCGCGGTCGGACCGTTGCGCTGGCCCGCGCGGGTGCTGCCGATGGTCGCGCTCGGCCTGCTGGTGCTGGTGTGCGTGCTGCTCGGACGTTTCGCCACCGTCGAGGACTGGCGGCGGCGCGGCATCGCCGCCACGGTGCTGATCGGTCTGCTGTGGGTGCGCACGTTCTCCGCCGCGCCGCACGAAGTGATCCCGCACATCGTCGCGGCGCTCGGCGTGGCCGCGCTCGGCGCCGCCGCGGTGTGGCTCGGGCGCCGCCGCGGTGCGGTCGCCGCGTGCGCGTTGATCGTCGTCTCCGTCTTCCCCATCGCCTACCTCCAGGTGTGGGGTGCGCAACCGACCCCGATGGGCTGGAATCTGCCGGAGAATCGGTCGGAGATGAAGGCCGCGTTCCCCGTTTTCCCCGGCACCACACTGCAACTCGGCGACCGGATGCTCATCCCGCCGCAGGAGCGGAATCTGCCCGGCGCGTACGGATCGCTGGTCTTCGGCAACTACGCCAAGAATCTGGAGCTGACCTACGTCAGCGGATACACCCCCAACGGGCACTACTGGTTCGGCGAGACGTTGTGCATGCGCTGGGACACCAGCGTCTGTCCCGATGCCTACCGGCGCGCGTTCGCCACCGAGCCGACCACCGGCCGCACCATCGTCGACCTGATGAAGGTCGATCGGGTGGTGCTGCATCGCGCCTTGTATCCGGACGCGCGCGACCAGCCCGCGCCGCCCGGCTGGCGATGGGTCGACTACCCCGGGCACGAGAAGTACATCTCGGTGCTGGAGCGCACCGACGGGCTGATCTCGGTGCGGGACGGCCGGATCGCGGCCACGCAGGGGGCGACGGCCACGTCGGTCGGTGAGTCGGACACGACCAGCCGGGTGCGGGTCAGTTCGCCGGAGGGCGGGCGAATCGTCTTCGCGCGGCTGGGCTGGCCCGGTTACCGGGTGACGCTGGACGGGCGCGAACTTCCTTCCACGCTGGTGGCCAAAACATTTGTCGCCGTGGATGTCCCGGCCGGCAGCTCGGGTGAGCTCGTGGTGTCGTGGCAGCCGCCGGGCTGGCGGATCGGCGTCGCGGCGGCTCTGCTCGGCCTGCTCGTCGTCGGGCTGTCGCAGTGGGCGTACCTGCGGGGCGGGCGGCGGCCGGACGCGGCGGCCGGAGCCGGGTCGTCCCCGCCCGACGCGGGCGTGCCCGCGGAAACCGACCTGGCCGACGCCGCCCGATGAGCGCGGGTGCGGCGGACGGCGTCGGCGCACCGGAATCGGATGCGCGGCGTTTCGATGCCGCGGGCGCGACGACGGGCCCGGGAGCCGGCGTGACGCCCGCCGCCGACCCCGGCCCGCTGCTGCGCCTGGTGCGTCGCCAGGAGATCGCCTTCGCCGTCGTCGGCATGGTGAACACGGGACTCGGCATGGCGCTGACGGTGCTGTGGCTGGCGGTGCTCGGCGACCGGGCGCCCGCCGCGCTCGCGCCCGCCCTGGCCTACTCGGTGAGCGTGGTCGTGGCGTTCGTCCTGCACCGGACCCTGGTGTTCCGGGTCCGGGGGCGCGCGGCGCGGGATTTCGTCGCGTTCGTCGCGGTGAACTCCGGCGGACTGGTGCTGAACATGGTGCTGCTGCAACTGGGCGTCTCGGTGCTGCATCTGCCGAGCATCCCGTCGGCGGTCGGGGTGATGGCGCTGGTGGCGGGGGCCAGCTTCTTCGGCCATCGCCACATCTCGTTCCGCCGGACATCCGCTGCCGGTGCGGACGGTTCTCGCTCCGGCCCGGCCGGAAGGTAGGTTCCTGGTATGCCTGAGCACACCACCCTGGACGCCACACTGCTGAGTCTGCTGGCCTGCCCGCAGGACAAGGGCCCGCTGCGGCTGGTTCGCGCCGCCGACGGCAGCGAGTCGCTCTACAACCCGCGCCTGCGCCGGGCATACCCGATCGAAAACGGCATCCCGGTGCTGCTCGTCGACGAAGCCAGGGACGTCACCGACGCCGAGCACGAAGCGTTCATCGCCCAGGGCGACGCCTGACCCTGTCCGCACCGACATTCCCTTCCGCTCACGACTCGCCCGCCGTGCGGCAACGGATGCGTCACGGTCGTTTTGCGTCCATTGACCGTTCTGAGCCGGGTCCGCCATGATCATTTGCACTTCGAGACGGTCAACTCGCTCCAGTCAAGGGGCGTTGCGGCCGACCTGATCAGCGCACCGGTGGCGTATGAGAGAGAGGTCGGGAACGTCATGAGCGATTCGCGTTTACGGAACTGGACGGCTCGATGCGCGATCGCCTGCGCGGTGGCTGCGGCGGGATTCGCCGCGGCGCCGGCGCAGGCCGAGCCACTGTGGCCGGGCGGCCCGGATATCCCCGGTATGCCAGCGCTTATTCCACCCCCGCCGCCCGCGCCGGTCGTGGCGCCGTGTTCGACAGCGGCCCGTGCGTGCATGCGGTTGTCGACGAATGAAGCCTGGCTGATGGACGGGGGCAAGGTGGTCTACGGCCCGACGCCGATTTCGCACGGGATGCCGGGATACGAGACGCCGCCGGGAGTCTTCCACGTCTCGTTCAAGAAGGAGTTCCACTGGAGCACCATGCACAACGCTCCCATGGAGTACGCGACCTTCTTCAACGGTGACATCGCCTTCCATGTGGGCCCGATCGAGAAGCAGTCGCACGGCTGCGTCCGGATGACCTACGAGGGGGCCAAGGCGTTCTACGAGTACTTGTGGCCGGGTGACGTCGTCGAAGTCGTGGAGTGACGGCCCCGGTGTCCGGCGGTGATCGTCGCGGTCACCCGGACGCCGGGCCCGGCCCGATGTCTCCGGTCAGATAGCGCTGCAGCGTCGGGCCCACCGCGGCGACCAGATCATCCGCGGGCATCGAGGCAAGCGGTTCCACTCCGACGATCTTGCGGCCCACCAGCACGCCGATCATCTGCGAGGCGACCAGACCGATCCGGACGCGTCCGTCGTCCTCCGGAGTGGCGATCCGCTTGCGCACGCGTTCCAGCACGACTTCCAAGAGGAACGCCCTGGCCAGCGACAGATCGTGGCTGCCGGCCAGGATGCTGCGCACCATCGCGACCACGCCGGCACCCGCGGGAGAATCCCAGACGGCGACCACCGTGCGGAGAATGGTCTCGCCCAACCGGTCCAGCGGTGCGGCCTCGATGACGCGCAGGGTCGTCTCCGGGTCGACCGGCAGTTCCACCACCGCGGCGAAAAGCTGTTGTTTGGTGCCGAAATAGTGGTGCACCAGGGCCGGATCGACCCCGGCGTCGGTGGCCACGGCGCGCACCGAGGTCTTGTCGAACCCCGCGTCGGCGAATCGGGCGCGGGCGGCCGCGAGGATGGCCTCGCGGGCGCCCGACTGCCCCGGTCGGCGGCCGGTGCGAGCGGGTCGCTCGGTGCCGCCGGAGCCGTTGGCTGCCGTCATGCGGTCCGCCGTCGTAGCGTGGCCGCGCCCAGGCACAGGGCGACGATCGCGAACCCGGCCACGATGGCCAGATCGCGCCACATCGCGCCGGTGACCTCGGGATGCGTCGAAACCTGTTGCAGCGCGTCGACCGCGTAGCTCAACGGCATCACGTTGCTGATCACCTCCAGCCAATCCGGCAGCTGGCCGCGGGGAACGAGCAAGCCGCACAAGAAGATCTGCGGGGCGACCACGACCGGCATGAACTGTACGGCCTGGAATTCGGTGCGGGCGAACGCGCTGGCCAGCAGACCGAGTGCCACTCCGCACACCGCGTCCACCACCGCGATCAGCACCACCCACGCCGGGCTGCCCGCCGACCCGAGCCCGAGCAAACCGAAGGAGACCAGGCAGGCGACGGTCGCCTGCGCGGCGGCGGCCAGCGAGAACGCGGTGCCGTATCCGGCGAGCAGATCGAGTTTCGTCAGCGGCGTCGACAGCAGCCGCTCCAGCGTGCCCGAGGTGCGTTCGCGCTGCATGGCGATCGCCGTGATCAGGAACATCACGATGAACGGCAGGATGCCGAGCATGCTGATGCCGACGCGGTCGAACAGCGAGACGGGGTCGAGCGGGTTGGTCGGAGTGTCCTTGTAGATGAAATACAGCAGCGCCATCAGCAGGGCGGGCACCACCAGGATCATGGCGACGGTGCGGTGGTCGTTGCGCAGCTGCCGCAGGATGCGGCCGGTCGTCGCGGCGTAGGGGCGCAGTGTCGGCGTCCGCCGGGGTACGGCTCGGGATACGGCGGTCATGCGTTCTGTCCCATCGTGATGAGGGTGAGGAAGGCGGTCTCCAGGTTCTGCTCACCGGTCCGCGTGCGCAGTTCGTCGGGACTGAGCTGGGCGAGCAGCTGCCCCTCGCGCATCAGCAGCAGCCGGTCGCAGTGCTCGGCCTCGTCCATGACGTGGCTGGACACCAGCAGCGTCGTCCCGTTCGCGGCCAGTTCGTGGAACTGCTTCCACAGCTCGACGCGCAGTACGGGATCCAGGCCGACCGTCGGCTCGTCCAGCACCAGTAGGCGGGGCTGGGCGACCAGCGCGCAGGCGAGCGAGGCCCGCGTCTTCTGGCCTCCGGACAGCTCGTCGCCGCGCTGGCGGGCGTGGTCGGCCAAGCCGACCGCCGTGATCGCGTCGTCCACGTCGGCCCGGTCGCGGCCGTAGAGCGCGGCGAAGTACGCGACGTTCTCCCGGACGCTGATGTCGTTGTAGATGCTCGGCGCCTGCGTGACGTACCCGATGAGGTGGCGCAGCGCGGGCGAGCCCGCCGGGTGGCCGAGCGCGGTGACCTCACCTGATTCGACGATCTGCGTGCCGACGATGCTGCGCATCAGCGTCGTCTTGCCGCACCCGGACGGACCCAGCAGCCCGGTGATCGTGCCGCGCGGGATGGTCAACGAGACGTCGTGCAGGACTTCGCGGCCGCCGCGGTGCACCCGCAGGTCTCTGACCTCGACGGCGGGGGAGGGGATGGCTTGCGACACGGTCGCCTCAATTCATCGAGTGTTGAATTCACTATGTGATGAATTTAGCGCGGGCGCGCGGCGCCGGCAAGAGCGCCGGGCGACATCAGTGACCGTGGTGTTTCGGCGGCGTCCCTGCCGTCCGGCCCGGTTCCACGACGACGAACTGGCCCATCATTCCGAGGTCTTCGTGCCAGAGCAGGTGGCAGTGGAACATGTACGGCGCGTCCGGATCGGCCGGTCCGTCGAAGCGCATGGCCAGCCTTGCCGTGCTGCCGGGCGGCAGGAAGACGGTGTCCTTCGGGCCGTCCGAAGCCGCGGGCGCGGGGGCGTCGTCCACCGCGAGCACCCGGAATCGCACGTCGTGGACGTGGAAGTTGTGCGGCATGCCGTCGTTGTTGCGTACCACCCAGGTCTCGGCGGTGCCGCGGGTGACCGCGAAATCGATCCGGTCCATGGCCATCGGCGTGCCGTTGATCCCGGCGAGGTTCAGATCGAAATGCCGTTCCCGCACCGAGTCGCCGCCGTCCGGGGTGGTGGGAGGGGCCAGTACCGCGGGAAGTTCCGGCGCAGGCCGCAAGGTCTCGGCCGCGCGCAGTTCGAGAATGTCGAAGGTGTCGTCGCCGCCGGAGAAGCGCTGGGTCCAGAAATCGAGCCCGGCGTCGAGTTTCCCGCCGCGCAGTACGGCGCGCTCGCCCGGCCGCATCCGCACCACGATCTCGGCCCGCTCGCCCGGCGACAGCCGCAGTCGGTCCACGGTGCTGGGCCGCTCCGTCAGGCCGCCGTCGGTGGCGACGAGTGAGAACGGCCGTCCGTCGGCGAAGACGAAGGTGTAGATCCGTGCGGTCGAGGCGTTGAGCAGGCGCAACCGGACCAGTTCGTCGCCGACGTCGCGGTACGGCGCGAGCGTGCCGTTGACCATCGTCCGGTCGCCGAGGAATCCGACATCGCGGAACATCGCGTGCGTCGAGCCGAACGCCGCGCCGTCGAACCGCACGTCTTGGACGATCAGCGGCAGGTCGTTGACGCCGTAGTCGGAGGGCAGGGACGCGGCGGCGGACACCTCGTCGTCGAGCAGGAACATCCCTGCCAGCCCCCGGCGTACGTGAGCTTCGGTCGCGCCGTGCGGATGGGGGTGATACCAGAGCGTCGCGGCCGGTTGATCGATGGTCCATCGGGGCGTCCACGCCGCGCCGGGCGCCACCATCTGGTGCGGGCCGCCATCCATCTCGGCGGGCAGATGCATGCCGTGCCAGTGCACCGTGGAGGCCTCGGGCAACGCGTTGCGCACGGTGACCGCCACTTTCTCCCCGCGTCGCGCCCGCAGGGTCGGCCCGAGGTAATCGCCGTTGAAACCCCACGTCTGCGTAGCCCGGCCGGGACGGAATTCCCTCTGACCTGTCCGCATTTCGAGTTCGAACGTCCGTGTGCCGTCGGCGCTCAGCCGTGACGGCGCCAGCGGAGGAATGGCGAGTTCGTTCCGGAATTCCGTTTTCCCGGCGGTGGACACCTCCGCCCGGGCGTAGACCCACGCGACGCCACCGACGACGAGAACCGGCAATGCCGCGACGCAGACCAGAACGATGAGCAACCACCGCCGCTTGCGCGGCCGGAAATCCGAAGACATGGACCGACGGTAGAAATTGTAAGCGTGCCAACACATCCGGGACCGTCCCTATTTCGTCCCCGGTCCGGCCCTGATCTGCGTGGCACGGATATTCAGGGCGCCGGGCTGACGCGCCGCCCATCTCGTGTGACCCAGAACACATATTGTGGTGTCACGTTCGAGCACGGTCACTTGTCCCATGGTCGTCACCATCCGCCATTCCTGCCCCGGTGACCCGACCTTTGGAGCACTGCCATGAACACCGAACATCGGATCGTCGTCCTGGGCGGCGGCTACACCGGCATGCTCGCCGCCGTGCGGCTGGCCCGGCGCACCCGTGCGCTCGACGTCCGGATCACGCTGGTCAACCCCTCGCCCCGCTTCACAGAGCGGCTGCGCATGCACCAGGTGGCCGCCGGTCAGGAGCTCGCCGACCACCGGATTCCCGCGCTGCTGGAGGGCACCGGTATCACCTTCGTCCAGGGCTGGGCCACGGCCATCGATCCGCGGAATCAAGAGGTGACCGTCGACGATACGACGCGCCTGCCCTATGACGAATTGATCTACGCCCTGGGCAGCGCCGCCGACACGAGCATCGTGCCCGGCGCCGCCGACCACGCGTTGACCCTCGACAACCCCGCCACCGCGCACCGGTTCGCCGAGCGCCTCGCCGAGGTGGCGGCGCGTGGCGGCGACATCGCGGTCTGCGGCGGCGGCCTGACCGGCATCGAGGCGGCGGCGGAGATCGCCGAGAGCCATCCCGGCGCGCGCGTCACCCTGATCAGCACCGGCGAGCCAGGGGCCATGATGGGGCCGAAAGCCCGCGCCTATCTGCACCGGGCGCTCGACCGCCTCGGCGTCACTCGCGAGACCGGCCGGGCCGTGGTCAAGGTGCTGCCCGACGCGGTCGAACTGGCCGGCGGCGAACTCGTGCACACCGACCTGACGCTGTGGACGGCGGGCGTTCGCGTGTCGCCGCTGGCCGCCAGGGCCGGCATCGAGACCGACGCGCACGGGCTGATCGTGGTCGACCCGACCCTGAGGTCGGTGTCGCACCCGGCCGTGCACGCCGTCGGCGACGCCGCCGCGGTCCGCCAAGCCTGGGGGCAGATCCACGGCACCTGCCAGAGCGGGATGCCGACCGCCGCCTACACCGCGGATCTCATCGCGCGGCAACTGCGCGGCAAGCGCGTGCGCCCGTTCCGTTTCGGGTACTTCCACCAGCCGGTCAGCCTCGGTCGCAAGGACGCGGTCATCCAGTTCACCAAGGCAGACGACAGCCCGCGCCGCGGCTACCTGACCGGCCGCGCCGCGGTCTTCTACAAGGAAACCGTCAGCAGCAGCCCGATTCCGGTCTTCGCGCTGAGCAAGCGGATGACGGTGTCGGTCACCCTGTCGAAGGGTGGCCGCGCCACCAGGAGAATTCAGCCATGACCGACCGCGCAACCGGGCAGGACCCGTTTCTCCAGCATCGGCGTCTGCTGTTCGCCACCGCGTACCGGATGCTGGGCACCGTCACCGACGCCGAAGACGTCCTGCAGGACGCCTGGCTGAAGTGGAACGACACCGACCGGTCGACGGTGCGGCAGCCGAAGTCCTACCTCGTGCGCACGGTCACCAACCTGTCGCTCAACCGGCTCACCTCGGCCAGGGCCACCCGCGAGAACTACGTGGGGCCCTGGCTGCCCGAGCCGTTGCTCACCTCACCCGACATCGCCGAGGAGACCGACTTGGCCGACACCGTCTCCACCGCGATGCTGGTGGTGCTCGAAACGCTCAGTCCCGTCGAACGCGCGGTTTTCCTGCTGCGCGAGGTCTTCGGCTATACGCACGCCGAGATCGCCGAGACCCTGGACCGGCCGGAACCGGCGATCCGGCAGATCGCCCACCGCGCCAAACGTCACGTGCACTCGCGCAGGCCGCGTTTCGACACCGACAAGGCGCAGCGCGACCACATCACCGCCCGATTCATGGCCGCGTGCTCCGGCGGCGATCTCAACGCGCTGATGGACCTGCTCGCTCCGGACGTCACATCGTGGTCGGACGGCGGCGGCGTGGTGACCGCGGCGCGCCGCCCGCTGTACGGACCCGATCACGTGGCCCGCTGGATTCTCGGCGTGCTGGCCAAGCCGATCGTCGCCGGGTTCGTATTCGAATCCGCCTGCATCAACGGTGAACTCGGCGCGCTGGTATCCATCGGCGGCACCCCGGTGGCCGCGTTCACCTACGACATCGCCGACGGACGAATCCAGAATCTGCGGTTCCAGGTCAACCCGGACAAGCTGAAGGGCCTGTCCATGGGCACCGACGCGCTCGGATGACGCCCTGCCGTTCTAGGCTCCAGCCGTGACCAACCAGAGTGCCCTGTCCGCCGATGGCGGGCAGGTGCGGGCTTCGACGCTCGAGCTGTTCTTCGATCTCGTCTTCGTTCTCACCATCACCCAGCTGTCGCATGTCTACACGCACCATCCCGGCTGGCCCGCGCTCGCGCAGGTGGCGCTGCTGTTCGGGGTGATCTGGTGGATGTACTCCGGCTACGTGTGGCTCACCAACGAGGTCGCGCCGAACAGCTCCGCCCGCCGGACCTGGCTGCTGGTAGGCATGTTCGCCTTCTTCGTCCTCGCGTTGGCGATCCCCGACGCCTTCCACGGCACCGGTATCGCCTTCGGGTTCGGGTACGTCCTGGTCACCGCTGTGCACACCGCGCTGTTCGCCTCGGCGGGCGGCGCATCGGCGGCGATCGCGATCCGGCGGATCGGTCCGCTCAACGCCTTGGCCGCCGCGCTCGTGCTCGCGGGCGGCTTCGTGCACGACTGGGCGCAATACGCCTGCTGGGCAGCCGCGTTCGCGGTGCAGGTGATCAGTCCCTACCTGGTCGATACGGGGGACTTCGTGGTGCGAGCCAGTCATTTCTGCGAGCGGCACGGGCTGGTCGTGATCGTCGCGATCGGCGAATCCATCGTCGCGATCGGCGCCGGGCTCGCCGGCGAGCGGATCACGCCGGGATTGATCGCCACCGTCGGCCTCGGCCTCTGCCTGGCCTATGTGCTGTGGTGGGCGTACTTCGGCGTCGACGACGAGCGCGGTGAGCACGCGCTGGCCGCGGTGCCGGACCGGGAACGGTCCCGGCCTGCCGTGCTGGCCTACGGCTACGCCCTGTATCCGCTGCTGGTCGGAGTCATCGTGGCGGCGGCCGGGATCCAGATGAGCATCGCCCGCGGCGGCGAAGCGAGTCCGGTCGCCGTGGCCGCCGCGCTCTCCGGCGGCGTCACGCTGTATTTCCTCGGCCAGTTCTTCTTCCGCCTGGCCCTGCGGCTGCCGCGACCCCGAGCGCGCCTGCTCGCTGCGCTCGCCGTGGCCGCCACCACTCCGATCGGCGTCTACTGGGTCGCTTGGGCGCAATTGGCCGCGATCGTGGTCGTCGGCTACGCCGCGGTGATCGCCGACGACTTGCTCACACTGCGGTCCGGCGAGCACAGCGCGTATTTCTGAATGCGCCACGGCCGGTGGTCCGATCGGCCTGGCCGGCGATTTCCGCCGGTCGTCGCGGGTTTCGGCAGGCGCGTGAGCATCGGCGAGCGCCTCACCTGCCACTCCGCCACGTCGTCGGCTGCGATCGCTCGCGCGGACGGTACGGCCGCCGGGCAACTGGGTGAACCCGGCCGTCGTCATCCCCGTCGAGGACAATGGCGGCTGTGTGTGCCCAGTCTGTCGAGGAACTCGCCATCGAACCCCCCGCCGCCGCCCGCCGTCTGCTCGGGGCGACCTTGTGGTCCGGCCCGGTCGGTGTACGCATCGTCGAAGTCGAGGCCTATGGGGGAGATCCGGCCGGACCGTGGCCCGATCCTGCGTCGCATTCCGGTCGCGGCCGCACCAAGCGCAACGACGTGATGTTCGGCCCGGCCGGTGTGCTGTACGTCTACCTGAGCTACGGCATGCACACCTGCATCAACGTGACGAGCGGACCGGACGGCGTCGCGAGCGCCGCGCTGATCCGCTCCGGTGAGGTCGTCGCGGGACTGCAGACGGCACGTGAGCGGCGTCCCAGCGCTCGATCCGACCTCGACCTGGCCCGTGGGCCGGGCAATCTCGGCAGCGCGCTGGGAATCACCCTGAGCGACTACGGAACTCCGCTGCTCGATCCGTCGTCGCCGATCCGGCTGGAGCTGAACAGCCCCGTCGCCGACGCCGCGATCGCCACCGGCCCGAGGGTCGGCGTCAGCAGCGCGGCGGATGTGCCGTGGCGTTTCTGGCTGCCGGATTCCCGCGCGGTATCGGTGTACCGGCGCAGTCCGCGCGCTCCACTGCCCACGACGCGGTCGGCCTGACGGATCACCGAAAGGCCTTCGCCGCGGCGCCGTGGATTCGCGACCGACCACTCACCACGAAGCGCCGCGCGCCCGGACCGCGACGGCCTCCTCGCGATGCAGGTTTCGCCGGCCGACAACCAGGCCGTGCTTCGCCGGTGGTCGTTCACCGAACGACGCGAGACTCGGGCCGCGGTCCGAGTCGCGCACGATTCGGGGGGACACCTCGACCGGGTGAACCGAATTCGTTCGACGCGCACCGTCGCACGCCAGGACACCGAGGTGCACACGTGGGCCGGAACTCCGTGCGGAAAGATAGGACATCGTGAGCGGCGACATCATCGACGAACTGACCTGGCGCGGTCTGATCGCGCAGTCCACCGACCTGGATGCCTTGCGTGCGGCGGCGGCCGCCGGGCCGCTGACCCTGTATGCCGGCTTCGACCCCACCGCCGCCAGCCTGCACGCGGGCCACTTGGTGCCGTTGCTCGCGCTGAAGCGTTTCCAGCGTGCAGGACATCGCCCGATCGTGCTGGCCGGCGGCGCCACCGGACTGATCGGTGACCCGCGCGACGTCGGCGAGCGGACCATGAACTCCACCGACACCGTCGCGAACTGGGCCGAGCGGATCCGCTCCCAGCTGGAGCGCTTCGTCGACTTGAACGACTCGCCGACCGGAGCCGTCATCGTCGACAACATGGACTGGACCGGCCAGTTGACCGCCGTCGACTTCCTGCGCGACATCGGCAAGCACTTCTCGGTGAACGTGATGCTGGCGCGCGACACCATCAAACGGCGCCTGGACGGCGAAGGAATCTCCTACACCGAGTTCAGCTACATGCTCCTGCAGGCCAACGACTACCTGCAGCTGCGCCGCGACTACGGCTGCACGCTGCAGGTGGGCGGCTCCGACCAGTGGGGCAACATCATCGCGGGCGTCGAACTCAACCGCCGGGTGGACGGCGCGGCCGTGCACGCCTTGACCGTTCCCCTGGTGACCTCCGCGGACGGCAAGAAGTTCGGCAAGTCCACCGGCGGCGGCAGCCTGTGGCTCGATCCCGAGATGACCAGCCCTTACGCCTGGTACCAGTACTTCGTGAACACGGCCGACGCCGATGTGGTGCGCTACCTGCGCTGGTTCACCTTCCTGTCCCGTGAGGAACTCGACGAACTCGAGCGGGCGACCGCCGAGCGTCCGCACGCCAGGGAGGCGCAGCGCAGGCTGGCCGCGGAGATGACCACCTTGGTGCACGGCGAGGACCACACCCGCGCGGTGCAGCTGGCCAGCCAGGCCCTCTTCGGCCGGGGCGAACTGCGCGATCTCGACGAGGCGACGCTCGGCGCGGCCCTGCGCGAAGCCGCTGTCGACGGCGAAGTCGCGCAGATCGAGGCGGGCGAGCCGAACACCATCGTGGACCTGCTGGTCGCGACCGGGCTGTGCGAGAGCCGCGGCGCCGCGCGGCGTGCGGTGAACGAGGGCGGCGCCGCCGTCAACAACACGAAGGTCTCCGACATCGAATGGACCCCCGCCGAGACCGACTACCTGCACGGACGCTGGCTCGTGCTGCGGCGTGGCAAGAAGAACCTGGCGGGAGTACTGCGGGCAGGGGCATGACGATCGCGGTGGCTTGAATCACATCCGTGTGATTCAAGCCGCCGATCACACCGATCGCACGCCATCGACCTGCGGAAACGCCAAGTTGTCCAGGCGATTTGACGTAGCGTTTTCCGCCGCGTAACTTAGTCCAAGTCAGAGCGACACGGACACCAACCCGGAGCCGAAGCGAAGCGGAAACGCCGAGCGGGACCGGGAAACGAGGTAGGACGAGGAGCGCCTGTCAGCCCAGTATGACGCAGATCGACCGCGAGTCTTGACTTCGGTTGATTGCTTGGTTAGGCTGGGAAAGTTGCCTCACAGAAGGTCCGGTCGAGTCTGGCCCGGATGTGTGTGCGTGTGTTCTTTGAGAACTCAATAGTGTGTCGATGAATGTCAGTGCCAATTATTTTTGGTTTCGGCTCTTCATACCCCCGTGT
>NZ_JBSFNF010000037.1:0-47298 GCF_053586955.1 Nocardia sp. NPDC003726 | reverse complement strand
CAAGAAAGAAAGGAAAGAAAATGGATGGAAATAAGAAAGTAAGTAAAGAACTAACCGTTAGTTCTTTACTTACTTTCTTATTTCCATCCATTTTCTTTCCTTTCTTTCTTGACCTGGCGGGTATTTTTCTGTTAGGATGAGAGGGTACCAGACGAGAGGCTGACATGAAAGGCGCGACATCATGACCGACGAACGGCGTACACCGCTGGAAGACCGCGTTCCGGTTGGAGAGCAGGTCGGGACCTGCGAATTCGTGATGGACAACGAGGGTCACCAGTGCGGCCGTCCGGTCTACGCGAAGTCTCTTCACGGCCGTCGCCCGAAGTACTGCGGGGAGGTCGTCAACGGCATCCTCCATAACGGGAAAAATGCCGCAAAAGCCCGTGAGCTGCATGGATTCAACGCTGCTACGGCGATTCGTCCGGCAGCAGCGCATGTATCTTCCGGTCCTTCTCCTGTTGCCCAAGAGAGTACTTTCGTTACACCAACGGCCACTGCCGCCCCTTCCGTTTCTTCCGTTTCTTCTCTGGAAGAAAGGCGGGAATCTCATACTACTGCTTCTGTCGTCGCGGAAGAGGTGCGCGCGGTCGAGGAGCCGAAGCACCCGGTCACCACGTCGGTGAGCCGTCTTGCCACCCTCGTGGAGCAACTCAACCAAGCCGCGTCCGTGATCGCCCGTGCGGCGGAGTCCATCGCGCCGGAAATTCGTGCGGCCATGGAGGCTGCGGGCGCAGCTGGTGCGGCGGAGCGCGAGGTGATCCAGGTGTTGGAGAGCGCTGATGAGTCGCTGGTGGACGCCAACAGCAAGGTCCGGGCCGCCGAGGACAAGATGCGCGCCGCAGAGGAACGTGCCGCCCAGCACGCCACTGAGCGAGTGCGGATGGCCGCTGAACGCGACGAGGCTCGCGCCGAGGCAGCCCAGATCGTTGCTGCTGCTGAGGCCGCGCGCGATGCCGCTCTGGCCGAGGCCGAGAACCAGCGCGAGCGCGCCAGGGCCGCCGAGCTGAACGCCGAAGCTGTCGCGGAGTCCGTGGAGCAGCGGGTCAACGAGATCGAGCGCCAGGCGGAGCAGCGCATCAACGCGGCCGTCAAGGCACAGACGCGCGCCGAAGGCGAAGCCGAGAGCCTGCGCACGCAGGTCACCGAGCTGCGTGAGCAGGTCACCGAGCTGACGAACAGGCTCAACCGCGAAGCTGAGAAGCACCGCACCGCGCTGCACAAGATCGACGAAGAGCACCGGTCGGAAATCCGTGAGGTGCAGACCTATTGGCAGGGTGTGGTGCGCCAGGCCTACGAGATCACCGGCCGCCAGGACGAATCCGGAGAGGAAGAAAAGCCCGCACGCCGAGGTCGGCGTCGATCACCGGCAAAAGACCCGGCCGCGACCGCTTCGCCGCACAGCGACGTGAAGTAGGGAGGCTCCCATGGGAACTGGAGTCACCGGCAGCCCGGCAGTCCGAATGCACGAAGGTGCAGACTGCCGGGCTGGTGTGTATGTGATCACGGTGGCGATGCGCCGCCCGCCGATGACGGCCAACGACCAGCGACGCGCGCACTGGACCCGGGTGCGCAAGGCCAAGTCGGAGGTAGCCGAGCAGGTCGGGTGGGCGGCCCGCCAGCAGCTGCCGCGCGGGCTGCGTCTGGACCGCGTGAGCGTGCGGGTGACCTGGTATGCCCCCGATGCCCGTCGGCGCGACAGCGACGGCCTGGGGCCGTTCCTCAAGGCCGCTCTGGACGCACTGACCGTCGCCGGTGTGCTGCCCGATGACGATGCCGCGCATGTCATCGAGACTCGCCAGCGCGTCGAGGTCGACCGCACCGATCCGCGCATCACGATCGAGCTGGAGGACTTGAACGAGCCGCCCAGCAGGCCTGTGAGCGCACCGACGGGCGTCCAGCAGGTCTCGGGTGCCCAGAGTGCGCCGCGGTCACGGGAAGGCGCGTGCAGCGTTCCGACTCCGGAGAAGCGCGGCCGCCGGCCTTCGGCTGTTATGCCACCGCGTGGTGAGCATCCGGTCGCACAGCCACCCACTCGAGGAGTTTCGTTACAGTCTCCTGCCGTCGCCACCTCCGTGGAAGCCGCTCCGTTACCGGCTCCCACGCCCACCGCGGCATCGGTTCTGCGAGACACCACCCGGTGCGCGGTATGCGACGGGAAGATCACGCAGCCGGGCACCGGACGCCCACGCCAATTTTGTTCGGGCGCCTGCCGCGTGCGCGCGCATCGGGCAGCGAAGAAGTAGAAGACTTCGTCGAGGTTCGGGGCGTGCAGTTTCAGCTCCGCCCCGGACCCAGGCCGCAGCCCGAAACCTACGCCGCTATGGGCGAATATTGGCGTACCGGCGACGGGCCGCGTCGACCGCGCAACAGCTAGGCGGTCTCCAGGTCGGCTTCCTCGATCCAGCGCGCCAGCAGGCTCAGCGCGCACAACCGCTCCAGCGCAGCCTGCTCGTCCAGCTCCACCTCGTCGTTGGGCAAGTGCCCGATCGGGTTGCGGATCGCGCCGAAGCAACCTGCTCCGAAGTCCATCACTCCGACACGCATGGATCTCGCGGTCTGGTCGTTGCTGATCTTGGAGAAACGCAGCCGAGGCCTGTCAGGCTCGGGAGGTTTATCCGAGAACGACTGTTTCACCAGATCGGTCTCGGAGACGTCACGTCGGCCGGTCTTCTGCTGTAGCAGGGAGTTCACTGCCTTGGCCGCAGCGAGCACCGCTTCATGACGGTGGCCGGTAGACCACTGCGCGGTTGCGGCGTTCCAGATCAGCGGATGCAGCATCGAGGCATTGATCTGGGGCGATGTGTCTGTCCCACCGAGACGTTTGATCAGCTCGGCCTGGTAGTCGAGTCGGACGATCAATCTGCGGGCCGCATCGCGCACTCCCCGATGCGGTTCGAAATCGTCGTCAGTGGGCTCTGAGTCGTGATTTTCCTGCGCCCAGTTGGGATACAGCCGATTCAGGATCGGTCCAGTGATCTCCATAAGCTCGATGAATCTGCCGTGACCGCAGGAGACGAACGCGTTGTCCTGCATGTCGTAGACGGCCTTGGTCTCATCCACGAACTTCACCAGCTGCTCACGCACCCACGGCACATCGACACCTTCGAACGGCATAACCCCATCTTCGACGAAGACCCCTGGAGCGCAGAGTGATTTATGGACCCCGCCTTCGCTGCCTCTACCCACAACTTGCTGAACATTCACCATCATCACTAAATCTGCTCGACAACTCCTATCTAACTCCAAATTCGCCAGTGCACATCACCATTCAGCAATAGTCGCGCAAACCTCATACATTCATTGCTGCTGAGCGTTTGCGTACCTTGGATTGTGTGGTCATGACGCTGCACAAGCTGGCAGCGGGCGACGGGTATCTGTACTACGCCCGCTGCATTGCGGTGGCCGATGGCGACGACCGAGGTCGCGCCACGTTGGCGGACTACTACGAGGCGAAGGGCGAGGCGCCGGGCCGGTGGATCGGGTCCGGGCTGGCCGCGTTCGACGGGATCGAGGCCGGGGATGCCATCACCGAGGCGCAGATGGCCGCGTTGTTCGGTGAGGGTCGGCATCCGGATACCGCGGCGATCACCGCGCGGTTGAAGGCTGATGGCGTGACGCAGCCGTGGGTAATCCGTGAGCTGACTCGGCTGGGGCGGCCGTTCTACCGGTACCGCGAGCGGCCGGATTTCCGGCGCGAGTGCGCGGTGGAGGTCGAGGCATGGAACATCAAGCAGGGCAATCCGCGCGATGCGAAGGTGCCGGAGGAGGTGCTCGAGCGCATCCGTACCGAGGTCGCGGTGCGGATGTTCACCGCGGAGCACGAGCGGGCGCCGAAGACCGACACCGAGTTGTCGGGATGGATCGCCCGGAATCTGAGGCCGCCGAGAACGGCGCTGGCGGCGGTCGATCTGACGTTTTCGCCTGCGAAGTCGGTGTCCACGCTGTGGGCGGTCGCGCCGCGTGGGGTCGCTGAGAAGATCGAGGCGGCCCACCATGCCGCGCTCAAGGATGCGCTGGCGTACCTGGAGAAGCACGCCCTGTTCACCCGGCTGGGCAACGGCGGTGTGCGCCAGGTCGAGACCGAGGGGATCATCGCAGCCGCCTACACCCACCGGGACTCCCGCGCCGGCGACCCCGATCTGCACACCCACGTCGTCGTCTCGGCGAAGGTCCGCACCCTGGACGGCGATTGGCGAGCGATCGACAGCAATCAGCTGTACCTCCACAACGTGGCTGCCTCCGAGGTCTACAACACCAGGCTGGAGGCGTACCTGAGCGAAGCGCTCGGCGGGCTGGAGTTCGCCGAGCGGCCCGGCAGGGTCGCGGGCAAGCGACCGGTGCGGGAAATCGTCGGTGTGGCAGCCGAGCTCAACGAGCTGTGGTCCAAGCGCAACAACGAGATCACCGCCCAGGTCGGCGCGGAGAGCAGCGCATTCCAGGCCCGCCATCGACGCGAGCCGATGCCGAAGGAAGTGCTGCGGATGGCGGGGACGGCCACGATCGCGACCCGGGCGCGCAAGCACGCGCCGCGGGCGCTGATTGAGCAGCGGGCAGCATGGTGGGCGGAGGCGGTGCAGCTGCTGGGCGAGCAGCGGCTCGAGGCGATGCTGGCGCATGTCCTGGCACGCGAGCACGACGGCGCGCACGTGCCGGAGGTCGTCGACGACTTCTGGGTGGATGCCACCGCGCGGCGGGTGATCGCGACGGTCTCCCGGTCGCGGGCGACGTGGCGGATCCACCATGTGCGGGCGGAGGCGGAGCGGCAGCTGCGCGGCCGCGGCCGGCGGATCGAGGTCGCACTGCTGGGCGAGATCGCGGAGCGCATCGTGGATGCCGCGCTGTCGGAGCCGATCTCGATCCCGCGTGGTGTGCACGACACCATCGCGGCGCCTGGCGTGCTGGCGCGCCGTGACGGCACGAGTGTGTACGTGACCGCCGGATCCACGCTGTACACCTCTCCTGAGGTGCTGGCGGCCGAGCAGCGGCTGATCGAGGCGAGCACCCAGTACGGCGGGCACGCCATCTCCGCGGCCGCCATCGAGGTCGCCGAGGTCGAGTACGCGGCCAACAACCAGGGCAAGCGGCTCAATGCCGGTCAGCGTGCCCTCGTGCAGGCGTTCGCGACTTCCGGGGCGCGGCTGCAGGTGGCGATCGCCCCGGCCGGGACCGGCAAGACCACAGCGATGCAGGTGTTGGTGCGGGCGTGGCGGGCCGAGGGCGGCTCGGTGATTGGGATCGCGCCGACCTCGGCCGCGGCGGCGGTGCTCGAGGAAGAGGCCGGGGTGAGCGCGGTGACGATCGACCTGCTGGTCACGATGGCCGCCGAGCTGGACACCGGCGTCCTGGACGAGGGGGACGCGCCGGAGTGGATGCGCGGCATCGACGAGCGCACGCTGGTCATCCTCGATGAGGCGGCGAAGGCCTCGACCGCCAATCTGGATGCAGCCGTGGAATTCCTGCTGCGGCGCGGCGCGTCTGTCCGGGCGATCGGCGACGACCAGCAGCTGGCGTCCGTGGCGGCGGGCGGGGTGATGCGCGACATCGCCCACACCAGCGACGCGCTGAGCTTGACGACGGTGATGCGGTTCGCCGATGCTGGCGAGCGCGCCGCGTCGCTGGCAGTGCGGGACGGGGATCCGGCCGGCCTCGCCTTCTACGCCGACCGCGACCGCATCCACATCGGCACGCTCGGATCGGTGACCGAGCAGGCCTTCGCCGCGTGGGCCGCCGACACCGCCGGGGGCCTGGACTCGCTGCTGCTTGCCCCGACCCGGGAGCTGGTGACCGAACTGAACGCGCGGGCCCGCGCGCAGCGGCTCTCGCGCACTCCCCTGCCGGATGGTGCGCGGGAGGTGGTGCTCAGCGACGGCCTGGCCGCCAGCGTCGGCGACACGATCGTCACCCGCCGCAACAACTATGCGGTGCGGATCTCCTCGACCGACTTCGTGCGCAACTCCTACCGGTGGATCGTGCGGGAGGTGCACCCGGACGGCCGAATCTCGGCCGCGCACACCACCTCCGGGCGGCTGGCCACGCTGGACGCCGACTACGTCCGCGAACATGTGCAGCTGGGGTATGCGAGCACCATCGACTCGAGCCAGGGCCTGACCGTCGACACCTGCCACGGCCTGCTGACCCAGCGCGCGCACCGCGGCCAGGCGTACGTCATGCTCACGCGCGGCCGCTCGGCGAACCACGTCTATGTCGAGACCGGCCTGGATCCGGCGGGGCCCGCGGCCTACACGATCGACGCGGCACATCCACCGACCTACCTCGACGTGCTCACCGAGGTGTTGAACCGGCGCGGCGGGCAGGTCTCGGCGAGCACCGCGCAACGAGAATCCGAGGATCCGCGCCGCCGGTTGCGCGCCGCGGCCGACGCGTACGCGGACTCGATCGGCGTGGTGGCCGAGCACCTGTTCGGCACCCGTGCGCGGGCGGACATCGACGCGGCCGCCGAGCGCCTGGTCCCCGGCCTCACCGACGAACCCACCTATCCGACACTGCGCCAACACCTTTCGCTGCGCGCCGCCCAGGGCGACGATCCGGTGGCGCTCCTGACCGAGGCGGTGGTCGGCCGGGAGCTCGACACCGCGCTCGACCGGGCAGCGGTACTGCACTGGCGCATCGGCGACCGGGCCGAGCGTGGACCGCTGCCGTGGCTGCCGACCGTGCCCGCCGGACTGCGCGGTGATCCGGAGTACGGGGCTGCGCTGGCAGCTCGGGAGGTCCAGGTGCAGGCGCTGGCTGCGGAGGTCGCGCAGCAGGCGCGGTCCTGGACGAAGAAGACGGCGCCGATGTGGGCGCGACCGCTGGTCGGCGCCGACGCGCAGTTGCTCGAGGAGCTCGCGGTGTGGCGGGCCGCGCGCGGGATCGCCGACAACGACCGCCGGCGCACCGGCCCGGCTGTGTGGGAGTCCACCGCCCGGGGCGTGCAGCTGGATCTCGACCGGCGCGCGGCCGCCGTGCTCGGCGACCAGGCCCTCGACGTGCGCCGCTGGAAACCCTTGGCCGACAGCCTGGATCCAAAGATCACCATCGACGCCTACTGGCCGACACTCGCCGCGGAGTTGTCGCAGGCGGCCGCGACCGGCGTGAACGTGCCCGCCGCGGTCCAGGCCGCCGTCGACGAGCGGGCGTTGCCGGTCGAACAGCCCGCCGCCGCGCTGCGGTGGCGTCTAGCGCCTGAACTAGACGAACACAGCGAAGACAAGACCCGCGCGTTCGGCGCGGTCCTCGACGAACTGCGCGGCAACAAGCTGCGGCGGATGACCGACAGTCAGCTGGCGCGGCATGTCGAGCAACTGCGCAACCAGGTGATGAGCGACCGCGCCATGCCCGTGCTGATCGGCGACAGAACCGGGGATACAGTCGCTGAAGTCCAGCTGAGGCAGCAGCGGCGCGCCGATCAGGCCGAAGCGATTCGCGGTGCGCAAGAACTGATCGCCGAACTCGACGAGCTGGAGAAACAACGCCGCCAGATCGGAGTCGCGCTGATGGTCGAGCGGCAGAAACTTCACGACACCAACCAGTTGCGGCGCTTCGCCATCCGCAAGGCCACTCGGCGGATCGCGGAGCTGGAGAAGCAGCTGGAAGCCCACGACGAAATCCAGAAGCCCATGCAGAAATCTGTCGATGCCGCCCGGCGGGGAATAACCGAGCCGAAATATCGGTGGACGCGGTTCCTCGCCGAGGCAGACGATCCCCGGCGCCGAGCCGCCGAGCTCGGCACCGCGGCCGCCACCGACCGCGAGTACGCGACGCATCGCGCTGAGGCGATCGCCCGCGCCGACAAGAGCGGCGCCGAGCTGGACGCCGCGCTCGACGAACAACAGCGCCGCACCGAGCAGGCCGCTCCGGAGCGGGACCTCGAAGACCGCGCCCGGACGGAACTCGATCGCCTCGAACGTCCCGCGCAGCCGGAAGCGTCGACCGCGGCAAAGAAGGTCCCGCGTCGCAAGGCCAGGGCGACACGGACCTGGGACCCGGGCCCTTACCGAGACACTCCGTCGCTCGGCCCTTCCCATGGAAGCGGGAGCGGGTTGGGCCTGTAGTTCAAGCAGGGCACGATGTGCGCCCCACCTCGATTGAGGGGATCATCGCTGAACCAACTCGATCATCCACTTGCCCAACTCCCAAAGGCCATTTCCGACGATCTGCGCAACGGCTGCGGCCGTGGTGGCGAGCACCGCGTCCCTGATCATCGTGCCGCGCCGGGCAGGGCGGATTGGACTCTGTGCAGGTCCTTCATCGTTCATGGCGCGGACGGCAGGAAACTGGGGTGCAAACCGTTCTGAGCTGGTGCAACGTGACTCCGGCACTCGGGCCCAACGTGTAGGTCGCTGCTCAGGCGGATCCTCGTCAGAATGAGGGAAATCCTCAGATGGAACAACCACGCCAGCCTCCGGGTGTCGATAACGACCAAGCCCGGCCCGCGGCCAGCGGCACATGCCGAATCGAGGATAAACGACATTGAGCACGCGGTCGAGCATGGACGACGGCGTGTTCGGTGATCGACTCTCTTGCCAGATCCCGCTGAGCAGCGACGACGTAGGGATGCGGCGGAGAATGGCAACGAAGCGCTTAGTCGGCTTCTTTCATACGGCTGCCGACGACGCTGCGGGCAGCGTCTACGGAAACAGTGCGGATGTACCGAAATAGAGCGAGGGTCCGAGGGTTGAGGAAGTAGATGGCTGCGCCCAAGGTAGTCGCCGTCACCGCCAGCACGGTGAACCACGATGGAATGCGGTCTTCGTAGACGGCGCTTGCAATAAGCCCAGCAACCAGGCTGCCGCTGACAAGTCCCATGGCGACCGCGCGGTTGATCAGCATTCGTCGGGCTCGTGTCAGCACACGCTGTTCAGCTGCGTGCTCCTCCGAGGATGCCTCGGGCTGCCCCGCATCGTCGGTTGCCACACGCATCTCGGCAAGCTGGAGAGCAATCTGCCGCTCGATCGTCTCCTTGCCCTCCAACTCCTCCGGCCAGTCCCGATAGAGCTGAATCAATGTCTCGAGATGCTCGTGCGGTGGCTTGCGAACATTCCACCGCGCGACGACAGCCGCAATGAACGCGGCCACTATCACCCCTACCGGCGCAAGAACCGGAAGCCAGTCCACAAGCGCGCTTCCTCGGGGAAGGTCAGAGGCGGCGATCCAACGCAGCGGAACCATGATCGAATGCTCCCAGCCATCAACGACTTTCGCCTCATCCAACCCCACTCGCGGAGGGCCGGTTTGATCGACCGATTGGCCGGACCGAGGTCGAGGCCCCAGGGACGCGGTGTGCAATCCGGGCAGCAGACGGCAGTGGGAGTGCCTACCCCCCGATCGCAGCGATGGGCCTGGTCGCGTCGCGCCTTGCAGCAGGCAGGCCAGGCTACCGCCCCGTTCGCCGGACAGAAGGTTTCTGAAGATGTATCTTTGGCGGTAATAATCTGCTCAATTTAATCTTGGGGAAATTCCCCAAGTTTTTCCAGTGGGGGCGGGAACCATGTCGGCAGTTGAGATTTTGGGGAACTTCGCCGAGTTGGCGGCGCAGGTCGAGAAGGCTGGTGGATGCCTGTCCGTTCAGATGTACGAACTGCGTGAACGGGTGCAAGCGGGCCGCCTCGACGACGGCCCGATCGGCCAGATCAAACACAACCTGGACCAGGCGGGAGTCGCCGCCACCACCCTGACGCGCCAGCAGAACGACTGGACCCTCGTCTACACCCGGCACTCCCCCATCGGCCAAGTAATCCTCGCCGCCGCAGGTGGTCACGAACACTCCGACGAAACCCTACGGACGGCTATTAAGAAACTTGTCGCCTCCGACACGGCGATGCAATCGAGTGACCGTGAGGAACTCGCCGCACTTCGAGCCACGGTCGACCAGATCAAGGCACTGGTCTCGGCCATCTGAGATCTGTCGCTGATCAGGATGAAACCGAGATACACGCGGGTCTCGACCAGTATCGCTTGCCCATCTGTATGAGAGGTACTGAAAATGCAGGGACGGAGATATTCCGATGAGCTGCGGGAGTCCGCGTTGGAGATGCTGCAGCATGCCTACGACGCGGGAATGACGCAAACTCAGGCATGCGAAGCGGTTGCGTCTCAACTCCTCAGTCGCCAGGCCTCGTCGAACTGGGAGGATGCTCCGACAGTGCACACGCTGCGGTGCTGGGGTTCCAATTGGGGAATCTTTGCTGGACTGCCGGGAAGGCGGGCGACCAGGGAAAGGGCCGAGGAAACTTCGGGCGCTGAGTCCGGTGAGAGGGTTGTGGACGATTTCGACCGGATCGTCTACGCAGAGCAGGTTCGCACGGCGCTGTTGACTGAGCACGAGTCTGCAGCGGTCGAATGGGACAACGAACGGTCTAGTCTGCTCACCGAGATCGAGCAGCTGCGCGCCGAGAACGCCCGGCTGCGCCGAGAGAAGGACGCTGTGGCCGAACTCGCCATATTCTACCTACAGCGCAACCAGAACGATTGATGCCGCGCGACCCAGCTTCCGCTTGTCATTCGGGCTGAACGGCGTCCCAAGGAACCCACTGCCGTAGCGCGACGCCAGCGAGGCCGTTCTTGGTCATTACTTGAACTTCTACCTCGCAGAACCATATCGGGGTGGTCCCAATATTGAACCGCGCCCAGCGGTAGGCGACAGCCGGGATCCATTGCTCCCCGAAACGCAGATCGAAAGCGAACGCCTTCTCCCCCAGCGTCACCGGCGTGACGCGCTCCGGCTGACGGGCTGGCATCACCCACACTCGCCGCGGATCCAGCTTCACCGACCGAGGTGGTTGCAGCAGGCGGATAGCGGCGTGCCGATCCTCGTTCACCCGGTCCACGCAATCGACGTCGGCACCGTGGTGACGGATGGGGTCTGCCGAGTCCAACTGCACCGCTGGGTGCCAGTTCCAGCGAGTCGGACGCGGGTGGTGCGCGGCCGCCTCATCGCGCGGCCGGTGACTTGGATGTCGAACGTCATCGCACGCAGCCGCCCACGCCCGCGGGCGAGGCCGTCGTACTCGGCAAGTTCGCATCGGATTTCGAGATCCGGACGCGCCCACCCCGGGCCGGTGACGACGAGGATGCCATCGTGACTTCGCAGCCGAGCGAGAACGGCACGCATCCGGCTCGGCGGCGCGCTCCCGGCGACGTCCAGGACGACGACGTCGACGCCATCGAGCAGGACCGCGGCGACCACGAGCGGGTCCTCCCCTCTTAGCTCGGGGATATGGGCCAGCCGGGCGAGGTCGCCGTTCATCTCGGTGAAGGCCAACAATCCCAACTGCGGCTGGCCCACAACGGCGACCCATTCGCCGGCGGCGGTAACAGCCGCCAGCAGGCCGAGCAACGGCGTGATGCAGCCGGTGCAGGCGACCACACCACCGCGCGGCAGCCCACCTTCCGGCAGCGCCTCCCCCAAGCCGCCCTCTACCGGGATCACCGCAGCGGGCGAGCCAGCAGACAACGGCGGCGGCTCGCTTGCACCGACCCGGCTCGGAATCGCCGCCATGCGGCTTTGCAGCGCCGCGAGTTGCTGATCCCGGGGGAGATCAGCCAACGCCACCGGCGGCACGTTATCGAACACATGTTCGACTATATCCGACCGATCGGTCCGCCTGGGGCGGAGTCATCAATGCGGGCCGGTCGCGTCGTGAAGATCAGCTAATCGACTGCTCAACTGTCGTCAGTTCGACAGCGGGATCGGGGTTAGGACGGCGCTGGTTGCGACTACATTCGATGTGCCGCCTGCGAGCACGATGCCCGCCGATTCGGCTTCCGTGCGGAGCAGTTCGGGTTGGGCAAGGATGGCCAGGGCATCGACGACATCAACGACAGGGAAGTCACGTCGGTCGGCCAGGTTCCGTGCCACAGTCCTCGCCGCCGGCCGTGGAAGCGCCACTTCTCTCGGCAATTGCGCATCAGCGTCGAGGAACGCGACCACCACCTCCCACGCCATGTAGAACGTCTCGACGAAAGCGCCGTCGTATGGCAGCGGGCAGATGACGAGGTTGCGGTTGTCATCTTTGATGATCCGATCTGACTTGCCTTGAGACGCAGGAACTATTCCGACCCGCAGCCCTCGATCCCCCTTGAGATTCGACGGGTTGATCTTCACGGTGGTTCCGACCCAGTAGTCAGCATCAAGACAGCCAAGGAACAGGTCTGCCCGCCACAGCCCGCTGATGCTTTGCGGCAGCAGCCCCTGGGCGGCGCCCTTCTTCCGGAACGCTGCGGCCGCAGCTGTGAGGTGGCGCTTGAGCTTCACCGGCCGCCCCCGCGATCCGGACAGGAGAGCTGAATCGTTGGTCAGCAAGTCACCAGCAGTATCGATCAGCTGCTGCGAACCCGCCTTCTCCGCACCGAACAAGATGGAGCCGATCTCCTCACCTGGGACATTGCAGAGGTCGAGAGCGTCGTAGACCCTCTCGATGACTGCCGCGTCACCGCGGCTGACAGCATCGTGCACCGCGTATTCGAAACAGATGCCAGTGTCACCATCGCCCCGCCGCTGCAATCGGGGAAGCATCTTCAGCTTCACCTGGTCTCGGCCTCCGACCTCAGCCACGACGTCGGCTTTGAGCGAGTAGAGAATGCCGATCAGGATCGGCCGGACCACGGCGGTGATAGCTGAGACTTCATCTGCAACAGGGTTCAGCTGTTCTTCACTACGTATCTGCACGAGGCGACAGTAGACCGCGCAGTGTGGCCAGGTACCGAAAGCACCTGCGGCGTTACGTCTTCCGGCCTCGTTGGTAGGGCGTGCTGATTACTGTTCACGCTCCAGCAGTTCGCGGACACGCTGCTCAGCCTCGGTTATCTGTTCGGCGGTGAGTTCGCCGTGCTCGGCGCGTAGTCGCGCAAGTTCGTCGACCAGTTCGCGTTCGGCTTCCGCTTCGGCGTACTCGGCGGCGGTTTCGGCGGGGTGTGCTCGCTGCCAGGCGGCCAGGGCTTGGGCCTCTTCCTGCAACAGCCGGGACGTACACGCCTTAGCGATCCACGCCGAGACGTCGCCATCGGCTCGAGCACGCACCAATTCGGCCAAGCGATCGTTCAGCGTGATCGTGAGTTGAGCCATGGCCTCATGGTGGCACTGTTGACGGTCTGGAAGCGAGGCCATGAGCGGGCCCGGCGGAGAAGGGCTGGTTGGTCGCGCAGTGAAAGGTCGGCAGGATGGACATCCTGCCGACCTTGATCTAGGCACTGGGTCCAGTAGGACCCCTACCGAGCCTGAGTACGTAGACTGCTTGAGCCACATACTGCAGGTCGCGGGCACTGCCGGTGCGAACAACCACCACCGCGCAGAGCGCGAGGTAGCAAACAAAACAGGCCGCAGCGATCAGTGCGACTTGTGCCATCATGCAAAACTCCAATTTTGTAGTTTGGAGGAGTTTTTTCAGGGGGCACAGGTATTAGATCATGCTCGGGATGAAACCCGTTGAGCGGCAGGGGGTATCACCTCGACGCCGTGCCCGTCAGCAGTTGGACTGAAACGGAAAGCACCCCGTCGGCGCACGGGGCGCAGGCGCTTCAGCAGGTGGTGGCACCGCTGTCGGCTCCTCGGTGCTCGACTGGGTGACTTCGTTGCTGACTGGCTGAGGCTCGGCGGTGTCGGTGCGGGCCTGCGCGAGCACCCACACTCCACCGACGATCAGCGCGATCGCCGCGACGGCTCCGACCGCCTGGACGCCGTGGCGCCGCCGATCCGGTGCCGCGGTGGTGTGCACTGGGTCGATCGGCTCATATGAGTAGTCCACCGCGTCGGCGCTGGAGCGGCCCAGATCGACCGGTCGCTGCGGCGCGGCCGGTGGTGGTGTAGGGGGAGCGGGAGGACGCGCCGAGGGCAGTGGCGTAACCGGCGCCAGCCATGGATCCGGCTCGGGCACTTTGCTGCTGGACTGTGGGCGCTTGGCGGTGAAACCTTCGGCGATCAGCTGCGCGACGGTGATCTCTGTGCCGTAGTTGAGTGCGGTGAGCAACGTGTGCACTCGTTCGGCGGTCCATGACGGCTCATGCCGCGCGGCGCGGTGGTGAAAGTACTTCCGCAATCCGGAATAGTCGGCGAGGCGGACCTCGCATCCCTTGGGTTTCGGGCCGCTCCAGTCGAGGGTGACCGGGTACTTCTCGCGTGGCACTACCAGCACCATGCCGGCGATGAATGCGTCGATCCCGACCTTCTCTGCCTGGTCTTTGAGGTTGTAGTAGCCGTCGCTCACCTGACCGATCGGGTTCATGTCGCCCTTGCGCACGTGCACTGGGTCTTCGTCGGTGCCTGAAAGGGTCCAGCGGCCGTTGGTCGTGCAGGACAGTAGGCCGCTGACGCGGGGCAGGATGCCTTTGATCTCGATCACCACGCAGGTCTGCGGCGTGATCACCACCAGGTCGGCTTCCTGGCCGTGACCAGGCTTCTTCCGATCGGGCACGTAGCAACCGGAGATCGCGATACCGGGGATGTGGAAGCCGTCGTTCCACTTCTGCAGCCAGCCGATGACCTGCTTCTCCGTGGGCGCGATCCCTTCCCGATCGGCGTTGATGACTCGCATCGCGTTCACCCCTCCTCGCGTGTGAGCGCCGAAATCGACGCTCTACCAACGTTATCCCTGAGCACTGACACCATGGCGTGCATCGATCCGTTCCTTCCGCCGCGGCCGCGACTACAGCTCGAGGGTCCAGCCGGGGTCGCCGCAGAACATGACGCAGTCCGCGGCGAGGCTGTGGTGGGCGACTGCGACGGTGGATGGCATCAGCGTGTCGGCGGGAGCTCGGCCGACGGTGAGCACCAGCGAGACCTGCGCGACGACCGCCACGACGAAAAGGCCGGCCATCAGCACGGGCTTACTGAACAGGAATTCGAGCGTCGCGCCGATCAGGTGCAGCACGCCGAGCAGCAGGCTCCGGGAGGCGGTGCGGGAGTTCTGGGCGGTGGTGTGCGGCATGGCGTCTTCCCTCCGAGGTGGTCGCTACCTAATCAGCATCAACAGTCTAACAGTCTGTATTTACAACAGTCTAGACTGTTGATGGTGTTGGCTGCGGGCGCAAGGTCGCACGTGCCCAGCAGCACCTCGGCAGGGCTTCCGGCGCACACGAGAAGGCCCGGAGCCGTGTCGACTCCGGGCCTCTGGGTTTCGACTTATCGCTGCACGAGCGTGGTGGCGATCGGTGGCTGGTCAGCTGGCCGTCTGCGCCCGCAGTTCATCGGCCAACCGTTTGCGCACCGTCTTGTCGGTTCGCGCAAGGGAGACCAGCGTTTCGACGAGCTCCTTGCGCGTCAGCTTGCTACGGCCGACTTGCCCACGACCGATTTCCTCCGCCAAGTCGGCTACGAGTTGATCCCATTCCACGGCCTGTTCTTCGGACATCTTCAATGTCCACGTCAGCAATCCAGCCACTATTCAGTCCTTCCAGTCGATGCAGCGATTTCGAGCGCAAGTCATCAGCTTAGACTGTTAAACTGCTGCCAGTCTATGACGGTGCGGCTGTGCAGCGTCGGGCCGTGGCGATGGGCTCGTCGGGCGGCGGTACGCCAGTCACTTGATCGAGTGCGACGTGAAGAGGGAAGAGAGTAGGGCGAGGGTTTACCAGTGGTAAACCCTCGCCACCCGCTCAGTCAGTGGCCTTCGGTGGCTCCAATGACGCCGCGAGCACCGCGATCAAGGTTCGAAGCTGATCGGCGTCCATGTACTCACGGATCGCATCAGCGAGCACATCGGGACGCGCGTCGAATCGCTTGAGCACCTTTACGATGCGTGGAGCGTCTACTGGTGGCTTTTCCTGTGGCTTGTCTTTCTCGGCGGGGGAGTCGGCGGGGGCCTTGTCCATCTCGGCCTGCCATTTCGCGACCTGTTCCTCGAGTGGAACCTTGGCCAGGCTGCGGGCGACGCGCACCGCGAGGTCGCCGCGCCGCAGCGCGGCCTGCAGCTCAGGGGCGAGCTTGAGCAGGGCACGGCGTTGCGATACCCAGCCGCCGGTCTTCTTCAGCTGTGCTGCGGCGGCCTCCGCCGTGCCGCACTCGGCGACGAGCGCTTCGACGGCCTTGGCTTCTTCGATCACGTCGAATCCTTGCCGGGCGACGTTCTCGGTGATCGACGCAGACAGCAACCGCACTCGCGTGGTTGCCACCTCGTCCTTGACGACGAACTCCAGCTCGGTGCGTCCGTACTTGCGTGCGGCGGCCAAACGCCGACACCCGTTGACGACCACCCACCGCGCAGCAGCAACCGCCTCCCGGTCCTCTGGGTAGAGCGAGAGGTATGCGTCGCGGGTGACGACGAGCGCGGGCTGTAGCTGAATTTCGCCGATGCTTTCCAGGTCGCTCAGGTCGCCGAGCTCGTCGCGGGGATTGCGCGGGTTGGCGACGAACTGGGCCAGGGGAGCGGATGTCGGCATACCGCCAGGGTGAAATGTGGCGCCGTCGACGGGGGATTGGTCGCCGACCGCGTCGATCAGGTCGGCGAGGTTTCTGCGTGCTCCACCCTTGGCCATCACGCCACCCGCAATTCCAGCGCCAGCTTGTAGAAATCTTCTCTGGCCCGCAGGGAGGTCCCGTTGGTCGGGTACTCGGTGACGACCTGGCCGTTCAGCGAGGCGCGGGTGTGCAGCTTGTAGCGGCGCACCACCGTCTTGGCGCCGGGCCACTGGTTGCGCTTGATGAATTCGACGGTCTCGTCGCGGTCGGCCTCGCCGTCGCGGGGGTCCCAGTTGTTGAGCACCACTGTGTGTTTCAGTCCGCGGGGCTTGATGACCTTGCGGATGGTGCGGGCTGTCGGGTCGAACGACAGGGGTTCCGGGGTGATCGGCACGATGACATGGTCGGCGCAATCGAGCACCGCGCGCAGCGCGTCTCCGGCCGGGCCCTCGCCGAGAGGGTCGCGGGTGTCGTCGGGGTCGGCCATGTCCAGCCAGCCGGGGGTGTCGACGAAGACGTGGTCGATGCCTCTGAGTTCTCTCAGCTTCCGCAGGCCGGCGAGGTCGCCGTGCGCCTGGACGACATGGAAGGGCAGGTTGTCCACGCGCGATCCCCACCAGACCGCGGACCCCTGCGGGTCGATGGATACCGCTGCGACTGGTGACGGTGCGTCCGGATCCAGGCCTCCGCCGGCGACCTCTGCGGTGACTGCGGCGAGGTTGACCGCCAGGGTGCTTTTGCCCACGCCGCCTTTTTGATTGAGCAGCACAAATACGTGCGCCATGAATCTCTCCCGTGTGCTTCGCCGATTTTCGGCTACTTCGGATGGCGCTCGCAGCATAAACGGCGTGGCTACGTTTCGGCACTTTGGATTGCGACGACGCGCCGGAGATTCGTCACCGCGCAACATGACAGCGCACCGCAGCAAACTACCGGTGCGCTCTCGCGTTGCGCGGTGACGGCCTTACTCGTACCGGCTATTGCGTTGTGTGGCTCAGCCTTTCGATGAGCGCGGGTCGTTGCCGGGCGGGATGGTGTCCTGCTTGCGGATGGTGCCGTCCCGGCCGCGGATCTGAAGTTCGCCGCCGCCGGACTTGCTGAGGATGTCGCGGCCGCGGTCGATGCCTTCTGCCTGGGTCGCGACGACGGCGCTGGCACGGTCGGCGCCGGGGGCGCGGACTTCCCAATCGCCGTCTTCACGGCGCTGCACGATGCGTTTGTTGGTCATGTTGTTGCCTTTACTGGTGTTTCGTGCCGGCCGGGCGGCAGCGGGATGCGCCGCCGCCCGGCCGGCATGGGTTACTTTTCGTTGCGGACGCCCTTGTGCTGGTTCGGGCTGCCGTTGAGGATGCGGCCAGTCGAGGTGTCCCGCTTGAACCAGGTCTTGCCGACCTTGAATTCGCTGCGGCCCTTGACTGCGCCGACGCGGCGCCCGTGTCCGGTGTTCTTCGCCATCTCTTCTTCACCTCCATCCCGACAGCGGCCGAGCGGGTCGGCTCGATTTGTTTCGCTGTCGTGATGTAGTCGAGATAGAGTGCCGGTGAGTTAGTGGCTGGCAACTAGCGGCAGTCTTCGCACAATCCGCCGATCAGCAAGTGCGGCTGGAACTTCAGGAAGCACCCATTGCAGCTCTGTTCTTTCAGGGCAGCCCGTTCGCAGCGGCAGTGCCCGCATTGCGGACAGTATGGGCGGTGGCAGCTCTCGCAGGGGTAGCCGCGTACCGTCCGAGCGCGGCCGCAGCAGTAGGTTTCGAGGACTGGCCGTTGGTCGTACTCGCGTTCGGGATCGAGGTGTAGGCGCTCGCTACCCCAGACGTCGACATCGGAGAACACCGCTATGCCCCGGCTGGAGTCGCTGATGGCGTCGATGTAGAAGTCGGCGCGGGTGCCCCAGGGAGTTTCCCAGAAGGTTCTGCGGGTCATCGTCGCGCCGAGTCGCATGTTGGTGAGCGGATGGCCGGCCGGGATGATCTGGCCCGGCCAGGGAAAAACTGTGGGCCATCCCTGGTCAGGGTCGGGGCGGACGCTCGCGTACTGCACGAGGTCCTCGGTGCGGTCGGTGATTACGACGGCGCCGAGGTGCGGCAGTCGGGCCGCGACCGCGATCGCGCAGGCGGGTCTGCTGGCTTGGCTGGCGTCGTAGAGCTTCCGGACGTGCGCGGCACGGATCGGCCGATCGGTCAGCACCGTGTCGATGAGTTGGGTCGGCAGCAGCAGACGTTGCGCGATCCGGTCGCAGATGGTTTCCAGCAGCTCGGCGGCGTGGTCTTGGTCGGCGAGCCAGTCGAGGACGTCTTCCGTCTGGTCGACCAGGTAGTGGCCGAGTTCGTGGGCAAGGGTGAAGTTCTCGCGGCGGCTGTGTGGTGTCGGCGCGTACAGGATCACTCCGTCCTGCAGGAACGACATGCCGTCGCAAGCGCCTCCGTCGTTGCGACGATCCGCGAGATGGTGCACTGCATCGACTTTCAGGCCCAGGTCGGTGCGCAAAACCGTGAGCGGGTCGGCAGCGAAACCGGCCCGCACGGCTGGGCCCAGATGGCCGAGAGCAAGCTCGACGCACTGGTCGAGGTTCACCGGCGGTGTCCTTGTTCTACGGCAGTGACGAGCGACTCCAGGGACCGGAGCATCTGATCGGCGTCTGGGTGGTCACCCCGATGCACCGTGGTGAGCATCCGCGACTGCAGCGTCGAAGCGGCCATAGCAAGGGTCTGACCTGTGGCACGAGCCCATCGTTGTGCCAAGGCCTGGAATTTGGATGTGTCGGCCGCTTTCGCGACCGCCGCATTCTGCGAGGTCTTCTGCTCGGAGGCAGTGAGCTGGTCGGCATCGACGCCGAGTTCCTCGGCGATGGCCCTCACCAAGGCTGGAGAGACCTCCGCCGCATTCTGGGATTCCCATCGGAAGATGTCTTTGCCCTGCACCTCCCACCCGCGGGCTACCAGTCGTTCAGCGAGTTCGCTGGGTTTGAACTTGGCGTTCTTGCGGGCGCGGGTCAGCGCGCGGGGATCCAGCTGGTATCCGGCGTCGGGAATGAGACCGAGCATCGCCGCGACTGGATCCTGCTCGAGCGGCGGGGCGCCGTGGCCGGCGTCCCACAGCAGGTCTGCTACCTCGACCAGCGACTCGAATTCGGCACGGTCCTCGTCGTTCAGCGGAGGCCGACCATGGTCTGCCGCTCTTCCAGAGCGCCTGTCCAACAGATACTCGAGAGCCCTGTCCCGCTCATTTTCCGACATGTGTCGTCACCTGCTCTCGGCTTATCGCACTTCGCAATTCCTTCAATGCCCGGGTCATCATCTGACTCACTCGCGCTGGCGTCACTCCCAGCTCGGCAGCAACGTCCGCCCGCGGCCGAGCCTGGGCTATGTACTCCCGGGCGACTTTGCGATGCGGCTCGTCCAGGACCGCCAAGCTGTCCCACACCCTCGCCGCAGCCCGTTGACGGTCCACCTGCTCCGCCACATCCTCGGCGACATCGCCGAGTTCGGCAGCATCGTGCTGCTCGTCCAGCTCCGGACCCGCTCGGCGGACCGGGGCCGAACGGATCAGGTCCAGCGCTCGCCGTTTGGCCGTCGAGACCAGCAGCGCCTGCCAGTTGCGGACATCGCCGGGAGGGGCATCCATGAGCGACACCATCGCCTCGTTGACGACATCGCCGGCTTGGTCTGCCATCCCCACCTCCCCTAAGACTTTGTAGGCCACGCGATACATCGCCTCGCGATGCTTGAGGTAGAGCGCTGCCCAGTCAGGACGTGTGGAATGCGGTTCAGGCACGTCGGTTACCTGCGCATCTCGTATGCCAAGCGACCGCCATCAGCTACTCCTCCGATCTATCCGACTCGCACTTCGTTGTGTCCGTCAGACGCCCGGCACACCAGGTAGTCGAGACAGCGGGCACTGGCGTTAGCCCAGCGGGACGCGGCGGAGCTGGCCGCGCGACGTAGCTTCACCACACGTCTTTACCGGCGGTAAAACCCACCGTTTCGATAGACGGGCTTCAATGCGATGAGCCCCTGGACGCCACAGGACGCCCGGCCTGTCGATACGGCGCCTCAACCGGTCTGCGGGGCGCCACCGCAGGCTTTACCGCCGGTAAAGACAGCTCACATGTGCACCGCCACGAACAACGAAGGTGACCACATCGAAGAACAGACGCTACGAAGAGGCCGAGGCGGAGTGGATCGCACGGCAACTGGAGAACGCGCCGCCATTGAACGAACGCCAGAAAGAGCTGATCCGTTCGATTTTCGCTGCGCACCGCCGCGAGCGCGAGGAGGCTGAGCGGCGGGCAGCGGCAGCGGCGCGTCCGAACCGGCGAACTCGACGCGCGAACGAAGGTAGGGGCGGAACTTCGATTCGGTGATCAGCGGCCCGCCCCGGATCCGTCGCGACCACCCTGCGTTCGGCTTCGAATCAGCCCGACGTTCGGCCGTTGCTCAACCGCTTCAGCGCCGAGTTGATCGTGCGGCGCAGCATCGCGACGACGTGGGGGAGCTGCCCGTGGAGCAGCCGAGGGGCGCCCCGCGTCTGTTTCTGTTCGCGCACGGCGAATCCCAGATCTTCCGCGACGGCGTTGTCCCTGGCTTCGGCCTGGTGTTGGACGATCTGCTTGGACCGTGAGAGTTGCTTGCGCACCGCCTCGGGCGTCATGCCGAGTTGGTTGGCGATCTCAGTGTTGTTGTACCCCTTGTAAGCGCGGCTCCAGACCTCTCGCTGACGTGGGGAAAGCGCTCGCACCGTCTGGACCCAGAGCTCTTTGGCGATGACGGCGTCGGCGCCGTTGGGCGTGTAGTCGGTGGCGGCTCGCTCGCGAAGCACATCGTCGGAGACCACCGGGTAGGTCGAGAACCGGAGGAAGTACTGGATGCACCCGGCCTTCACCAGCTCGTCCAGCCACTGCACCAGTTCGGCGCGTTCCCGCGTCTGGACCTTTTCCCACTGTTCGAACACCGTCACCATGACGTCGTTGTAGATGTCCTCGTGTTCGAGCGTCGTCAGCATGACCTCGTCGTCGCGGTCTGCTTGCCAGCCCCAGTAGAGCAGGTACCAGTTGATCAGCGACCGCACGCGAGCCGAGTAGCGATCGTGGAACTGTTCGAACTCTTTCCGGCCGACGGCGGCCGCGCCTTCTACTGCGCCCATGCGGCCGCCGACCGTCGGAGAAGGCCGGCGAGGTCATCGACGTGGACCTCGCTGCTACTTCCGATAGGCGTGAAGACGGCCGAGGCCCGACTTGGGGACTCGATCAGGGCAGGCGCGGCGGCCCGACCATGCCCGGCGGGTTGGTCATCGAACCTCACGGCAGGCATGACGTGCGGGTGGTCGGAGATGTTTTCGACCACCAAATTTCCGACCACAGTCAATCTGGTGGTCTTTGTAATGGTGGGTGCTGAGAGACGTGAGAGCCCCTGCTGAAGGCTCGGCGAAATCTCGTGGGGCCCAGGAGCCGAACCAGTTGCAAGCATGCCCGCGGATCGTCGAGTTTCGCTTCCCAGAATCTGGGTGATCGACAGAAGTCGATGTCCGAAAGGTCTGCCTTTCCGATGAAGTGCGCGCGCTCGAAGTAGACAGCGCTGGCAAAGTGGGTGTTGCGGAACGAGGTGAAGCCACCGAACTCCGCGTAGGTGAACCACGCTTTGCCCATGAACACCGCGTTGTCGAACCGCGCGTCCTTGGCGAAGGTGGCGCCGACGAACCGGGTAGTGCCGGAGAAGATGGCGCCTTCGAAGGTGACGGCGGCGCCGAAGGCCGCCCCGTCGAAGTCGGCGTCCTCGAAGTGCACGCCCCGGAAATCGAAGACGTTCTTCTTCCAGCTGCGTTCGGCCTCGGGGCGAAGGTGTTCGACGATGACGCGGACGATGGCTTGCCGCACTTTCCGGTCGTGCTGGCGGTACTCGATGCCGCCGTCGACCCCGCGGTGGCCACCTCGACGCGAAGTGACGACCTTGGTGGTGCCGGTTGCGGGGTCGTAGTCCAGCCGCAAGTACGCGCACAGCATGGCGATGCACTGCTGGCGGCGTGTACCGATGCAGACGTCCGCGAGTGCGGCCATTGCCTCGACCCCGGCAGCGCGGACTGCCGAGTCCCGGGAGGCGAGCTGAATGTTGGCCTGGCCGAAGCGATCGGCGAACTCGTTGGCTTCGAGTTCGGGAAAGCGTTCGGCGAGGCGCTGCACCAGCGCCTCCATCTTGGGTCGCGCCTTCTTCCGGTAGGCGTAGACCTTGGCGACGCTCATGCCCAGCTTGTCGGCGATCTTGCGCGGAGCCATACCTTTCTTCCAGGTCATGACAGCGACCTGCAGTTCGACCGCATCGATCGCGCCCGGGAGTTCCCTGCAGAACTCCTGCAACGTCTCGCTGTTCAAGGCCTCGCTGCCGAAGATCTGCTTCGGCATCTCGGCGGAGTCCTCGTCGACCGCGGCGTCCATGCCTTCGATCTGTTCGCGAGCGGTCTGGCGTGCACGATACAGCTGCTTGCGCACCGCATCTGGAGAGGAGTCCAGCTGCTCGGCGATCTCGTCGATGCGATAGCCGAACGACGATCGCTCGAGTATCTGCTGTTGGCTCGGCGAGAGCTCCTGCATGGTTTGGGCGACGAGGTCCCGTACCAGCGCGGTGTGCTCCCCGTTGAGGGCGTGGGTTTCGGTCGCGATGTCGCGCAGCACCTCGTCGGGCACCAGCAGCGGGCCTCGCTGGGTCCGGCGGAGGTAGTCGACGCACTTGTTGCGTGCCACCACTTGCAGCCAGGGCGGGCGCTCTTCGGTTTTCATCGGACCGATGAGATCGTCCCAGCGGCTGTGCGCGGCGAGCATGACGTCGTCGGCGATCTCGCCTACGACGTCGGATTCGACGCGCACGCGCAGCTTGTGGGCGATCCAGGCACGCAACTCGGGGGTGTGGTGCCGATAGAACGCCTCGAATTCCTGGCGGCCGACACGGGTCGTACGCCCACCGGTGGTGGACGTACGACCCGTTGCCGATGAGCCGGACTCAGCCGCGAGCATCCGGTCCATCGCCGTATCCGTCGTCCGGACGCTGCGCCGGCTCGCTGGAGCGCTCCTGGTAGCGAATGTCGGCCTCGAAGTACTGGATCTCGACCGAGCCGTCGCGGCGCGCCGTCGACTGGTGGCCGGGTTCGGGCCCGTCTTCCGGCTCGGCTCCCGGGTGGCGCTCCCGGCGTTTTTCGTCCCAGATCTTTCCGACGTAGCCGACTACCGCGCCCATGGCCGCGCTCCCGCCCGGGAGGATCAAGCGGGTGGTAACGCCATACAGGCACTGAGCCGCCAGCGCGGCGCCGAACGGCCACAGGCCGAATTCGGCAAGCTGCGTTGCGGTTTCGTGGTGGGGTGCGAAGTGCGTGATGCCTACTGCGGTGATCACCCCCGTGCCCGCGCCGTAGTGGATCGTGAATTCCTTCAGTGCACGACCGACGGCAGGGAGACGCTCGCCCCTGCCGTGGCCGTGCGCAGCCGCCGAAGCGCCCACGTCTGCCTCTTCCTTTATCTGTCCATGACGTCCAACCGCTGTGCCCGCGCTTCTGCCAGGAACTTTGGGCTCGGAAGGACTCACCGTTGAGATGCGGGATACATCTCGGGGCTAATACTGCCCTACGGTGGGGATACCGCGAATCGTCAAGGGGCGGACGGGGAGATGAACTGGGGACCGGGCGGTATTTGTTTCCCCCGTTTGCGGTTACGTAACCATAGTTACGGACGCAGACCTACCTGGACTTTCGCACACCGGACAGTGGCACTGTCGTACCGGACGCACTGGGCAGTCTCTAAAGATGTGACTTGCATCACTTGAAGTACATCGATGCAGCAAGGGGGGATATTGTGACTTGCGTCACATATTTGTCCTCGGATGTCCACGCTATCCGAGTGCTAGCCGAAGAAGTGAGTGGATGCGGAAAGTCTTTGCCTTCCGAGTCCATGACTGGTCCGCCGCTCGCGCTTCTGCCAAAAAGTTCTAGGGCGGCGGACCATCACCAAAACTTGATTTGGGACGGCGTTCGAAGTCAAGCAACGCCATGACGACACAGACGAAGGCCCTGGAGATCCGCGCACTCCAGGGCCTTCGGCATGTTCGGCTTCCGGCCGCCGATCCTGCGTTCGAGCCGACACGGCGGCAGTTGCGGTGGGATGCCAGCATGCGCGTCCCCACTGCTGACCGGTCGGCGATGGCGCCATCTCGAGCGGCACGTCGGAGTCCAGGACGAGGCGGCCTGCACCGCTCGGTGTGATGGTTAGGCACGCACTTCTCGGCGTCTGCGGCGGCATGGTCGCGATGACCGGCATGAGCATGTCCTCCTTATCGGTGCTCCTGCGGTCGTTGTACCGCGCCGAACCGCTACACATCCCCTCCTGAGCGGGTTTTCGACCAGTTTCCTGATCGGGGGGGTCGCGACTCGATCGAGCCATATAACCAGGTGATGAGCGGTACTGAGTCCAGACCATGCCGAGAAGGAACCAACGATGGGAAGTGCTGATGGAGGAGGAAGGCCCGCCGGCGATGATCCGGACAACCGCCTGAGGGAGGAAGTCAGCGGTTCGACGCCAGCCGCGCGTTTGGACGCTCCTCGGCATTTCGTTGCCAGCAGACAAAGAGGTTCAGCGGTCACCGGCCGGGCACTACCTCCACAGATCGCGGCAGATGCCGAGCTGTTCGATCTGCTGCGCGAGGAAGACTTCAGCGGACCGGGATGGGAACTGCTGGAGGAGCGGCTGGCGCGGCATGGGTTGAGTGTCTTGGAGGTGTGGCTGCAGAACGGCGAAGTATTCGCTCAGGCCTCCGCTCGGGGTATGCAACTGGAGCCGACCGAATTCGAGCTGGACGAGCTCCGCCGTGGGGCCGATGTGCGCGACGAACTCAAGTTCTTCTCGGTGGCCAAGGCCCTCGTTCTGTTCCGACAGAAGGCACGTGACGGCGTGGGCTGGGCTGCGGAAGGCGGCGCCAGCATAGAGACGTACTTCGTGACGGGATGTGTCTACGCGTTCGTGTCGGCGTTCTCGAAGCGTAGGAAAGAGGAACGGAAATGGGCCGCTGACACGCTGATTCGGCTCGATGACCCCCGTGTTCCCGTCGATGAGCTCACAGCTGCCGCAGCGCGAGATGTTGCGAATCCGACCGAGCGGACATTGGTCCGCGATCTGGCGCGGGCGGTGCTGGAGAGTTGGGCGCCACGCGACAAGGCGATCCTCTGGGGCAAGGTCAACGACAAGTCCAATCGGGAGATAGCCCAGGAACTGGGTGTGACCGAGAAGGCGGTTGAACGACGCTGGTCACGCTTGATGGCGACGCATAACTGGGTGCGTTCGCTGTCGCGCGGAAGGAAGCCCGTATGAACGACCTCGACGGCGAAGCGCGTCGGCTGGCGCGGATTTCCGAACTCCTCACTCGCGGCTCGCTTGGAGCAGCGACATCACGGATGCCCCACGGCGCAGTCTCCTCCGATTCCGAGAAAGTCCGCAGTCTCGCGAGGTCGATGCGGATTTCGGAGCTGCTTGACCGGGGGTCTCTCGGCGGGCTGGCCGCCCGGGTACTGCAGAGCACTGTTGCCGATGCCGACGTCGTTGCGGTGCGGCAGACAATGATTGATATCGAAGCGAGCGAGCAGCCGCCGTCCGATGCCGACGCCGAAGTCGGTGGAGAGTACTCTGCACTCGCGGTGTCCTCGATGTGGGCGGAACCGAACCAGGTTCGTATGAGGCGCGGCCCTGAGCATGCCGGTGCAGGGACTCCCGATCGGCGCCCCCTCTACATCCAGGTTGGGAACGCGGTCGCCGTTACTCAAGCAGAGAACTTCGTGGCAGTGGCGGAACGTGGTTCGCTCGCCTTGCGGATGGTGCTCGGCAAACGACTCCGCCAACTGCGTGAGAGAAGAGGCATCACAAAGGAGGTAGCTGCCGAGGCAATCCGCGGCTCGCACGGCAAAATCAGTCGATTGGAATCGGGGCGTACTGGGTTCAAGGAGCGTGATCTGAGGGATCTGCTGTTCCTCTACGGCGTCGACGATCCCGCTGAGCAGGCCACAATTTTCGATTTGGCCCGCCGCGCTAACGAGCCAGGATGGTGGCAGCAGCACAGCGATCTTCTTCCGGCCTGGTTCGCCACCTACATGGGGCTGGAACAAGCCGCCACCATGATCCGCACCTACCAGATGGGGATCCTGCCGAGCTTGTTGCAGACTGCCGACTACGCCCGCGCAGTGATCACGCTCAGCAGCGGGTCCATGGGGCAGACGGACATCGAGCGGAAAGTTGCCATACTGACGCGTCGTCAGCAGGCCCTCACCCGGACCGCCGCACCCACGTTCTGGCTCGTCGTCGACGAAAGCGTGCTGCACCGCCGGGTAGGCGGGACACAAGTCTGGCGCGAAGAACTTGAGCACTTGCTTGAGATGGCCGAGCGCCCGAATATCCGGATTCAGGTCCTGCCCTACTCCGCAGGCAAGCTCGCGCCGGTAGCCAACTCTTTCAGCATCCTGTCCTTCCCGGAACCCGAACTACCCAACATCGTCTACACCGAGCAGCTCACAAGCGCGATCTACGTCGATAGGCCAGGCGATGTCGAGTCGTACGAGACTGCCATGAAGAGAATGGTCGCCGACGCGTTGCCGACATCGGAGAGCGTGCAGTACCTCAAGCAGCTTCTCGCTTCTGCAGCAGTTCCTTAGTGGCAGTCCCCGATCTCCGGCTGGTTCCACGGCCGGGATCGGCCCGGCACCCAGTGCAGGCGGCGCAACAGCACGCTGGACTTGCTGCCATTGATGTCGATGCACCGCTGGCAGATCGGCGTGTTCGGATCCAGCAGGTCGGGCGCGTCCGGATCGCCGACTAGCCGCTCGCCGCACAGTGCGCGAGGAAAGCCGCGCATAGCACGCGATTTCAGGTCCTCGAGCCAGCCGACGAGGTGCAGGATGTCATCGGGATCGCGGCCCCCAGCGGCCTGGTCGGCGGCCCTTTCGGTGATCAGCAGGCTGCCTATCATCGGTTCGTACCCACGTGCCCGGCGACCCCGAACCGAGCGGCGGTGCGTGCGTGGTCTACGGCGCGCAGTTCCAACAGTGTTTCCACGGCCAGGAAAGCGGCGTCGAACTGCGCGCTCATCACCCGTGAGGCCTGTTCTCCATTGCTGGTCGCCGCCAAGCGCGCGGCGGCGGCAAGCGACTCGTGCGCCTGCCTCAACGCCCTGTCCACCAGGAGTTCCTGCGAAACAGTGGTGGTTGCAGCGGTGTGGGTCATCGGTGGTTCCTTTCTCAGGATGGCGGTATGTCGTCGTGTGCGCGGCGCCGAATGGGAGCGGGGGTTCGGTCTGGTCCAGCCAGCGGGGCTCGAGCGAATCGGCCAGGCGGACCGGATCGCGCGACAAGCGGCAGTCTGGATAGGCGTTGGTTTACCGCGGTAAACCAACGCGTCTGTGAACCGCGGCGCACGTGCCTGCGGGTCGTGATGTCCTAAATGCCTGCCTTCTTCAGGAGGTACTTCCCGCATTCATGCCGACCCCACAGCAGCTGCCTCGCGCGGTGCTCGAGATACCAGGCCACGAGCGCACGCACTGGCACCTGCCAGCGCTCGGCGATGTCGCGCCACCGCTCTCCGTCTGCACGTTCGTAGGCGACTTCCTCGCCGAGCGAGTCGGCGATTTCTCCGGGGTAGACGGCGCAGCAGCCGGTGGCGTACATGGCGATCGCGGCGTGGCGCCGGTACGTGCGTGGCCCCATCCGCCGGCCGGTTCGCCATGCGGCGATGTCGAGCCGGACCTCGTGGATAGGTCCGGTCGCCTGGTGCTCGATGCCGTCGGCGGTGACGTACCAGATGCCCACCATCGCGTCGGGATCCCAACGCCAGTGGAAGCGGGTCTCTGCCAGGTCGTACCCGGCTCCGGCGGCGCGGCCGGGCTCGACGACCACGGTGATGTCGCCGTCGATCGGGCCGTGTGCGATCAGCACCTCGTCTGCGCCCAACCGGCTGATGGCCTCGGGCGAGGGCCAGGAGCTGGCAGCTGGATGGGTGCTTCGCAGCTGCTTGGCGGGGCGCATGTCGAACTTCATCTCGGCGAGTTCTGCCTCGTAGTCGTCGACGCTGATCTCGTCCTCCCGGGTGTCCGCGGGTTCGTAGTGTCCGCATTCGCGGCACAGCCACAGGTGCTCGAACGGCGCATCGGCGAGTTGAGCGGGTACCTGGGACATCGGCGTATCGCAGCAGGTCAGGACGTCACTCATGGCCTTCTTCCTTCCGCTGCGTGTCGCTGGGATCGGTCTGCGCCCACTCCCACAGCGCGGCAGGGACCACGTTGAGCCGTGCCGCCTGCAGGCGGGTGGCTGTCACCGCGGCTTCGGCCGCTTCGATCTTCGCCACCTGCGCGGACCATCCTTCGAGGCCCGTTGCGGGATTCCACACGATCCGATTGCACGCGACGCTGCACCGGTCGTCGAAAGATTCACTCGCGTGGATGAGCACCGATCCCAGAGTGTCCGCCGCCTGCGACAGTTCGTCCACCGCGTCCTTCACTTTGCTGCGGTCACCGACCGGGATAGCCCGCAGGGCCTCTCGCAGTGCGTCGACCACGGGCCCGAACGCTGAGGCCACATCCAATTTCCTCACAGAACTGTCTGGACGGCTCGACGTGCGGGCCGGCCTTCATGAGGTACTGATCTCGGAGCGGCACAGCCAGCTTCTCGATGGCCTTGCCGGAAAGCTGGATGTCGATGCCGGACTGGCCGCGATTGTCCCACCAGCGGCGGCTCCGATCATGCCCATGGCAGACCAGCAGGACTTCATCGATTGGGCGAAATCCGCGCTCGCAGCCATGCCGTTGCCTCATAGGCTGCGGCTTCGCGCCATCTATGCGCACGGCCTGGGCAGTATCGGCGATCTCGCCCGGGCAGCAGCGAAAGGGGGTATGTACCACCCTCTACTTAGCGTCTTCCCCACTCTCCGGACCGAGTTCGAGTCGGCCTTCTTCGATAAGAGCCCCTCCGTTGACGCCGCCTTTACAACGGAGAGCTACCGCAGCTACCTGCTCCAGACGGGTTTACCGAGGGACACCCTTCCGGGTTCCTCGGGCTCAGCACCGGATGAGGCGCCCAGCGAGGAGGCAGCAGAAAGGCTCCTCGAAAAGTTCAAATCCTGGCGCGACAACGCCGTCGGTCGGCTCAACCCCCCACCTCTCCGAAGTCGCCACCTTCCCTGGGCGGCGCGGGCATGGGCTGAGCAGGTAAGCAGCTACCTGTTCACCAAATTGGATAATGCCGAAACCATCGTCGAGTGGATGTTCGACGCGGCTGACAACCGACGTGTTCGGCCTGTGCTCCACTGGATGAATCAATTCGCCAGTGACCTCGAGGCACTGCAGCTGATGTTGAACGACTTCATCGACGCCGACTTTCGCGACGTCGACTTGCGGGGGGTGTCCCTGGATGGAGTGCGGTGGTCTGCCGAGACCACGCGGTGGCCAGACAACTGGCGCGAGCAGATCGAGCGCGACTCGGTCCCGGTCGGCGATGACGTCTTCGAGATCCGCTACGGCACCAATACGCATCAGGACTCGCTGGTGTAGCTCGCTGCTGGAGAGTTGGCTTACTGCGGTACACCAGCCGCCACGGTCCGTTGGCTGGTTTACCGCGGTAAACCCACGAACCAAACTGTGATCACCCTGCCACCGGTCGAGAGGTTTCTTGCGGTCGGCTTCGTGGTGGTTACCACGGGAATGCTCGCCAGTAGCGGGCTCTGCACGATCCGTACGATTCAGCCTGGCAAGGAGATGCACCAGTGCGTGTTGTCCCTGGTCATCAGATCTGCTGGATCTGCTCGTGGGGAGGCGGGGCACCTCTACGATGGATTTCGAATAATGATGGGGGAGCCGGAGATGTTGTAGGCCGGCGGTATGACCAAGACCTGATCAGGACTAGCGGAACAAGCTCTGAAGGGCGGTTTCGATGGCCATCAGTGAACTCGTCACAGGAATCACCAAGGGAACCGCCGTATGCGCCCGGCCCGATGGAAGTGTCGTGGCCGCTTCGTCAAGCGGCGTTCTGACTTGTTATGACAGCACCGGCGGAGTTCTTGACACAGCTTCGGTTGGGCGACCTGTCACTTCACTCGCCGTGCTCCCCGATGGGATCGGTCTTCTCGCAACCACGGCTCGACGTGGGGTGTACGAGATCAACTTCGGGGCGCCGCAGCCAATCACTCTGCGAGCCGGGCTAGGTGGCGCCAGCGGTATGGCCGTAGACCCCGCGGATGGCGCCGCGATAGTGAGTTCTGACCGATCCCCCGGACGTCTCGTGCGCGTTCCCCTCGTGCCGGTGGGGGCACCCACCAAAGTGCTGGCCTCGAACATTCCTAGTCCTGCTGCGGTCGCGTTGCGCGCGGGTTCCGGTAAGGCCTACGTCCTCTGTCGCACCTCGCCAGCCCAGTTGTACCGGGTGGATCTCAGCACCGGGACCGCCACGCCGATGATCACCCACCTGGGCGAAGGCTGCGATATCGCATGGACCAATACCATCGGCTCGCAGTTGGCTGTAGCGGACAGGGCCGGCCAGGTTCTCCTAGTTGACGTGACCGCTCCTGGTGGGGCACCCCAGGTGTTCGCCCAGGGCATGGAGCCGATTTGGGGCGTCGACCTGGCTCCCGGCGGTGGCGCCCTCCTCCTAGGCTCAGGCAGCCGGTTGCTTCGCCTCGACCTGCCTTCTGCACCGAAAGTGCAGCTCGACCTGCCAGCTGAGCCGATGTATCTCTCCAGTTGGGCGCGGGTCGGAGTCACCACTGCCGGAGTAGCCTTCGAGGACCTCGCCTTTCGGGTGGACCCGCCAGAAGGTGGGCTCGTCTCGCACTCCAAGGACGCGACTTTCCCGATCCAGCCGTCGGTCGTACTCGCGACTGGTGGCCAGACAGGATCGTTCAGGCTGATCGCTCACGATCGCAACACCGGTGAAGAGCTCGCTGTCGGCCACTTCGAGATCACCGATACTTGGTCGGATGCTGATGGTCCGCCCGCGAGCTTCGTCGGGGAGTTCCAAACTGACACCCCCGCACCGGAATGGGGCGGCGGCGATCCCTTCCATCCCCAGAACCTCTCAGTGCGCCCGGTGCTGGGCACATACAGAGTCGCGATCGTCATTGCCGAAACTTCCGACAACCCCGCCTTGAGCAACGCAGGCCAAGCGGCGCTGCGCAGTCTCTGGGAGGACGAGGTGTTCAACGGGGTGGCCCGCGGCGGAGTCCTCGAGTCAGCGCGCGGCTACTGGCGAGACGTGTCCGACAGTCAAATCGACCTTGTGAACGCCGGTGTCGTCGGCCCTGTTCGTCTAGCGAACAATTGGGCCTCCTATGCCACACAGGTCAACACAACCACAGGACAAACTGACGGCTGGGAAGGGTTTGCGAGGGCAGTTGTAGCCGAGCTACGTTCTCGGAACGAGGCCCTCGCTGGCGCAGGCCAGCCACCACTTGTCGACCTCATGACCGTGGACTCGATCATCCTCGTGGTTCGCTCGATTCCGGCTAGTTCCACGAACCCTGGACGGCATGTCTGGCCCAGTGCCACACGTCCAGGTGGCTACCAGCTCACGTTCGAGGTCGCCCAGAGGTCCCTTGGGGGAGTGTTCCCGATCAGAGTGCCGGTCCCTCGCACGATCCAGATGTTCGCCATTGCCGACGACTCGCCGACTTGGGGCCAACGTGAACGCGGCGAGAGCGCGGCGCACGAGCTGGGACACAACTTCTGCCTGCCGGATGAGAACGCTGTTGCTTCACATGCGGATTGGGCCAAACGCAGGGACTTGGCTCGACAAATATGGACCGGAGCCACCTCGTCGATCACACCTGGGGATTCCTGGTCGCTCATGGCCTACAATAGAGAGTTTCCCCAGCCAGTGCTGGTGGAGAGGATGATGCTCGGTTGGGTCAAGGAAAACCATATTCGCAGCCTCAACTTCGCCACAGTGGGGCCGGTAGATGAAACCGTGACTCTGTGCGCCAGCGACCTGGGGACACCGCCTGCCAATCAATTCTCGGGCGTGGAGGTCCGGATCGCCGACGGACAGAACTGGTACTTCGAGTACCGTCGGCAGCGGCCGACAGCTCCCGCGGATCAGGACATACCAGCTGACCGCACCGTCGTAGGGACCGAATGCTGGTCGGGGGAGGCGCCGGTCGACCGTCGCAACATTCTTCGAGTCGAAGACGACAGCGATGTCGACAGAGGCGAGTTCCAACTCAACGACGACTACGAGGTGGCTGACGTCTCCAACGCCGCCTACCCCAACGACTTCAAGATGACCGTGGTGGAAACCACGGCCGACCACGCAAAGATTCATATCAAGTACGGCGACGCCAAACCGGATCCGCAGATCCGCCCCTGGGCCCAGAGCACGAACTGGAAGAGCCCGGATCTACGCATCATCAACGCCAGGAACCAAGTGGACAACCGTTACGCGGACATGCCCTGGGAGGGCCATGACAACCGTATTGTCGCGACGGTCCGAAATCCCGGTCAGATGAACGCCAAAGCTGTGCGGGTCGACTTCTACGTCAAGGACTTCACGGTTGGAGGGGGGAAGGAAACCCACTACGGCGGCGAGACCCGAGACGTCAACACTGGCGCGGAGGTGACCTTCACTTCTACAGTTCCATGGATTCCGCCCTGGCTATCACTCCTGGCTATTCGGCCTCACTACTGTGTCATCGCTCGTATCGCCGAGTACAAGGACCCGGCGGACCCCACAATCCGCGAGATCGCAATCAGCAACAACGAGGCCCAGTCGAACTACACGCAATTGATGTCGGTGAGCGCATCGCCGTCCACTCGTGAGATGGGCTTCGTCAAGGTCACCAATCCGTCATCGCTGCCGGCGGACTGCCGGGTTGCTGTAAGTCAGACGAGCCCTCTCGCCAGGACCTACATCGAGAAGGCATGGGTACGTCTGCAACCCGGTGAAGAACGCGACGTGCTGTTCATGACTGAGTCCGTGCTCGGCGATCCGGTACTCAAGCCGCTGGTAGATGAAATCGGCGAGGGCTTCGCCTACGACGTGCCCAACAGCCTGCGATTGACTGGGATCGTGGACGACCATCAGTCCTGCGATGGCCAAGTCACAGGCGGTGCCCACGTACTGGTAAGGGCCGCTCGAGGGACACGGTTCGTCGACTTCGGCTACGACGACGGGGTGGTTTGGGGGCGCATCGAGACCGTGGATGACAACACAGGAGCTAACGGCACTGTGCTTGTCACCATCACAGCCCCCGAAGGGCCGCCTCGGGAAGAAGTGCGGGAAGCGACGCTGGACAGCGGATTCTTCCGAATCCAGGTTGGTGACGTCCCGTATCACCACCTACTGCGCGGTCATTATCTCGGCGCGTTCGATCTCGCACCCTGCGAAAGCTGGCCGATCACAGTCGAATGATCAACGACGACGACTCCAGAGTCGGCGCTCCCCGGAGCCGTCGTCACGCCCGAGCTGGATGCCGCCGAATGCCAAACGTCGAGCTCCGCGTCCGCCGTTCGATCTTTACCGCGGTAAAGATCGAACGGCATTGCACCTCCACGTCTTTACCGCGGTAAACCATCCACCGCAGCGACGTTCAGCGCTTCGCGGATGTTTCCAGCGCCACTGTCAACGCGAGCACCAGTTTCCTCAGTTGATCGGTGTCCATGTACTCGCTGATCGCGTCGGCTAGCACGTCCGGACGCGCCCCGAAGCGTTTGAGGGCTTTCGCGATTCGCGGCGCGTCCACCGGTGGCCGTTCCCGCGGCGTGTCATCTGCGTCGGACGATTCGCTACTGTCGGCCTTGGCCTGCTCTGCTTGCCACTTCGCGACCTGCTCCTCGAGCGGAACCTTCGCCAGACTGCGCGCGACCCGAACCGCGAGATCGCCACGACGCAGCGCGGCCTGTAACTCGGGGGCGAGCTTCAGTAAAGCCCGACGTTGCGACACCCAGCCAGCAGTCTTCTTCAGCTGGGCGGCAGCGGCCTCAGCAGTGCCGCACTCGGCGACCAAGGCCTCGACGGCTTTGGCTTCCTCGATGACGTCGAAGTCCTGGCGGCCGATGTTCTCGTCGATAACCACCGACAGCAGCCGCGCCCGCGACGAGGCAACGTCGTCCTTGACAACGAACTCCAGCTCGGCGCACCCGTACTTGGTCGCGGCCGCCAAGCGGCGACATCCGTTGACGACCACCCAGCGAGCTTCACCGATCGCTTCGTGATCTTCGGGATACAACGCGAGATAGGCACCGCGGGTGACGACGAGTGCGGGCTGCAGCTGGCCGTCGACGATGCTCGCCAGATCGCTGAGGTCACCGAGTTCGTCGCGCGGGTTACGCGGGTTGGCCACCAGCTGATCCAGAGGAGCGGAGGTCGCCGGCCCAGCGGGCTGAGGGCTAGGGGTGCCGTCGACGGGGGACTGGTCGCCGACAGCGTCGATCAGGTCGGCGAGGTTTCTGCGCGCTCCGCCGCGGGCCATCACGCCACCCGCAATTCGAGTGCGAGCTTGTAGAAGTCCTCCCTGGCCCGCAGCGAGGTGCCGTTGGTCGGGTACTCGGTGACGACTTGCCCGTTGAGGGAGGCGCGGGTGTGCAGTTTGTAGCGGCGCACCACCGTCTTGGCGCCGGGCCACTGGTTACGTTTGATGAACTCGACGGTCTCGTCGCGGTCGGCCTCGCCGTCGCGGGGATCCCAGTTGTTCAGCACCACTGTGTGCTTCAGCCCGCGGGGCGCGATCACCTTGCGGATGGTGCGGGCGGTCGGGTCGAACGACAGCGGCTCCGGAGTTATCGGCACGATGACATGGTCGGCGCAATCAAGCACCGCGCGCAGCGCGTCACCGGCCGGGCCCTCACCGAGAGGGTCGCGGGTGTCGTCGGGGTCGGCCATATCCAACCAGCCGGGCGTGTCTACGAAGACGTGGTCGATCCCTTTGAGTTCCCGAAGTTTTCGTAGACCATTGAGATCACTGTGGGCTTGAACAACATGAAAGGGCAGGTTGTCCACCCGTGATCCCCACCAGACTGCGGAGCCCTGCGGGTCGATGGACACCGCGGCGACCGGCGATGATGCGTCCGGATCCAGACCACCGCCGGTGACCTCCGCAGTAACTGCGGCCAGGTTCACCGCCAGCGTGCTTTTCCCAACGCCGCCTTTTTGATTGAGCAGCACAAATACATGCGCCATGAAATTCTCCCGTGTGCTTCGCCTTACGGCTACTTCGGATGGCGCACGCAGCATAACCGTTGAACCCGCACTTCAGCGCGACAGACAGGGTCCGGCGCGCCGCCAGCGCATGCCCTGGCCAGCTCGTTTCGGAGACTTCGGCGCACTGTCAGCAGGAATGGCCTTGCGGCACTGCCATTCTCGCATATGACTGCTCGCCTGAGAGTTGTCAACGCAGCCGTAGACTCCCCACCCGAATTCGTTGAAGCCAAAGTGGAGGATGACCGGGAGCTGGTACCCAACGCCTGGCGTTGATGTTGTCTCTCACCTCGGCGCCATGGAGGTACTCCACTACGTACAACTCGCTCGTCCGGCAACACCACGAACGCGACATCGGTAGCGCGAGTCATTGATGTAGATCTTTACCGCGGTAAAGATCACTCTCACAGGCTCGTGTTCGAGCGTCGTCAGCATGCAGCCCAGGCCGCGCCAGATGCTGACATGACCGTTGCCCTCAGCCTTGGCGGACCTACTGCAGCAACGCCTGCCGACAGCGCGCGTATCGACGGCGACAGGCGGAGTTCAGAGCCGCCACGCGGTGAATCCAGGACCAATGTTCAGGCGGGGTCCATGAGCGGGCGGCAACGGGCCTCACTGGATACCGGCGACTTCGAGGCGTGCGGTGGCTAGGTTCCGAGTCGGCGTTCGAGTTCTCGGAACCCTCTGAGCGGGATGTGGGTTCGGCTCGGCTTCAGCACCACGCCGGCGTCGGTGACTTCGACGTCGGCGTCGCGGTAGACCAGCTTGACCTGCGCCAGGTGCTGTTCGAAGAGGCGTTTGAACCGCAGTTTGCCTTGTTTGGTTTCTTTGAGGTTCGAGCCGAACTGCATTCGCAGCAGCTCCCACGGGACGGTGGTCGGGCGCTGCAGGTAGCTCATGCGGTGGGTGAGCCAAGCGTAGATGTCCAGCCGCATGGGGGAGCCGCGCAGGACTCGCAGCGCGGCGAGGTCGACCGGCACGGGGCGTTGGGTGACCTCTTCGAAGAATTCGTAGGACAGCCGCACCCTCGATGGCATGAGCGAGGGTTGTTCGTCGACGCCTCGGGTCCACCACAGGTCGTAGCTGGAGGCGACGGCGAGTTTGGCGCCGGCCTGGTGGTCGGGGTCTCCGTCGTCGATGCGGACGGACAGCGATGCCTGGAAGAGTCGCTCCATCTGCTTGTAGAGCCGGGTGATCGTGCCGTTGCGGCCGCCGGTCGGTGTCATGTCCAGTTGCCGCATGAATTCGGTCAGCGACGTGCCGAGCACCAGTTCTCGGCTTTTGGTGCGTACGGCCTCGGTGGACAGCCAGGTCAGCAGCAACCGAGGAATGGTGCCGTAGGGGTATCCCAGGCTCTTGGCGTTGCCTTCGGCGTCGATGATGACGCCGGGTTGCACGGTGAGGGTAATAGCGCCGTTGCGGCGGAACCACACCTCTTTCTGGTCTCCGGGATCCTGATATGGCAGGGATGTCTGAGAGAACAGCCGGGCCAGGTAGCCGATCTCCTGTTCCTCCGCGGCCCAGAGTTCGGCCGCTGCGGCGGCTCGCTCTAGATCACGGTTTGACATAGCCCGAGCATTCCACGAACGTCAACTGCCCGCGACCGCCGAGGTCGGTGTGTCGCCACCAGCACCCGGAGCTGGCTCCTCTCGCCGCCGAAACAGCGTCTGAGCAGCTCTTATCGATGGATCCTGCTCGCTGCCGCTGCGTTGCCCGGCGACGCATAAACGGGCGACCATCCAGCCCGAGCCGCACATCGGCCTCACACGCATAAACGGGCGACCAGTCTCTGACCGCGCATAAATGGGCGACCCGGCGGCGGGCGCCCAGACTGAGAGCCGCCCGGTATCGGCACTTCGCCTGCTGCTGGCGGCCGGCCCGACGCGCCACTGGTAGGTGCGGTCGCGCTGTGCGCATAAACGGGCGACCGGGGTGGCCGAAGCTTCGCTTTGAGAACTAGCAAAGTGGGTGCGCATAAACGGGTGACCTGATCGCGGTCCTTCTGCGAGGTGTCGGTTAGCACCGCCGAGCGGGTGGGAGGCGCGCATAAACGGGCGACCTCAGGGATGTGGGTACGCATAGACGGGCGACCCGATCGCTGAGACCAGCCTGTGGATAACTGTGTTGCGGTGCAAGGTTATCCACGCATAAACGGGCGACCGTAGCGATGGTGAAAGCCCAGGAGCCCACGCATAATCAGGCGACCGTCACGCATAAACGGGCGACCCCATCCTCGCATTTTCCCAGGTCAAACATAGAAACGCGAGACCCCCTGTAGTTCTACCTGTTTGAAGATCTCCTGTAGTAGGCTGCCGGAAGCTGTGGACAACCCGCTCGATGCGCTTCGATCGGTTCCCGGCTCAACAGGACCTCACCCAGGCAGCAGTCCACGCTAGCTTCGCTGCCGTCCAGCGTGCTTCCTCCAAAGCCTCGTCGCCCCAGGTCATTACGTCGCATGGCCATACCGCTACAGCTTTTCCGCGGCCGGTGACACGATTCTTTCTGGCACCCTTGGTGGGCGGAAGAGGAGTGGGGATGCAGCTGTTCGAGCGGCTCAACCAGCGTGACATTACTGTGGAGTCCACGGTTGCGACGAGCGCGCCGCTGACGTTCCGGGACTTCCGGCGCGCGGCCCGCGACAGCGTTCGGGTGCTGGCGCACGACTGCGCCGCCTGGATGGCCGGCGATATCGACCAGTGGGCATCGGGCCCGGACCACAATCCTCTGGATCTGGTCGGGCCGCTGCGGTTGCCGTTCGATTCGATGTGGATCGAGTGGTCGTTCCCGGCCTGGTCGGACAGCGACGGCACCCACTTCGCAGCGTGGGTCACCGCCGACGAACCCGACGAGCACGCCCACCCGGACGCGGTGCAGGTACTCACCTTCGTGACCTTGTGCGCGAGGGGCACTCGCGCTTGGTATATCCCGGTGTGGACCGCTCTCACGGTCGATGAACACGGCAAAGCGCTCGGCATCTCCAACAACGTCGACCCGCACAGCCCTCTCGCCGCGCGCACCCGGGCCTGGGCGCTCGTGCCCTGTGTGGCGATCGGATTCATGAACTGACCTCAAGATCCCGGCGCGGCGCACCCAAACGGCCCGAACCGCTGTCGCATCACCTGATCCGGTTGCCGGGCACAGCCCAGCCGCGCGGACTGGCCCAGGCCCGAGAAGCCGCCGGCGCCGCACTGCCTCTGCACGTTGTGCGCGGGCACTTCAAGACCTACACCGCCGAGGCGCCGCTGCTGGGTAAGCATGTCGGCACCTACTGGTGGCACCCGACCGTCCGCGGGCTACGTGAGAACGGCCAGGTGCAGACCGCCTACCAGGTCAGCCCTCCTACAACCGCCTGAGTACCCACGACGGCTTTCCCGCGCCTGCGAGGCCAGGCTCGCTGCCGACAACCTGCTTGGGTCGTCCGGATCGCAGAGGTCCCCGTCCAGATAGACGATGTCGTCCGGGGTTTGCAGGACTACGACGGCCTGCGCGGCCTTCAGACCCGCTGTTAGCACCTCGCCGACATACGGTGATGCCTCGGTCGACGACCGATCCGCAACACGTCAGGGCGACGTCCTTGCGGGGACAGGGCGTAGATCGCGGCGAGCGTCTTGGCGATGTTGGCGGCCAGCGCCGGGCGCGGCAGCGTCCTGGGCGCGTTGAGCCAGTGCCGGTGAGCGTGTTTCTTGGCCATGGCTTCAACGGACCCCGTCTCTTAAAACTGCCTTCATCTTCGGACAGCGGATGGCTGAAAGTCAGGGCTAGGGCGAGGCCATCGGCGTGGGACCGCGTGGGCCGTGGTACCACCGGTTATCGGCTTCGCGCCACGGTGTGGGCCCGCTAGATAGGGATCTCGTCGATCGGAGGCAGCTGCTGTTCGTGACGGTGGGTGAACGGTTCGATCTTGAGGTTGACCATGAGGATGGCAACGTATTCCGAGTCGTCCCCGTGCATGACGTTCGGCGCGTATCGGCGGCCGTGCATCGCATGCAGCAGTTGGGAGGACTTCGGCACGATCACGTCACGATCATCGCCAATCGCTGTTTGGTCCACCACGACTCCAGCCACCGTGTCGATCTCCTTCAGGGTGATCTCCATGTGGATGTCGTCGGCTCCATCGAAGATCAACGTTTTGCCCGGGTTGAAGGAGAACTCGTGGCGTTCACCCATCGACATGGTGATCGGGTCGTACTCCACCCTTGCCTTCTGGCGAATATCCGTTCCGGGACCACCGAAGGGGGAAATGCCACCACCGGGCAGAAAGCTGTCGCCGGGAGCGGCCGCTGGGAAAGGTTGCACAATCGGTTCGGTGCCTTTGTAGATTCGTGCGGACACATCCACTTCGTCGGAGTCTTGCCTCGAATACCACGGAACCTCAACGCCAGCAAGGCCGCCAGCGGTCAGGTACAGGGCGTGGATGTACTTCAGCCGGGCGCTGGTCTTTCGGACCTTACGATTCAGTTCATGGGTGACTGTGGCCATATCGAAGGTGGCTTCGACCGCGTAGTGGTCGGACACGTCGATGCCGCTGTCGGGGCTGAGTTCGGGTTTGACCACCCGCATCTTCTTGATGTGCGCGGTGACACGTTCGCCTTGGTCGAGTAGAACCAGATCGAGCCGTGTGCCTTCCGTGCCGCGTTCTTTACTTTTCATGGAGAGCGTGCCCACCTGGTAGGTGCTCTTCTTGTCACTGGTGATGCCGGTCTTCCGGTCTTCGTTTACCGGCAGCCACATCTGATATTCCGGCCAAAGGTCGCGGGCCTCGGGCAGGTTCTTCTGCAGAACCTCGCGGCCGGTTTGTGTGTTGGCGTTGATGTTGAAGTCGCCGACGATGATCACCGGCAGGTCGAGGTCGCGAACACCCAGGATCCAGGAGTCCAGGTGCCGCAGTTGTGCCTCACGCTTGGCTTTCGCGCCGCTGCCGACACCGGGGCCGAGAGGGTCGGGACACGAGGTGGAATTGCCGTTCTGCAGGTGAGTGCCGATCACGCAGAACTCCGGCCCGTCGCTTGGGTCGACCCTTACCATCACAGCGCCCTTATTGGCCAGGCAGTCGACGCCGCAGCAGGACCGGAAGATCGTGGTTCGAACCTTACGGATCGGGTGGCGGCTCAGAACGAGCAGGCCGCCGTCTTCCTCCTCAACTCCCAGGACCCCGTCAGATTCGTCGGGACCGTCGGCACTGTGAGGGTATATGGACTTGAGGGCTTTCTTCAGCTCGGCGCGGTCCTGATTGACCATCAACTCGGCAAGAACCACCACGTCAGCCCCGGATTCCGCGACCGCACGGGCCACCGCCTGGCGTTGCGCAGCGCGGCCGCGACCCGTATAGGCCGGCCAGTCCGCATGGTCGGTTTTCACATCGACACCGATCAAGGCGGTGTTGTAGAACATGACGGTACGGGGCTTCGCTGCGGTCGAGGTGATCGTGCCACCCTCGAACGTGCTCTTCGTCTTACTCCCCGTCACTTCCGGCACGCCGATGGGGTAACCGAACGGCCCGAACTCCTGGCCGGACCTGGTCCACAGTTCGTACACCCCGCCGCGCGGCGCTATTCCCATGACTTTCTTGCCGTTATCGTGCTCGTACCGGTACATAATGCCCCCGGTGAAGCGCCGGAATTTGCCACCGATTCGGTTGGTCGACTCAATTTTGCTGGCATCCTCACCGAGCAGCGATGTGATCGTCTGCTTGATAATCGCATCGAACGCAGCGAATCCCACCCCTCTGAGCGACTCTTCCAACCGCTTCCACCACTCCTCAGAGAATCCATTGGTGTTGTTCGTAGGCATGATCAGGGCTCCCTTCCAGCGCTGAGTCTCCGTTTTCCGATTCGCCGGGCTGAGCCCTGAGTTCGGTACGTGAATCATCGAGGCTACCGATGGAAGTGTTTCACCGGCCACAAACAATCTTCAAAAATTTTTCCGACCGAGGCAGGGCGAGTGACCAACTTACGGCACAGTTTCCGAAGCCCAAAGCTCGCGCATTCCACTGTGGGGGAAACAGGTTAACCGTAGATATGTCTATTGTAATTTAAATGTTCGATGAGAATTGGGCGCGTACCTGACATGTGGCAGAAGCTCGTGTACGAGGCCTTCAGCGCTGCCATACTTTGATGCGCAGATTTCTCCCGCTCGGCAGTTGAGTCGCTACAAGGACTGACAGGAGCCTGCCATGCCGACCGATCGCTTACGGATCGCCGCCTACAACGTCGAGAATCTGTTCTCCCGGCCACGCGTCATGAGTGCCGCCGAACCAGTCGCCGCCGAAATCCTCGATGCCCACGCGCGGGCTAACGAGCTGTTCGAGCACGAAACCTACAGCGCGGCAGACAAAGCCGAAATCCTCACGTTACTGAAGAAACTGCGGCTGCTGCTCGACGACGGAGATCCGGACCGGAAGAACACCTTCGCGGTCCTGCGCAAGATCCGCGGCCAGCTTCTCAAACGCCCCACCGGTGGCGACGAGGACGACGTCACAGTAATAGCGAACGGGCGCTCGGACTGGGTGGGGTGGGTGGATCTGATCAAGGATCGTATCGACGCGCTCGCCATCACCCACACCGCCAGGGTCATCCGGGAAGTCGGCGCCGACATCGTCAGCGTCGTCGAGGCCGAAGACCGAATCACCCTGCGCCGCTTTAGCGAAACCCTGATCCCCAACGGCGACTCGCCCCGCTACCCGCATGTGATGCTGATCGACGGCAACGACAACCGCGGTATCGACGTCGGCATCCTGTCCACCGACCAGTACCCGATACTCGACATCCGCTCCCATGTCGATGACGGCCCGTTCGGTAACCGCGTCTTCAGCCGCGACTGTCCCGAATACCGCTTCACCTTTCCCGAGGGCAGCAGCCTGGCCGGCCAGCCGCTGCTGGTGCTGGTCAATCACCTGAAGAGCAAGTTCGGCACCCACCAAGCCTCCAGCGACAAACGTCGCCGCAGACAAGCCGAAGCCGTCGCCGACATCTACCGGAAGCGACGCGACGAAGGTATCGACAACATCGTCGTACTCGGCGATTTCAACGACACCCCCGACAGCAACCCGTTGCAGCCCCTGCTCGCTGATACGGATCTCACCGATATCGCCAAGGTCTCGAACTTCGACGATGGCGACCCCAACGAAGACCGCCCTGGAACCTTCGGCAACGGCACCAAGAGCAACAAGATCGACTATCTGCTGCTGTCACCGAACTTGTTCGATCGCGCAACAGGCGGCGGCATTTTCCGCAAAGGCGTGTGGGGCGGCGCTCACGGCACGCTGTTCCCGCACTTCGACACCATGACCAGCAAGGTGCATGCCGCCTCCGACCACGCCGCAATCTACGCCGATATTGACATCTCATGACCGCAACTATCTTTGCGGTCGTCGCGCTCAGCGCGCCACGCGGCATCCTCAGCTGCCTGGCGACGGCCCTGAACCCCGGCCACTGGGAGTGTCCGATTAGCCCGACAAGGCATCTGGCCTTGACACCGGGGTGACGTAGCCGCCGAGTGAGGTAGTGCTCTACTGCACCCCTGCAAGGGGTGGCGGCGCACGGTGGTGTTGTGAGTGATGACGAGCAGTGGCAGCAGGCGGTGGATCGGTTGCCGTTTCCGTATGCGGAGGCGTTGCGACTGCAGGCCGCCGGTATCGCTGACGAGGTGATCGCCGAGGTTCTGACCATTGAGGTCGAGGCGGTGGGTCCGTTGATGCGGATGGCCGAGACGAAGCTGGCTGGGATCAGAGGACATGACCAGCGATGAGCGCATCGATGCCGAATTCGACCCTGCTGCCGCGGCGCGGGGCCGGATACCCTGAAGGGATGGTGGCCGAGTGGCCGCTGGTCGGCCGTGCAGAAGAGCTGGATTGGCTGTTGGAGTCGACGACAGCGGCTGCTCGCGGTGTGCTTTTGGCAGGGTCTGCGGGGGTCGGTAAGACGCGGCTGGTGTCCGAAGTGGTCGCTCGGTGGCGGGCGCGGGGGCGTGAGTGTCGCTGGTTCGTGGCCAGCCGGTCGGCACGATCGGTGCCGTTGGGGGTTTTCGCCGAGGTCGCCGAGACCAGCGAGGTGGATCCGCTGCGCCGGATCCGCGATGTGGTGGCCGCCGTGTCCTCGCCCACGGCCAGCGGGCGAGTGCTGCTGTTGGCGGTCGATGACGCGCATCTGCTGGATGAGCAATCCGCGCTGGTGATCCATCAAGTGGTGCGTCAACATCGGGCGGCTGTATTGCTCGCTGTGCGCGCTGGGGAGATGCCGCCGGATGCGGTTTCAGGATTGTGGAAAGACCAACTGCTGGAGCGGCTGGATCTACAACCGCTGTCGCAGGAGGTGACCGGGCAGCTGGCCGCGGCGGTGCTGGGTGGGCCGGTCGAATCCTCGACCGCGACCGCGTTGTGGCGTTATACCCGCGGCAACGTGCTGTATCTGCGACATCTGATCGACGGCGAACGCGCGGATGACCGGTTGACCCGCAGATTGGGTGTGTGGGTGTGGGACGGCCGCCCGGGAGTGTCGGCGCCGTTGGCTGAGCTGGTGCAGGCCAGCATCGCCCGCCAACCCGAGCCGGTGTTGGCCGTGGCGGATGTGCTGGCTGTGGCCGACCCGCTGGAGATCGACGCGCTGTGCGCACTCACTGATCCCTCCGCCGTCGAAGAGGCCCAACGTGCTGGGCTGCTTACCCTCGACTCCGGTGCCGATCCGCCGCTCGCGCGTCTGGCCCACCCTCTACTCGGGGAGGTGCGGCGCACGCATATCGCGCCATCACGGTTACAGGCCCTGCGCGGCCGCGTCGCCGGCGTTCTGAAAACTTCTGATGCCGCAACCAGTCTCATCCAAACCGTGCGTTACGCGATGTTGCTGTGTGAATCAGATCGAGAACCTGACGCTGGGATGTTCAGGCAAGCGGCCGTGGCGGCGTTGAAGCTGGCCGACCCTTTTACCGCGCAGCGGCTGGCCAGCCGAGCAGTCGAAGCCGGCGGTGGCCGTAGCGCGCAGCTGCTGCATGTCGGCACCTTGGCCCACTGCGCGCGTTTCGATGACGCCCTAGCGGTGAACGCGGCACTGCGCCGCGATGCCCGCTCCGATCGTGAACAGGTGCTGCTGAGGTTGAACCGTGCGGCGATTCTGACCGCCAAAGACGGCCCTGCAGCAGCTCGGGAGCTGGCGGCGATCGAATCCGCTGCTACCGCCTGCGGGCTACGTCGTCCCTACGACGCGATCGCTGGATGGGTGGCCACAGTGCGCACTCAGCTCGCTGCAAGTGTCGAAGCTGCTACGGCTGCGTTGACCGGGGAAGGTTGGTTCAGCGAATTCTTCGAACTGTTCGCGCTCACAGCCTTGGTGTCCGTCTACGCGAGCCTGGGCCGCTGTGAGGAGATGACCGCACCGGCGGAACGCGGCTACTCCCTCGCGGAAGCCACGATGGGCAGTGCAACGTTTTCCTTCCTTATCGGGTTCTACCATCTCGAGGGCTACCGCTGCGGCGGCTATCTCGAGGCCACGACCGAACTGGTCGAGCGCCTCACCCGAGCACCCGGCGATTTCCCTATCGCTTTCACATACCGAGCCCTCTTTTCGGCAATGGTCGCCCTCGCCCACGGCGACCTGTCAACCTCCCAAGCACGCTGCCGTGAAGCCCTCGCCATCACACCATCCACGGAGTCGCCGTGGATCTCCCGGATCGTGACACTGACAATGACCACTGCCGTCGCCATGACCGGCGATGATGGAACGGCCAACACGCTGCTAGCCGACTACCAACCGCTCGACAGACACGACGACACCCGCCTGATCCCGATCCACCTTCTCGCACGTGCTTGGGCCAATGCCGCCGCCGGAGTCACCAGCCACGCCATGAGCCTGGCCACAGAAGCCGCCACCAAAGCCAAGACAAACCACCAGCACGCCCACGAAGTCGTCGCTCGACAAACCGCCACTCAGTTCGGTGACCCCACCCACGCCGAGCGCCTCACCGAACTCGCCACTCTCGTTGAAGGCCCGCGGGTGATTGCAGCAGCTCGCCATGCCACAGCGCTACACGACAGGAACCCTGATGGGTTGATGGAGGCAGCGCGGTTGTATGAGGAATTCGGGGACCGGATCGCGGCCGCCGACGCTGCATCCCAGTCCGCGACCCTGTACCGCCGCAACGGATACCGCGGCGCCGCACTCACCGCCACCGCCATCGCCCAGAGGCTCGCCACCGAGACCGGCGCGCACACCCCCGCCCTGCGCGCCAACACCACCACCGATCCGCTGACCGCTCGGCAACGCGAAGTCATCGCCCTCGTCGCCGCAGGGTTGTCGAACCAGCAGATCGCCGACCGGCTCGTCATGTCCATCCGCACCGTCGAAGGTCACCTGTTCCGCGCTTCCCAAAAGACCGGCATCAACACCCGAGAAGGACTCGCCGCCACACTCGCCGCCACTCAGCACTGACGGGTATTGGTTTCTTGTCAGACTTCGCTTGCAGGCCCCCGGCCATACGTACGAACTCGCGGCCGGCCGCCACCGGATCGCCGCTATCCACCCTGTTCCGCGCCTCTCAAAAGAAGGCTCTACAGCCGCGAAGGACTCGCCGCCACCGTAGAATGTTCTGCACCAACTCAACTCAGCAGGCAGCCGGTGCGGCGTCGTTCGCAAGCCGGAATTCGAACCGGATCGTGCTCGGGCTCTGGGCAGGCAGGACGATCGCCGCGCCGTGCCCGGGTGTCCATGTGCGCGGTATGAGCACGTAGTGGTCACCAATGCGAGTCAGTGGAACTAACCCGTCGTATCGGAATCGGTAGGCAGAGTCGGTCGCAGGTCCGGTGCTACAGATGGTCATGCGCACATCCGAGGGGGACAGGTGGAGGTCTTTTTCGCTGTAGACGATGACCTGAGGGCTGGTGGGTAGTTGATCGGCCCATTCGCGTGCCCGGGTTTGCCCGACGGCGACGGAATAGTCGGTGGCAATCCAGAACAAGCTGATGCCGACCATGATGAACAGGATCGACCATTCCGCCACCGCGGCCGCCTGCGGCTGTGATGCCGCAGGCTCCGGCTGGGACTCGCGTAGACGGTTACGGCGGCGGACAACGAGCAGCCACAGCACCAGTACGCCAACGATGATCGACACCGGCGCCACGCACAGCCCGTCATTGAGCGGTGTCACCACATAAATTCGTGACAGGCCGTTGAGGAAGACCGCTGCGGCGATAACGGCGATCACGATGCTGGCCCATCGCGGGAGCCAGCGGTTACGGACCGAGGCCGGTAGCGCGGTATACCCCCACAGCAGGGCCATCCCGATGGCACCGATAACGATCAGCGGCACGAACAGCGCGTCGACGGTGCGCATCAGGTACTCGCGGATGCTCGGGTTCAACGTGGTCGAGTCGACCCCGAAGTAGTGGAAGAACCAGTAGACGTGGGCCCAACCGAAGTAGAACAGTACTGCTGTCAGCAGTGTCGTTGGCGCCACCATCCGTCCGACAAAGCTTGCGACATGTGCGAGCCCCTCGAACGCCGATCCCGCCGCGGGCACCGATGCCTGCTCATCCGGTGGCTGGGACACGGGGCCTACTTGGCGGCGGCGCGGTGGATGGATCGGTCACGCTGGGCGTGTCGGTCGCGCTAGGCGGGTCGTTCACGCTGGGCTTAGAGCATGTCTCACGTGGCTGATTTGGCGAGTTTCTTGTAGCAGGTCAGGGCCGCAGCGAGGGTGAGGAAGGCGAGGAAGTGGGTGGCCTTGCGG
>NZ_JBSFNF010000036.1:0-47759 GCF_053586955.1 Nocardia sp. NPDC003726 | reverse complement strand
GCCCACCCGCCTTTCGCGGCCCGCCGCGCTACCTTGTGACCGCCGTGTCCGCGACGAAGGAGCAAGCGGCGGTCACTCGGACGCGAGCCACAAGGGGGCCGCGAACACGCAGCGCCGCAGGCGCTGCAAATTCAACACAGCCGATCTATTTCGTGTGCCAGCGCGACGTCCAAGGCGGTGAGGCCGCCCGCGGAGTGGGTGGACAAGCTGAAGGTGACCTTGCGCCAGCGGATATCGATGTCGGGATGATGGTTGGCCTCCTCCGCGACTTCGGCGACCCGGCGCACCAGCTCGATGCCCGCGGGGAAGGTGGCCGCTTCGACGGTGCGGATCAGGGTGTCCCCTGATCTGGACCACTCCGGCAATTCGGTGAGCGCTTCGGCGATTTCGGTATCGGAGAGCAGTGTCTGCTGCGCCATAACACTCCTTACTACTCGCCTCGGGCCGCCCCGGAAAGGGTGGCGGCGGGGGTCAGGCAGCGCGCGCCTGCTTGAGTGCCTTCTTCAGATCCTTGCCGGTCACACCGGCCGCTTCGCACTTCTTCATCCGCATGATGACCACGGGGCACTTCAGGCAGCGCGTCTTCTTCCGACAGCACTTCTTCTTCGGTTTCAGGCTCGAAACCTTCTTGGCTTTGACCTTGCCCACGGCGGTTAGCATACCCTTAGTACAAAGGCTGAAACGGTGCCACGAGTGGACTGCCGGTAGGGTGTAGTTCGCCGCGATGCCTGGTGAGTTTCGATTCTCCCCTGTTCTGCAGGGAGCCCGGCGCGTGCGTCAGGCCCCGGAGGCGGCAGCCTGCGTAACCACGGAGAGTCCGTGCGCGCCGGACACCGAGCACCGTCGGCTCCAACACCGAACAGCAGGAGGATTCAGGCGTGTCGTCTGCACGCGATTTTCGCAACGTCGCCATCGTGGCCCACGTCGACCACGGCAAGACGACCCTGGTCGACGCCATGCTGCGCCAGTCGGGCGCCTTCGCCGAGCGGGCCGAGCCCGTCGATCGCGTGATGGACTCCGGCGACCTGGAACGCGAGAAGGGCATCACCATTCTCGCCAAGAACACGGCGGTGCACCGGCACCACCCGGACGGCTCGGTCACCGTGATCAACGTCATCGACACCCCCGGCCACGCCGACTTCGGTGGCGAGGTCGAGCGCGGGCTGTCCATGGTGGACGGCGTGGTGCTGCTGGTGGACGCGTCCGAGGGGCCGCTGCCGCAGACCCGGTTCGTGCTGCGCAAGGCGCTGGCCGCGTCGCTGCCGGTGATCCTGGTCGTGAACAAGACCGACCGTCCCGACGCCCGCATCGAGGAAGTCGTCGAGGAGAGCCACGACCTGCTGCTCGACCTGGCCTCCGATCTGGACGACGCCGCCGCCGAGGCCGCCGAACTCGCGCTGGATCTTCCGGTGCTGTACGCCTCCGGGCGCGAAGGCAAGGCGTCCAAGGAGCGTCCGGACAACGGCAACGCTCCGGACGCGGAGAACCTGGACGCGCTGTTCGACGTGCTGCTCGAGCACATCCCCGCGCCGAAGGGCGATCCGTCCGCGCCGCTGCAGGCGCACGTCACCAACCTCGACGCCTCGGCGTTCCTCGGCCGCCTCGCGCTGGTGCGCATCCACAACGGCGAACTGCGCAAGGGGCAGAACGTCGCGTGGATGCACGCCGACGGCGTGAAGCAGGTGAAGATCACCGAACTGCTGCAGACCGTCGGCGTGGAGCGCAAGCCGGGTGAGCTGGCCGTCGCGGGCGACATCGTCGCCATCGCGGGCATCCCGGAGATCATGATCGGCGATACGCTCGCCGATATCGACAACCCGGTCGCCTTGCCGCGCATCACCGTCGACGAGCCCGCCATCTCGGTCACCATCGGCACCAACACCTCGCCGCTGGTCGGCCGGGTGCAGGGGCACAAGCTGACCGCCCGCATGGTGAAGGCGCGCCTGGACCAGGAACTGGTCGGCAACGTGTCGCTGCGCGTGCTGGACATCGGGCGCCCCGACGCCTGGGAGGTGCAGGGCCGCGGCGAGCTGGCGCTGGCCATCCTGGTGGAGACCATGCGCCGCGAGGGCTTCGAGCTGACCGTGGGCAAGCCGCAGGTGGTCACCAAGCAGGTCGACGGCAAGGTGCACGAGCCGTACGAGGAGCTGACCATCGACTGCCCGGAGGAGTACCTCGGCGCGATCACCCAGTTGCTGGCCGCGCGCAAGGGCAAGATGGTGCAGATGAGCAACCACGCCGCGGGCTGGGTGCGGATGGAGTTCATCGTTCCCTCGCGTGGCCTGATCGGCTTCCGCACCGACTTCCTCACCGAGACCCGAGGCACCGGCATCGCCAACGCCGTGTCGCACGGTTACGCGCCGTGGGCGGGCGAGATCCGGGCCAGGCACACCGGCTCGCTGGTTTCCGACCGGGCGGGCACGGTGACGCCGTTCGCCATGATCCAGCTCGCCGACCGCGGCCAGTTCTTCGTCGAGCCGGGCGCGGACACCTACGAGGGGCACGTCGTCGGCGTCAACCCGCGCGCGGAGGACCTGGACATCAACGTCACCCGCGAGAAGAAGCTGACCAACATGCGCAGCTCCACCGCCGACGTGATCGAGACCCTGGCCAAGCCGTTGCAGCTGGATCTCGAAGGCGCCATGGAGTTCTGCGCCGCCGACGAGTGCGTCGAGGTCACCCCGGAGGTGGTGCGGGTGCGCAAGGTGATCCTCGCGCAGAACGAGCGCGCACGGGAACTGTCGCGGCGCAAGGCACGCGACCGCGCCGCGCTGTAATCGCTTTCGCCGCAGGGTATTCGGTGTCGCGGCGAGTGGCACCGAATACCGGGCGGAACCGCAGGTCGCGGCCGTGCGCGCCCGTGGTGAGCCGCGGGCTTGCTTTCGATTCGTTCGCATCCGGATGCCGCCGGAATTCATCGCGATCACGAGGCGTCGCGGTGGCGATCGGAAGAATTACGTTGCCGTGATGTGTTGCGGTGAAGCGGGTGCGGCGTCATCGAAAAGTTCCGGTTGCTCTGTGCATATTTTTGATCAGTTCGGTGTTCCGATGCGGAATCGGCGCCTGCGCACGAATTGGTTCCCGGATACGCTCGACCGGTCGGAAATGTTCTGGAATTCCCTACCGCGGCTTGCATTGATGTCTTGCGCGGTTCGATCGAGATAAAAGGGTGGGCGATTTGCTTGTCGCGCCTCGTTCGTCCCGGGTAGCCGCCGCCGCGAGCTTTCTCCGCCGACGGACGACTAGCTGTGGTCCGACCAGGTAGGAGGCGTGGTCGTCCGCCGTACCCGCCGGATGGTGTGCCTGCGAATCGCGGTCGCCTTGTGTTCAGCGTGTCGGCGTGACTGTTCACTTCCAGCTCGAAGTCCATTTCGCTCGACGTCGCACGAACGAGCCCGATGCGTATCGAATTGCCGAACCGCTTGCGCACCGGCACGGCCTGCTATTGCATCGGCAAGGTATGCCCAGAATTTGCCGGGGTTCCGGACGGTATTGACGAGCCATGCCGACCCCGTGGCGCTGTTGTGTTTCCGCTCCGCGATATCCGCGCGACCGCGTTGTTTCCCTGCCCGGCACAGGAATCTGGGAACGGACTCGAGCGTGCGGTAGAGTTCCCGAGCGTGAAAGTGGGCGCAGGAAAACGCGCAGCGTGGCGCACGTTGTTGCCGGCCGTGGCAGTGCTGACGTTGATCAGCAGCTGTGCGGCGAATCCGCCGCCGCCCATCGAGAGCACCGACAGCCCGAAGACCACCCCGGTCAAACCCGCGGAGACGACAGTGGTCGTCGCGTTGGACACCATCGGCACCGCGTTCAACCCCCACCTGCGCTCGGACCAGTCCGCCGCGACCTCGGCGATCGCGTCGCTGGTACTGCCGAGCCCGTTCCGGCCGGTGCTCGATCCGGCCCGGCCGGGGGCGACGGCCTGGGTGCCGGATTCGTCGTTGCTGGTCTCCGCCGAAGTCACCGCGCAGGAACCGTTCACGATCACCTACAAGCTGCGCAACGAAGCGTCCTGGTCGGACGGTGCGCCGATCGCGGCCGAGGACTTCCGCTACCTGTGGCAGGAGATGATCTCCGAGCCCGGGGTCGTCGACCCGGCGGGCTACCGGATGATCTCGGACGTCAATTCCTCTGCGGGCGGCAAGACGGTCACCGTCGTGATGACGCAGCCCTACCCGGGCTGGCGCGAGCTGTTCACCGATCTGCTGCCGTCGCATCTGCTCAAGGACGCCCCCGGCGGGTTCGCCAGGGGAATGAACGGTCAGGTCAACGGCGTCCGAGTGTCCGGAGGGCCGTTCGGCATCCGCTCGGCGGATCCCGGCCGCGACGAGATGCTGCTGGAACGCAACGACCGCTTCTGGGGCACACCGGCGATGCCGGGTCAGATCCTGCTGCGCCGCGGCGGCACGCCCGCGCAGCTGGCGGGCTCGCTGCGCACCGGCGACGTGCAGATGGCGCTGGTGCACGGGGGCGTGGCGACCCAGGCGCAACTGGGGGCGATCCCGTCGGTGCGGACCGCGATCATGCCGCAGTCCCGGGTGCTGCACATGGCGCTCAACGGGCGCAAGGGCGATCTGAGCGACCCCAGGGTCCGCTCGGGTGTGCTCGCCCTGCTGGATCCGGCCCTGCTGGCCACCGTCGGCGCGCAGACCGGCAATTGGGTGGAACCCGCTCGCGCGCAGGTGCTCGCCCCGTCCGATCCCGGATATGCCCCGACCGCTCCGCCGCGGCCGTCGGCGGAGGAGGCGTTCGCGCTGCTCGCCGCCGCGGGGTACGGCCGGGCGCCCGAGCCGCCGCCCGTCGCATCCCCGACCTCGCCCGCCCCGCAGCCGCGCACCGTCGGCAAGGACGGCAAGCCGCTGACCATCCGCATCGGCGCGGTCGATCGGGACGCCACCGCGCTGGCCGTGGCCAATACCGCCGCCGACCAGTTGCGCAGCGCGGGCATCGACGCGACGGTGCGCAGCGTCCCCGCCGACGAGCTGTACGGCAAGGAATTGCTGGAGGGCACGGTCGACGCGATCGTCGGCTGGGAGGTGGCCGGTTCCGATCCGGCGACCGTGCTGGCGTCCCGATACGGATGCCCGCCGCCCGCGCTGCCCGGCGTCACCGGCCCGGCGCAGGCCATCGCCGAGGCGGCGCAGCGAGCGCCGAGCAACCTGTCCGGCGTATGCGATCCGACCCTGCAACCCGCGATCGATGACGCGCTGCGGGGCGGCGACGTGGGACGGGTGCTCGCCGAAGCGGAGCCCAAGCTGTGGGCCATGGCGACGGTGCTGCCGATCGTGCAGGACAACGCCGTCGCCGCGTCCGGTCCCCGGCTGGACGGCGCCTCGCTCAGCGGCGCGATCCAGGTCGGCATCTTCGGCGACGCGTCCATGTGGCGCAGGATCCCGTGACCGCGGCGACCGGTGGGCTGCTGCTGGTCCACGCCCACCCGGACGACGAGTCCATCACCACCGGCGGCACGATCGCGCACTACCGCCGTCGCGGGGTGCCGGTCACGGTGGTGACCTGCACCCTCGGTGAGGAGGGCGAGGTGATCGGCGACGAGTGGGCGCTGCTCGTCGCGGACCACGCCGACCAGCTCGGCGGGTATCGCGTTCTCGAACTGACCCGCGCACTGGCTGCGCTGGACGCCGGGCCGCCGCAGTTCCTCGGAGGCGCGGGACGCTGGCGCGACTCCGGGATGGCGGGCACGCCCGCCGCGAACAAGCCACGCACGTTCACGCGCTCCGGCGACGAGGCGGTACGGGCGCTCACGGACGTGGTGCTTCGCCTGCGACCCCGCGTGGTGGTCGGCTACGACCCGAACGGCGGCTACGGCCACCCGGACCACATCCGGGCGCACGAGATCACCGCGGCCGCGGTGCACGCCGCCGCAGGCGAGGGCTGGGACGTCCCGAAGTACTACTGGACGGTCACCGACGCCGACATGCTGCGTCTGCACACCGCCGCGCTGGCCAGGCGCACGGCCGCAGGCCTGCCGGGCGCGTTGCCGCCCGGATGGCGGCTGCCGGCCGAAGGGGAACTCGCGAGCGTGCCCAGCGACGCGGTGACCACCACGATCGACGTTTCCGAGGTGCTGGCGGCCAAGCGCTCCGCGCTGCGGGCGCACGCCACCCAGATCACCCTCGCGCCGTCGGGCCGGGAATTCGCCCTGTCGAACAACGTCGCTCAGCCGGTGCTTCCGGAGGAGCACTTCATTCTGGTGCGGGGCCGGCGCGGTCCGCTCGGGCCGGACGGGCGGGAGCACGATCTGTTCGCCGGACTCGAGTGACGAAATCAAGCGGTGCCGACGCGGGCGCCGTGCACGATTTCGGACATTTCACATAATTCGCCCGTCTGTTCCGGAACTTGTCCGGGCAGCGTGGTCCTGTACCCCCAGGGCTGGCAGTGGGCCGCATCGAAACGGCGGGTACCGTTCGGCGTGATCTCGCGACATCGAAACGGAGGATCCGTCGGTTCATGACAGCGCCCGGCGACAACGCCCACCTCGGCATCGAGGACCACGGGTACCACAAGAGTCTGAAGCCGCGGCAACTGCAGATGATCGCGATCGGCGGCGCCATCGGCACCGGCCTGTTCCTCGGCGCCGGTGGCAGACTGGCCAGTGCCGGACCGGGATTGTTCCTGGTCTACGGCGTGTGCGGGTTCTTCGCGTTCCTCATCCTGCGCGCGCTCGGCGAACTGGTTCTGCACCGGCCGTCGTCCGGGTCGTTCGTGTCCTACGCGCGCGAGTTCTTCGGTGAGAAAGCGGCGTTCGTCGCAGGCTGGATGTACTTCCTGAACTGGTCGATGACCGGCATCGCCGACACCACCGCGATCGCGCAGTACTTCCACTACTGGTCGGGGTTCTCCGCCGTTCCGCAGTGGCTGCTGGCGCTGGCCGCGCTGGTCATCGTGCTCGGCATCAACCTGGTGTCGGTGAAGTGGTTCGGTGAGATGGAGTTCTGGGCCGCGCTGGTGAAGGTGTTCGCGCTCAGCGCGTTCCTGATCGTCGGCACGATCTTCCTGCTCGGCCGCTTCACCGTGCAGGGCGCCGCGACCGGGCCCAGCGTCGTCACCGATCACGGCGGCCTGTTCCCGACCGGCGTCATGCCGTTGGTCGTGGTGGTGTCCGGTGTCGTGTTCGCCTACGCCGCCGTGGAACTGGTCGGCACCGCCGCGGGTGAGACGGAGCGCCCGGAGAAGATCATGCCCCGGGCGATCAATTCGGTGATCCTGCGGATCGCCGTCTTCTACGTCGGCTCGCTGATTCTGCTCGGGCTGTTGCTGCCCTACACGCACTACACCGCCGACGAGAGTCCGTTCGTCACCTTCTTCACCATGCTCGGCGTCCCCGGCATCGGCAGCGTGATGAATCTGGTGGTGCTGACCGCGGCGTTCTCCAGCCTGAACGCCGGTCTGTACTCGACCGGCCGCATCCTGCGCTCGATGTCGATGAACGGCAGCGCCCCGGGATTCACCGGGGTGATGGGCGGCAACGGCGTTCCCTATGGCGGCATCCTGCTCACCAGCCTGATCGCGCTGGTCGGCATCGCGCTCAACGGCCTCGTCCCGGATCAGGCGTTCGAGATCGTGCTCAACATGGCCTCGCTCGGCATCGTCGCCTCTTGGGCCACCATCGTGTTGTGCCAGTTGCAGTTGTGGCGCTGGTCGGTGCGCGGACGCGTCCAGCGGCCCGCGTTCCGCATGTTCGGCGCGCCGTACACCGGTCTGCTCACGCTGGTGTTCCTGTTCTTCGTCGTCGTGCTGACCGGTTTCGACTATCCGGTGGGGACCTGGACGGTCGCGACCATCGCCCTGATCGTCCCCGCGCTGATCGTCGGCTGGTTCGCCGCGCGTAAGCGGGTGCTGGCCATCGCCGCGGAGCGTGGCGGCTCCACCGGCGAATCCTGCGTGGTCGCCGCCGTGCCTGCCGACCAGGAGAATTGATCATGCGCCCGGTCGAGCCGGAATAGACTCGGCAGTATGTACAACTGGGAGGTCCAGAACGCGATCGCGGCGTTCGTCGACAGCATGCGGCCGCACTGGCAGGAGCAGCACGACCTGTATATGACGGTGCTGTACGCGTTCGCCGACATGCAGAGTCACCTGTTGACCCTCCTCGGCTACCCGCCGGTGCCGTGACGACCACGGTCGACGACCCCGCAGGCGATCGCGCTTCCGTGGCATCCGGCGCCACCCGACTCACCGTCGGCTTGCTCGGCCCGCTGATCCTCGTCGTACTGATCGTGGATGCCCTGCTCACTTTGGCGCTCGAGGTGCTGTATCTGCCGACCTATCTGGGCTCGGTCGCGTTCCCGGTCTCCGCCGTGCTGGCCGGAGTGGTGAACGTCCTGCTCGTCATGGGCGCGCGATCGGTCACGCGGCGTCCCGCGCTGCTCGGCCTTCCGGTCGTCGCCTGGGCATTCGGCTTCCTGGTGTGCGCCAGCGCCGGACCGGGCGGTGACGTTCTGCTCGGCAGTGATTGGCGGACGGCGCTGTTGCTGTTCGCCGGGCTGTTGCCGCCGCTGGCCTATCTCTATATCCAGGCGAACGCGCGCGTCTTCGGCCGAAGCTGACTCACGCGAGCCGGACCGCCAGGGTCGCGATCACGGCTTCGGTGCGAACGCGCAACGCGGCGGTGAGCACCGGTCCGCGCGGATTGTGCAGCGGCCGTTGCCACCAGTGCCTGGCTTCGACGTGCGCGAGCAGCACGGTGACGCCGAGCCCGGCGTCGGTCTGCTTGCGGACGTAGCCGACGAGGGTGGCCACCAGGCTGCGATGCGGGCACGGGAGCACCGCGAGCGGCACGCCCGGGTTCCACTGTTTCCACTGGGCGCTGAGCCGTTTGGTCGTGGCGGGATCGATGTCGGCGGCCACCGCGACGATCTCCCCCCGCATGCGCAAGGCGGCTTCCACGGCGCGATAGGTCACCTCGCTCATGGTGACCACCCGGACGACGACCAGTTCCTTCGCCTCCGGCGCGGGGCGCGGCTTCGGCGGGATCTCGCGCAGCCGCAGCTGGCCGGCGACCTCGCCGTAGTAGTTCTCGATCCGAAAGAAGAGGGTTACCAGCGCGGGAACGATGAGCAGCAGCAGCCACGCGCCCTCGGTGAACTTCTCCGCCAGCAGCACGACGCCCGCGACGGCGGTTAGCGTCGCGCCGAATCCGTTCAGCAGCGCGCGCGGCAACCACCCGCGCTCACGTGCGCGCCACCAGTGCAGCACCAGGCCGCTCTGGCTGATGGTGAACCCGATGAAGACGCCGATCGCGAAAACCGGTAGCAGCCGGTGGGTTTCGGCGTCGACCGCGAGCAGCACCAGCCCCGCGAGCAAGGCAAGGGCGCTGACACCGTATCGGAAGACCGGACGTTCGGACCGCAGCGCGAACAGCGACGGCGCCCTTCGGTCCTTGGCCAGCAGTGCGAGCAGGACCGGAAGCCCGCCGAAACTGGTGTTCGCCGCGAGCAACAGCACGGCGGTGACCGCCAGGTTGGCGAGGTAGAACAGCCAGCCGGTGCCGAACGCCCCTGCCGCCAGCTGGGCCAGGATGGTCACGTCCGGGCGCGGCGTCACGTGGTGCGCGCGGATCAGCACGGCCAGCCCGAGCAGCATCGCGCCGAGCAGGATGCCCAGCGCCACCTCGGTGTGCTGCGCGCGGCGCACGGCGGGGGTGCGGAATGCGGGCACGGCGTTGGCGATCGCCTCCACACCGGTCAGCGATGAGCATCCCGCCGCGAAGGCTTTGAGCAGCAGGACGATTCCGAGCGCCTCGACCGGCTCGATCGGGCCGGGGTCGCCGCCGATCAGCGCGACCGGCTCCGGCCGCAGCAGTCCTACGACGATGACGCCGCCGATGAGGAGGACGAACAGGATCGCGGGCCCCATCAGCACCCGCGCCGATTCCGCCACCCCGATCAGGTTGATCACGGTCAGCGCCGCGAGCCCGATCAGCGTCATCGGCAGCAGTTCGTCGGCCAGGGCGGGGAACGCGCTGGCCAAGCTGGCCGCGCCCGCGGCGAGGCTGACCGCGACGGTCAGCACGTAGTCCACGACCAGGCTCGCGGCCGCGAGCAGGGCGGCGGGCCTGCCGAGCTGTTTCTTGGCGACCGCGTACGCGCCGCCGCCGTCCGGGTGCACCGCGATCACCTGCCGATAGGAGAGCACCAGCACCAGCAACAGCGCGGCGATCGCGCAGGCCACCGGTAGCGTCCAGGAGACGGCCGCCGCTCCCGCCGCCATCAGCACCAGCACGATCGCCTCCGGCCCGTAGGCCACGCTGGACAACGCGTCCAGCGAGAGCGCGGCGAGCCCGCCCACCGCGGTCAGCCGGAACTTGTCCGCCCGCTGCATCTGCCGGAGCCTGCGGTCGGCGATCCGTGGCTCCGCATGGTGCGGCTCGGTCTTGGTCACCACGGCGTCCATTGAACTCTGCCGTCGATCGGCAACCGATCAGCGACACTTGCCGGGTGGCTTCAGCGCGCGCCGGACAGTCCCGGTGTGACGGCTTCGACGAGTTCCCACGCGCGGTCGGCGGGAAGGTCGACCACCGCGTAGCGTTTCTTGCCCGCGGCGGTGGCCGCGATGACGGTGGCGACTCCGGCGCGGCGTTGGAAGAAGGTCTGGCGCACGGTCCAGCCGATCACGCCGGGGGCCTCCAGGCAGTCGCGGTCGCGGTCGAGCGATCCGGCCCGCGTGATCAGCCAGGCGGGGTTGTCGGTGGTGCGGGGCAGCACCGCGTGCCCGAGGCCGCGGTAACGATCCTCGGCGAGGGCGAGCGCGAGCGGCAGCGCCAAGCCGGGCAGCAGCCACCACCACGGCGAATAGTGCTGCCCCGCAAGCGAGATGACGGCCAGCGCGGCGGCGATGAGCACGACCGGCGCGAGTGCGCGGGTATGTCTGCGTCGCCGGGCGGCCGCGCCGTGCGCGATCAGCGGGGCGCTGCCGGGCGCAGGGACGGTGTGCGCGTCCGCCGCGCCGGCACCGGTGGGCAGCGCGTCCGGACGGACGGGAATGTCGTTGTCGCGCAATTGTTCCGGGGCGAGCAGATGGCCGAGGGTGTGCTCAACGGCGCCGCGCGGGGACTGCGGAAGGATCCGCTGCCGGGGGTTCTCGCCGGTCATGATCGCCTCGAGCTCGGCGCCGCCCGCCAAGCGCAGCAGCAGCGGCTCGGACACCGTCGCTCCGCGCAACCGGGCCCGGTCGAGGGTGATCTGGCGGGTGGTGAACAAGCCGTGGCGCAGCTGCAAGGTCTTGCCGTCGTCTCGGACGCGCAGTCCGAAATACGTGGACAGGTAGTGCGCGCACGCGGCAGCGCTGACCACGACGACGATGACGCCGAGCAGCGCGACCCCGGCGAGCGCGAGGACGAGCACGCCGCCGTCTTCCACGTCGTGCACCGCGTCGGACCGGAAGACGATCTCACCGAGCCCGTATTGCAGCGCGAAGCCGACGATCGGCGCGATGATCGCGAAGCCGGTCAGCGACAGCGGGGCGTAGCGCACCCACGCCGGACGCCAGTGCCCGATCTCGCGCGCCCGGGTGCGCGCTGCGGTGAAACCGCCGGATTCGTTGTGCTGCGGCTGTTTTCGGGCCTCCTCCGCAGCGCCGCGGTCCGCCGTATGGGCGAGCAGCGTGGCGCGCAACGGCGGGACGACGCGGGCGTCCAGCGCGTCGAGCTTGAACTTCTCACCCGAATCCGCCTGCTGGCCGGTGCCGATCGCCAGCACCGCCAGCCCGAGGGCCCGGTGCAGCAGGTCGGCTTCGATGTCCACCGAGCGGATCCGCGACCGGGGCACCGACAGTTTCTTGCGTTCCAGCAGCCCGGTGCGCAGCTCGACGTGCGTCGGCCCGACCCGATACGTGGTGGTGAACCAGCGGGTCAGCGCGAACCCGACGATCAACGCGAGCGGGATGACGCTCCACACGTGGTTGCCGCTGCTGGTCCCGAGGATCACCGAACCGATCAGCACGGGGATGAACTTCACCACCTCGGTGATCGGGTGCACCAGCAGCATCCGCTTGTCCAGCCGCTGCCAGGGCTGCCCGGCGTCGGTCGCGTCGGCGCTCATGTCGCGTCTCCGCGGTGCTGGGCGGCGATCCGGGTCAGCCGCGTCACGGTCTGTTCGGCGACCGGCAGGTCCAGCGCGCTGATCTGCACCGCGCCTGCGGAGGACGCGGTGGTCACGGTGACCGTCGCCAGCCCGAGCAGGCGTTCGAGCGGTCCGCGTTCGGTGTCGACGGTCTGCACCCGCGAGATCGGCGCCACACGGCTTTCCTGGGTGAGCCAGCCGACCCGGGTGTACACGGCTTCGTCGGTGACCTCCCAGCGGTGCACCGCGTACCGCCACCACGGCGCGACACCGATGTTCAGCGCGGCGGGCACGAGCGCGACCAGGAAGAATCCGAGCTGCCACCCGCGATGCGCGGAGTCGAGCACCGCCCACACCAGCAGGGCCGCGAACGGGATCACCCACGCGATGGCGGCCTGCACGGTCCACAGGAGCTTCGCCTTCGGACTGGGGCGCCAGGCCGGATCGGCCATGATCGTGCGCGGCTGCGACATGCTGCCAATAGTTGCACGAAGACAGGGTCGCTGTCGCAGTCGACGATGGGCGGCTCATGCTGACACCGCCGCCCGCGCAGGTGGGTGGCCGGGTGCTTCCCCTTGCTGGACGACATCGACTGCGCGCCAACCCGATCGAGCATGACTCCGTCGTCGGTTCGCGGCGCGACAGGAGACCGCGTCGTCCGGGCGGGATCGGCTCCCACCGTCGCGGACCGAGCGCGGGGCGGCGGCACGGAATAGCCTCGGCTACCGCGCAGTTGTCAACGCTCGACGGCGCTCCGCGTCCCCGCGTGGGCTCCGTGGCGAGCGGAGCCGTGGCCGGCCCGCTTCGCCGCAACCAGCACTGGAGGGAGACAGTTCCGGATGTGTAGCGCATGATCGAGGGCGTGACCGACCTACCGAACCCGAGCGTCCCATCCGCGCCGCCCAGTCCTTCGGCCATGCGCCGGGCGCTGCGCAGGGCCCGCGACGGTGTCACGTTGAACGTGGACGAGGCCGCCGTGCTGCTGCACGCCACCGGCGACGACCTGGCCGATCTCTGCCGCAGCGCCGCGCGGGTGCGCGACGCCGGGCTGGCCTCAGCCGGGCGTCCGAAGACGATCAGCTATTCCCGCAACGTCTTCATCCCGCTGACCCGGCTGTGCCGGGACAAGTGCCATTACTGCACCTTCGTGACGGTGCCCGGCAAGTTGCGCGCCGAGGGCAAAGGCATGTTCCTCGAGCCCGACGAGGTGCTCGACATCGCCCGCAAGGGCGCGGCACTGGGGTGCAAAGAGGCGCTGTTCACGCTGGGCGACCGGCCCGAGGACCGCTGGCCGGAGGCCGCGCAGTGGCTGGACGAGCGCGGATACGACTCCACGCTGGACTACCTGCGCGCCGTGTCGATCATGGTGCTGGAAGAGACCGGCCTGCTGCCGCACCTGAACCCGGGCGTGATGTCGTGGGAGGAGATCGCGCGGCTCAAGCCGGTGGCGCAGTCCATGGGCATGATGCTGGAGACCACCTCGACGCGGCTGTTCACCGAGAAGGGCAACTGCCATTACGGCAGCCCCGACAAGGACCCGGCCGTGCGGCTGCGGGCCATCACCGACGCCGGCCGGCTCTCGGTGCCCTACACCACCGGCATCCTGGTCGGCATCGGTGAGACGATGGCGGAGCGGGCCGAGTCGATCATGGCGATTCGCAAGCAGCACAAGGCTTTCGGGCACATCCAGGAAGTCATCGTGCAGAACTTCCGCGCCAAGGACGACACCGCCATGCGGGACGTGCCGGACGCGGGCCTGGAGGAATTCCTCGCCACCATCGCCGTCACCCGCATCCTGCTCGGGCCGGACGTGCCGGTGCAGGCGCCGCCCAACCTGGTCTCGCACGCCGAGTGCCGCGCGCTGATCGATGCGGGCATCGACGACTGGGGCGGCGTCTCGCCGGTGACGCCCGACCACGTGAACCCCGAGCGGCCGTGGCCGAACCTGGACACTTTGCGGGAGATCACGGAGGCGGCGGGCTATCAGTTGGTCGAGCGGACCTCCGCGCACCCGAAGTACGTGCGCGCGGGCAACCCGTGGGTCGATCCGCGAATCGGCGCGCACGTCGCCGCGCTCACCGACCCCGCCACAGGGCTGGCGAATCCGGACGCGATCCCGGTCGGCCTGCCTTGGCAGGAGCCGGACGAGTCCTGGGAGTCGGCCGGACGCGTCGACCTCAACACCGCCATCGACACCGAGGGCCGCAACACCGAGGCCCGCAGCGATGCCGCGCTCGGGCAGGACATCGTCGGCGCCTTCGGTGACTGGGACACCATTCGCGAACAGGCCCGCGACCTCGCCGCCGCCCCCGCGCAGCGGCTGGACTCCGACGTGCTCGCCGCGCTGCGCGCCGCCGAACGCGATCCGGCGGGGCTCAGCGACGCCGAGTACCTCGCGCTGGCCACGGCCGACGGCGCGGAGCTGGACGCGGTCGCCGCGCTGGCCGATCAGCTGCGCCGCGACACCGTCGGCGATGATGTGACCTACGTGGTGAACCGGAACATCAACTTCACCAACATCTGCTACACCGGGTGCCGGTTCTGCGCGTTCGCCCAGCGCAAGGGCGACGCGGACGCGTTCACCCTGAGCACGGAAGAGGTCGCCGACCGGGCCTGGGAGGCGCATGTCGACGGCGCCACCGAAGTCTGCATGCAGGGCGGCATCGACCCCGACCTGCCGGTCACCGGGTACGCGGACCTGGTGCGGGCGGTCAAGCAGCGGGTGCCGTCGATGCATGTGCACGCGTTCAGCCCGATGGAGATCGTGAACGGCGCCTCGCGCGGCGGTCAGAGCGTGCGGGACTGGCTGGTCGCGCTGAAGGAGGCGGGGCTGGACACCATCCCCGGCACCGCCGCGGAGATCCTGGACGACGAGGTGCGCTGGGTGCTCACCAAGGGCAAACTGCCCACCTCGGCGTGGATCGACGTGATCACCACGGCGCACCGGGTCGGCATCCGGTCCAGTTCGACCATGATGTACGGCCACGTGGACAACCCGAAGCACTGGGTCGGGCACCTGCGGGTGCTGCGCGGCATCCAGGACGAGACCGGCGGTTTCACCGAATTCGTGCTGCTGCCGTTCGTGCATCAGAGCGCGCCGCTGTATCTGGCCGGCGCCGCGCGGCCGGGGCCGACCAACCGGGACAACCGCGCCGCGCACGCCCTGGCCAGGATCATGCTGCACGGCCGGATCCACAACATCCAGACCAGCTGGGTCAAGCTCGGCATCACCGGCACCCGGGTGATGCTCAACAGCGGAGCCAACGATCTGGGCGGCACGTTGATGGAGGAGACGATCTCCCGGATGGCGGGCTCGCAGCACGGCTCGGCCAAGACGGTCGCCGAGCTGGTGGAGATCGCCTCCGGCATCGGACGGCCGGCCCGAGAGCGGACGACGACCTATGGCGTCCCGAAGCACAGGGGATCGTCCGTCTCCCCGGGGCTGCAGGCGGTACTGGTCGACTGATACGCCGATCGCTTCGGGTTCCGGCGACAACAAGAGGTTCCAGCTCGAGGGTGCGGGCGGCCGGGACCGGCGCAATTCCGGCCCCGCCGCCGCGCGCTCCGGCGCTACCTCCCGCAACGTGGTCCCCGGCGCGCACGGCGGGTGGCGGAGTCCGAATCGTGCCTCGCGTCGGCGTGCGCCGGGCCCGAAGTTAGGGCAGGCTGACCAGTAGTAACGTGGGGTGCCGGGATAGGGTTTCGCCGGGCGGACTATCCCGCAGGCGAGGACAGACTAGGAGAGCGGCAGTGCCGTACATCATCGCTGAACCGTGCGTTGACGTGAAGGACAAGGCATGCATCGAGGAATGCCCCGTGGACTGCATCTACGAGGGCGGTCGCATGCTGTACATCCATCCCGACGAGTGCGTGGACTGTGGTGCATGTGAGCCGGTGTGCCCGGTGGAGGCGATCTTCTACGAAGACGACACCCCGGACCAGTGGAGCGGATACGTGAACGCCAACGTCGATTTCTTCGACGAGCTGGGCTCGCCCGGCGGCGCGACCAAGGTCGGCAAGGTCGACTACGACCCGCCGTTCATCAAGGAACTGCCCCCGATGGCGAGTGAGTGAGATCTGACGTGTCACCGCGTGGCCGGGTCAGCAGTCTGCTGCCCGATTTTCCCTGGGACACCATCGCTTCGGTGAAGGCTCGGGCGGCCGCCCACCCCGGCGGGATCGTCGATCTGTCCGTCGGCACTCCGGTCGACCCGGTCGACCCGCTGATCCGGACGGCGCTGAACTCCGTCGCCGCGGTCCCCGGTTACCCGACCACGCACGGCACCCCCGAGCTCCGCGCGGCCGCGGTCGACGCGCTGAAGCGGCGCTACGGGATCACCGGACTGGAGCCGGCGGCCGTGCTGCCCGCGATCGGCACCAAAGAGCTGATCGCGGGGCTGCCCCGGCTGCTGGGACTCGGCGCGGGCGACTTGGTCGTCATCCCCGAGGTCGCCTATCCCACCTACGAGGTCGGCGCGCTGCTGGCGGGTGCGCAGGTGCTGCGCGCGGACGGACTCACCCGGCTCGGTCCGCAGACGCCCGCGCTGATCTACGTGAACTCGCCGTCCAATCCCACCGGCCGGGTGCTCGGCGTCGACCATCTGCGCAAGGTGGTCGCCTTCGCCAGGGAGCGCGATGTCATCGTCGCCTCCGACGAGTGCTACCTGGGCCTGACCTGGGAAGGGCGCGGCGTCTCCTTGCTCGACCCCGAGGTGTGCGACGGCGACCACACCAACCTGCTGGCCGTGCATTCGCTGTCCAAGACCTCCAATCTGGCCAGCTACCGCGCCGGATTCGTGACCGGCGACCCGGAGCTGATCGCGGAACTGCTCGAAGTGCGCAAGCACGCGGGCATGATGGTGCCGTTCCCGATCCAGGCCGCGATGACCGCCGCGCTCAGCGACGACGCGCACGAGGCGCGCCAGCGGGAGCGCTACCGCGCCCGCCGCGAAGTGTTGCGCACAGCGCTGGAGGCCGCGGGTTTCCGGATCGATCACTCCGAGGCGGGCCTGTATCTGTGGTCGACGCGCGGCGAGCCGTGCCGGACCACGCTGGAATGGCTCGCCGATCGAGGCATCCTCGCCGCTCCCGGCGACTTCTACGGCCCCGGCGCGAGCGAGCACGTGCGGATCGCGCTGACCGCGACCGACGAGCGGATCACGGCGGCGGCCGAACGGCTGGCCGCGGGCTGACGCCGGCATCGCCCGGCTCCGGCGAGCGCAGCAAACGCTCAGGGGTCTGGTCGCCGCACCACCTTGTGCAGCGGCGTGTCGGCGTCCGCGTCGGCTCTGTCCGGCGAGCTAGCCTGAGGTATGGACGCTGTCACGGTTGTCCCTACGCCCGCCAATGAACCGGTGCACTCCTACGCGCCCGGAAGTCCGGAACGGGAGCTACTGCTCGGCAAGCTCGCCGAGCTGTCCGCCGAGTCCGTCGACGTGCCGCTGGTGATCGGCGGCAAGCATCGGCCCGGTCTCGGCGAACGGCACGATATCGTCGCCCCGCACCGGCATCGGCACGTGCTGGGGACCTACACCCAGACGACGCATTCGGAAGCGCACGCGGCCATCGACGCCGCGACGGCCGCCGCCCCGGGCTGGCGAGCGCTGCCGTTCGAGGAGCGCGCCGCGGTGCTGCTGCGCGCCGCGGACCTGCTGGCCGGGCCGTGGCGGGAGACGATCGCGGCGGCCACCATGCTCGGGCAATCGAAATCCGCCCAGCAGGCCGAGATCGACGCGCCGTGTGAACTGGTCGACTTCTGGCGGTTCAACGTCGCGTTCGCGCGCGAGATCCTGGAGCAGCAGCCCCGCTCCAGCGCCGGGGTGTGGAACCGGATGGACTATCGGCCGCTGGAAGGATTCGTCTACGCCATCACGCCGTTCAACTTCACCGCCATCGCCGGGAATCTGCCGACCGCGCCGGCGCTGATGGGCAACACGGTGGTGTGGAAGCCCTCGCCGACGCAGACGTTGTCGGCCTTCCACACGATGCGGCTGCTGGAGGCGGCGGGCCTGCCGCCCGGCGTGATCAACATGGTCACCGGTGACGGGGCGCAACTGTCGGAGGTGGCCTTGGCCGATCCGCGGCTGGCCGGTATCCATTTCACCGGCTCCACCAAGACGTTCCAGTATCTCTGGCAGCAGGTCGGCGCGAATATCGGTCGCTATCACGGCTATCCGCGCCTGGTGGGGGAGACCGGAGGCAAGGACTTCATCGTCGCGCACTCCTCGGCAGACCCCGGCGCGCTGCGCACCGCTCTGATTCGGGGCGCCTACGAATACCAGGGCCAGAAATGCTCGGCGGCCTCGCGGGCCTACATCGCGCGGTCGGTCTGGCGCGCGATGGGCGATGAGTTCTTGCACGACGCCGACGGGCTCACCTACGGCGACGTGGCGGATCTGTCGAATTTCGGTGGGGCGCTGATCGATCGGCGCGCCTACGACAAGAACGTGGCGGCCGTCCGGCGCGCCGCCGACGCGGGCGTCGCCATCCCGGTCGGTGGAACCTACGACGACAGCGAAGGCTGGTTCGTGCGGCCGACGGTTTTCCTGACCGACAACCCGCGCGACGAATCGTTCGCCACCGAGTACTTCGGGCCGATCCTCTCGGTGTACGTCTACGACGACACCCAGCCCGGCGCCTACAGCGCGATACTCGCCGAAGTCGAGTCGGCGGCGCCCTACGCGCTGACCGGCGCGGTGTTCGCGCAGGACCGGTACGCGATCGAACAGGCCGACGCCGCATTGCGTTTCGCGGCGGGCAACTTCTACGTCAACGACAAGCCGACGGGCGCGGTGGTGGGGCAGCAGCCGTTCGGCGGAGCACGCGCCTCCGGCACCGACGACAAGGCGGGCTCGCCGTTGAACCTGCTGCGCTGGGTAGCGCCGCGGACGATCAAGGAGACGTTCGTGCCGCCCGTCGACTTCCGCTATCCGCACATGGACAGGTGATCAGACCAGCGGCTTTCCCTGTCGCAGGCGCCTGCGTAGGTCGAACAGATAGGCGTTGAGCGGGAACATGCGCGCCGCGCGCGGCAGCCGTCCGTGCACGGCTCCGATGACCCGCAGCAGCCGGTCCAGCCGCCGCTGGTCGCGGTCGGTCCAGGTCATGCCCATCTCGTTGCGCAGGTGCTGCGGAAGCAGGCCGGTGACGACGAAACGCTGCAACCCGGCGAAGCCCACCTGCACCGGTCGCGGCATCATCTTCAGGTCGATCAGGCCGTTGAAGTAGTCCCGCAGCTCCGGCTCGATGCCGCGCAGTTTCAGGTTCTCCTCCCAGTACCGCTGGAACTCGGCGCGATTCGCCGGCCACATCTCCGGCCGCATCTGGAGGGTGGTGCCCAGGCGCGCGGCGTAGGCGTAGAAGGCGTCGGCGGCCGCGTCGTCCATCGGGCCGTGCATCCGGGTGTAGAGGTCATCGATGCCCCAGTACAGGCACGCCGCGACCCACAGCTGGAGGTTCGGGTCGAAGGCGTTGTACTTGACCGGGCTCGCGGCGGTGGAGCGCACCGACCGGTGCGACACGTTGACGGCCTCGCGGTAGGCGTCGCGTTCCTCGTCCGACCCGAGCAGCGCCACGGCGATGTAGGTCAGGGTGGTGCGCAGCCGCTTGATCGGATGCAGGGTGACCTTGCCGCTGTCGACGGTGCTCTCCAGGACGCCCCGGCCGACCGGGCGCAGGCTCAGCTGCATGATGACGTTGGCGGCGCCGCCGAGGAAGGCGGCGATGCCGTCCACGAACTGCGCGGCCGTCTCTGGGGTGAGGGTCTGGCTCGGATCCGGTTCCTGCTCGGCGGTGCGCAGCGGCGCGGTCATCGTCGACCTCGTCTTTCGTGTCCGCCCGATCCCAGCGGATCGGTCGATGAGAAGATTATGCCCTAACCCTCTCATCGACTCGGAAGCCTGTCAATCGCCGCGAGGCGGTGGTGACGGTGTGCGATGCTGAAAGTGTCATCGTGTCGCCGTTGCGGATAGGGTTGAGGTATGGCCAGGCTGACCAGACTGCTGCCGTTGGTGCGCAGCGCTGCCCCTGAGGATCGCAACCAGGCGCGGGTGCTCGACGCGGCGCTGCTGGCGTTCCTCGACTTCGGCATCAAGCGGACCAGCATGGTGGAAGTGGCCCGTCGCGGCGGCCTGTCCCTGGCCACGCTCTACCGCCGCTTCGCGAGCAAGTCCGATCTGATCAGGGCCGTCGGGCTGCGGCAGACGCGCGAGTTCATCGAGGAGGTCGACGCCGCGCTCCAGCGTCAGGTCGACCGGGACGCCGGCGCGGAGGAACAGATCGTCGAACTGTTCGCCGCGTTCATCAACGGCCTGCGCGGCAATCAGCTGATCCACCGGCTGCTGGCCACCGAACCCGAACTCGTGCTGCCCTACCTCACCACCCAGGGGGCGCCGGTCATCGAACTCGGCCGGGATTACGTCGCGGAGTTCGTCACGCGTTTGCAGCGCGAAGGCAAGCTGCCCGACTACGATCCGGCGCCGTTGGCCGAGATGATCGCGCGCACCGCGCTGTCACTGGCGCTCACGCCGCAGACCGTCATCCCGCTCGGCGACGACGCGGCGATCCGGCAGTTCGCGCGCGATCACGTGGTGGTGTCCTTCCGCGTGCGCTGACTCAGCGGTGCTGCGGCAGGCCGAACAGCATGGCTCCGAGCGCGGCCATGACGTCCGCGGTCTGCTCGGCCGCGGTGCCGCGGGTGTGCGCGGTCACCGCGAAACCCGGACCGAAAGACGTCGAGGCGACCTCCGGCTCACCCAGATCCGACCAGCCCCACTTGGTGCCCTGGACGAACGGCCACCGGGCGGTGCCCCAGTCCTGTTCGGTGCCGTCTTGCGCCGTCGATCCGGCGGCGGCCATCCATTCGAAGATCGGCGATCCTGGATCGGTGCGCAGTTTCACGGCCAGGAAGTCGGACACATTCGCGACGCTGGTCGCCCCAGCGCCCCAGCCGGGGCCGGGCACGGTCTCGGTGAGTCCGTATTCGGCGGCGACGGCCGCGATGGCCTGGGGATACTTGGCCTCCATCGCGGTCGCGGCTCCGTCATCGGAGTAGCGGATCATTCGCTCACCTAGCGCACGGTCTTCGGGTGAGCCGTCGCCGTGGCGCAGGGCGTAGTCGGTGAGGAAGAGTTTGGCCAGCGACAGGCTCGAACGGGACTCGTGCTCGTTCGGTGTACCCCAGCCGATGCCGATCGCGGTGCGCACGGAGATCGCCGTGCGCGGCGGCACTGCGGCGACCTCGGTTTCGGCCGAGTCCTCCGCACCGGCGACCGGTGCGGACAGCGCCAGGAACGCGAAGGCGATCAGCCCGGTCAACGTCGTTCGGTAGCCCATCGTCTCCTCCTGGCCGGTGGCGCCGGATCGCGTCGCGGGCGCGATCAGCAGTACGAGATGCGATTGCCCAGTGATAACTGTGGTGAAACGACGGACGGTTCAGACCAGCCGGAGCCCGAGGCGGCGCCGGATGCGCATATCCAGCAGATAGGCGTTGAGCGGGAACATGCGGACCGGTCGCGGAAGCCGGGACTGGGTGGCCCCGACAGTGCGCAGGATGTGACCGAGTACGCGCTCGTCGCGGTCGGTCCAGGTCATCCCCATCTCGTCGCGCAGATGCTGAGGCAGCAAGCCGGTCACGAAGAAGCGGTGCAGGCGGCCGAGGGCCACCTGTGCGAGCCGGGGCAGCATGCGCAGGTCGATGAGGTCGTCGAAGTAGGCCCGGACCGTCGGGTCGATGCTGGTCTCGGCGAGATGCGCGGCCCAATACTCGGCGAAGGCGCGGCGGTCGGCGGGCCACATCGCCTCGGGCATCTGGAGAGTGGTGCCGAGCCGGGCGCCGAGACGGTGGAACGCGTCGGCGGTCGCCTGGTCCATCGGCCCGTGCATGCGCTCGTACAGATCCTGCGCTCCCCAGTGCAGGCAGGCCGCGACCCACAGTTGCAGCGTGGGATCGAAGGCGTTGTAGCGCACCGGACTCGCGTCGGTGGAGTGCACCGGACGATGCGAGACGTCGACCGCCTCGCGGTAGGCGGCGCGTTCCTCGTCGGTCCCGAGCGTCGCCACGGCGAGGTAGGTCAGCGTGGTGCGCAGCCGTTTGATCGGATGCAGCATCACATTCCCGCTGTCGACAGTGCTCTCCACGACGCCGTAGCCGACCGGAGGGTTGCTCAGCTGCATGACGACGTTCGCGACGCCGCCGAACAGGCCCGCCACGCCGTCGATGTATTGCCCGATGTCGAAGGAATCCGGCGGTTCGGGACGATGCGTCGCGGGAAGTGGCCTGGTCATCGTCGACCTCGCAGTGCTGAGAAAGCTGTACGACAACGTTCTCACCACGTCAGCGTGAGTGTCAACCGTCACGTTCGACGTCGGTTCAGGCGGGATGCCGCGACGCCGGCGTGCATTCGGCGAAGTAGCGTGAGCGAATGCCGTTCGGTCCGCCGCTGCTCAGCTCCCTGAACCCGCTCGCCGTCGCAGGCGGAGCGGACATCCCCGACGCCGTCACCATCGACGGGACCACCCTCTCAAGCAGTGATCTGCTCGGCGCGGCCACATCGGTGGCCGAGCGCGTCGCGCGCGCGGAACGGGTGGCGGTGCTGGCCGAACCGACCGTGCAGACCGTGCTCGCGGTGGTGGGTTGCCTCATCGCGGGCGTCACGGTGGTGCCGGTGCCCCCGGACTCGGGAACCGCCGAACGGGCGCACATCCTCGCCGATTCGGGTGCTCAGGCGTGGTTGGGAAAAGCGCCCGATGGCGCCGAGCTGCCCGTGGTGCCGGTGCGGCGGCACGCCAGGTCGTGGCACACCTATCCCGAACCCGATGCGGGCGCCACGGCTTTCGTCCTCTACACATCGGGGACCACCGGGCTGCCCAAAGGGGTGATACTCAGCCGCGGCGCGATCGCCGCTGGTCTGGACGCCCTCGCCGAAGCATGGGCGTGGACCGCGAACGACACGCTGGTGCACGGGCTTCCGTTGTTCCATGTGCACGGGTTGATCCTCGGCCTGCTCGGACCGCTGCGGGTGGGCAGCCCGCTGATCCACACCGGCAAGCCGACGCCGCAGGCGTACGCGGCGGCCGAGGGTTCGCTGTATTTCGGGGTGCCCACCGTGTGGTCGCGCGTGGTGGAGGATCCCGACGCGGCGAAGCGATTGGCCGGCGCGCGGCTGCTGGTCTCCGGTAGCGCGCCGCTGCCGGTGCCGGTGTTCGAGCGGCTGCGCGAGCTGACCGGGCACGCGCCGGTCGAGCGCTACGGCATGAGCGAAACCATGATCACGCTGTCCACCCGGGCCGACGGTGAGCGCAGGCCGGGCTGGGTCGGCACGCCGGTGCGCGGCGTGCGCACCAGGATCAGGGACGAGTCCGGGTCTCCGGTGCCGCACGACGGCGAGAGCATCGGCGGTCTGGAAGTCTCCGGGCCCATGCTGTTCGACGGCTACCTCAACCGCCCGGAGGCGACCGCGCAGAGCTGGACCGAGGACGGCTGGTTCCGGACCGGCGACGTCGCCGCCATCGACCCGGATGGCTTTCATCGCATCGTCGGCCGGGAATCGGTGGATTTGATCAAGTCCGGCGGTTACCGGGTCGGCGCGGGCGAGGTGGAGACGGTGCTGCTCGGCCATCCCTCGGTGGCGGAGGCCGCGGTGGTCGGCCTGCCCGACGACGACCTCGGCCAGCGCATCACCGCGTTCGTCGTGCTGCGCGACGCCGCGACCGAACGCGAGCTGATCGACCATGTGGCCGGGGAACTTTCGGTGCACAAACGCCCGCGTGAGATCCGCGTGGTCGACGCGCTGCCGCGCAACGCCATGGGAAAGGTGCAGAAGAAGCAGCTGGGCTGACCGCGAACGATTGACCTCGAGCTAGGTAGAGGTTCTACGGTCGGCGCATGACTGCGACCCTGACCCCCGAACAGATCGAATACCTGAGCACCCAGCGGCTGGGCCGCCTGGCCACCGTCCGCCCCGACGGCTCCCCGCAGAACAACCCGGTCGGCTTCCGCTACAACGCCGACCTCGGCACCATCGACATCGCGGGCTGGAACATGGGCGCCTCGTGGAAGTTCCGCAACCTCGCCACCAACGACCGCGTCGCGTTCGTCGTCGACGACGTGGCGTCGGTCCAACCATGGCGAGTCCGCTGCCTCGAGATCCGCGGCACCGCCGAACCCCTCACCGACGTCGACCCCTACATCCCCGGCGTCTCCCGCGAAATGATCCGCATCCACCCGCACCGGATCATCGCCTTCGGCCTCCCGGCCCAGGCTCCCGCCTGATGAGAGCTTCGTGAGTGGCACACGGTTGCGAGAAGACCTCTCCACCATGTGCCACTCGCGGAAGTGATTCAGTCGTTGGCGTGGAGGTCGGCGTTGAGTTCGATGCCGGTGCCCTTGCGGGGGACCACTTCGACGGCGCCGGTGGTGGAGTTGCGGCGGAACAGGAGGTTGTCGCGGCCGGCCAGTTCGGCGGCCTTGATCAGGGTGCCGTCGGGGGTGGTGACCTTGGTGCCCGCGGTGAGGTAGAGGCCGGCTTCCACGACGCAGTCGTTGCCGAGGGGGATGCCGAGGCCGGAGTTCGCGCCGAGCAGGGACCGTTCGCCGATGGAGATGACCGTGGTCCCGCCGCCGGACAGGGTGCCCATGGTGGACGCGCCGCCGCCGATGTCGGAGCCGTCGCCGACCACGACGCCCGCGGAGATGCGGCCCTCGACCATGGACGCGCCGAGGGTGCCCGCGTTGAAGTTCACGAAGCCCTCGTGCATGACGGTGGTGCCGGAGGCCAGGTGCGCGCCGAGGCGGACCCGGTCGGCGTCGCCGATGCGGACGCCGGAAGGCAGCACGTAGTCGACCATGCGCGGGAACTTGTCCACGCTGTACACCGTGACCGGCCCGCGGGCGCGCAGCTTCGCGCGGGTGGCCTCGAAGCCATCGACCGCCGCAGGGCCGTGGTTGGTCCACACCACGTTGGTCAGCAGGCCGAACTGGCCGTCCAAGCTCACCTCGTGCGGCTTGACCAGGCGGTGCGAGAGCAGGTGCAGGCGCAGGTAGACGTCGTGCGCGTCGACCGGGGCCGCGGACAGGTCGGCGATCGTGGTGCGCACCGCGATCACGTCCACCCCGCGCGCGTCGTCGAAGCCGAGCAGCGCCGCGTACTCGGCGGGCGCCTCGTCCAGCCGCTTGGTGCCGGTCTCGGCGAACTCGCCCAGCTGCGGGTTCGGGTACCACGTGTCCAGCACGGTCCCGTCCGCGGTCACGTTGGCGATACCGATGGCTGCTGCTCCCTGGATGCTCACGGCCTAGAGGTTACCGACCCGTGCCGGGCAATGGTGCGGCTGCTCCGGCGACCCCGATCACCAGGCTCGATACACGTCCGGCTGCCGGACCGGTGGGCCGAGTGTCCTGGTGGGGACCTGCTGCTGCGCACGTGTCGGTCCGCCCACCGGGCCGCGCCGTCCGCGTAGCGGCAGGTTCCGACCATGCCGCTGATATATCGCCGACCCGGTGGTTGCCGACGTCGTCCGCGCGGACGGCTATCCCGGGCGAGGGGCGGCACACCGGCCGGTACCGGCGGCCGTGGTGGGGGACCGGTCGTAGGGTGAAGCGTGTGACCATCGACCTGCATGCCGACCCGATCACCTTGACCGCCGCGCTCGTCGACATCCCGAGCGTCTCGCGCGACGAGGCGGCCGTCACCGATGTGGTGGAGCGCGCGCTGCGGGAGCAGACCACGGGGTTCGAGATCCTCCGGCACGGGAACGTGGTGCTGGCGCGCACCCATCGCGGGCTGCCCACCCGGGTGATCCTGGCCGGGCACCTGGACACCGTGCCGATCGCCGACAACGTGCCAGGCCGGTTCGCGGTGAACGAGGCGGGCGAGCGAGTCCTCTACGGCTGCGGCTCGGTGGACATGAAATCCGGCGACGCGGTCTTCCTGCACCTGGCCGCCACCGTCGCCGACCCGGTACACGACCTGACCCTGATCTTCTACGACGGCGAGGAGATCGCCGCCGAGTTCAACGGCCTGGGCCACATCGAACGCGACCTGCCCGAGTGGCTCACCGGCGACCTCGCCGTGCTCGGCGAACCGTCCGGCGGCTGGATCGAGGCCGGTTGCCAGGGCGCGATGCGTATCGGGCTGCGCACCTCCGGCGTGCGCGCGCACGCGGCGCGGGCCTGGCTGGGGGACAACGCGATTCATCGGCTGGCTCCGATACTGGGGCGGCTGGCCGACTACCGCGCCAGGGAAGTGGACATCGACGGCTGCGTCTATCGCGAGGGCCTGTCCGCGGTGCGGGTCGAGGCCGGAGTAGCGGGCAACGTCGTGCCGGATGCCGCCGAGCTGGAGGTCAACTTCCGTTTCGCGCCCGACCGCACCATCGACCAAGCCGTCGAGCACGTGCGCGAGGTCTTCGCCGGGCTCGAGCTGTCCTTCGAGGTGATCGACGCGGCGCCGGGCGCGCTGCCGGGGCTGACGGCCACGGCCGCCAAGGACCTCATCGCCTCGGTGCAGCGCCACGGCGGCGGCGGTGTGCGCGCGAAGTACGGCTGGACCGACGTCTCGCGTTTCGCGGCCCGCGGCATCCCCGCCGTCAACTTCGGCCCCGGCGATCCCAACCTCGCGCACAAGCGCGACGAGCACGTGCCGGTCGACCAGATCACCGCCGTCACCGCGATGCTGCGCAGCTACCTGAGCGGCACACCGGACTGACCCGCTGCGGCGTCGTTCGTGGTTGGCGCCCCCGCACTCCGACGCGGCTCGGACCGGTGTCCGTCGCGTGGCACCGACGACACCCCCGAGATCGCGCGCGACCGCGCGGCACGGTCACCGCAACCGGTGATCAGCGCAATGACATGCGCACCGAGCGATGAGATTGCGACCGCGTCTCACCCCGCCTGCGTCCGGCTGAACATCGGACGACTTCTCCCGTCCAGCCCGGGAGACCCCCTTGCCGGGCGGTAGCGTGGAACGCATGTCCACCGACGCCGCGGACCGTGAGGTCACCAACAAACCGAAGTCGACACCGAAGTTCCGCGGGCCGATCATGTTCCGCCGCGACCGGGCCGACGGTGTCAGCACCGCCGACCGGAACTTGCTGGACAAGCGCGGCGACACGGACTGGGTGCACACCGATCCCTGGCGGGTGCTGCGTATCCAAGCCGAGTTCGTCGAGGGCTTCGGCGCTCTCGCCGAGGTCCCCCGAGCGGTGACCGTCTTCGGCTCCGCGCGCACCTCCGCCGACCATCCGGAGTACCAGGCCGGGCTGGCCATCGGCGCCGCGCTGGCGCGTGCGGGTTTCGCGGTGATCACCGGCGGCGGTCCCGGCGCGATGGAGGCCGCCAACCGCGGCGCCTGCGAGGCGGGCGGCTACTCGATCGGCCTCGGCATCGAGCTGCCGTTCGAGCAGAGCCTCAACGACTGGGTCGATCTGGGCATCAATTTCCGGTACTTCTTCGTCCGCAAGACGATGTTCGTGAAGTACTCGCAGGCGTTCATCTGCCTGCCCGGCGGCTTCGGCACGCTCGACGAGTTGTTCGAGGCGCTGACGCTGGTGCAGACCCACAAGATCACCCGGTTCCCGATCATCCTGTTCGGCACCAGGTATTGGTCCGGGCTGGTCGATTGGTTGCGCGATTCGCTGGGCGGCTCAGGCAAGATCTCCCCGGGCGACCTCGGACTGCTGCACGTGACCGACAGCGTCGACGAGGTCGTGGACATCATTCAGGCCGCCGCGATAGCAGGCGGCGCCGAGGACGCGATCGGGACGGAGGATCAGTGGTGAGCGAGCGGCCTTTCGCCGTCTGTGTCTATTGCTCGGCGAGCACGACCGACCAGGACCACCTGTCGCTTGCCGCCCGGGTGGGCACCGAGATCGCCCGGCGCGGTTGGCAATTGGTGTCCGGTGGCGGGCACGTCTCGATGATGGGCGCGGTCGCCACCGCGGCGCGCGCCGGCGGGGCGAACACGGTCGGCGTGATCCCCAAGCACCTGGTGCATCGTGAGGTCGCCGATGTCGACGCCGACGAACTCGTCGTCACCGACACCATGCGCCAGCGCAAGCAGGTGATGGAGGACCGCGCCGACGCCTTCCTCACCCTGCCCGGCGGGATCGGCACGCTGGAGGAGTTCTTCGAGACCTGGACCGGCGGCTATCTGGGACAGCACGGGAAACCCGTTGTTGTGCTTAATCCCAATGGATTCTTCGACGGTTTGTTCTCCTGGCTGGAGGAGCTGTACGAGCGGAAGTTCGTGCCCCAGACAGCACTGTCCCGGATTACCGTGGTGACCGATCTCCCGTCCGCCTTCGCGGCGCTGGAGGCGCGCCTACCCCGTGAGGAGAACTGAAGACGTGAGCACCGCTGCCCGCTCGACGGTGAGTTTGGCCGACCTCGCCCGGCATCTCCCCGCGATGGCCATGGACGCGCCTGGCATGCTGCGCAACGCGCTCAACATGCTCGTGACACCGGATTCCAAGTCGTCGGTGGGCCTGTACTTCCAGCGCAACGCCCACCGGCATCCCGACCGCCCGTTCCTGCGGTTCGAGGGCTCGGTCTACACCTACGGCGCGGCCAACGCGGAAGTCAACCGGTATGCGAGCGTGCTCGCTGCGCGAGGGGTGCGGCGCGGTGACGTGGTGGGCGTGCTGATGACCAACCGGCCGGAGACGCTGTTCGTCGTGCTGGCCACGGTCAAGCTCGGGGCCACCGTGGGACTGCTCAACCATCACCAGCGTGACCAGGTGCTGGCGCACAGCATCGGCCTGCTCGACAGCGTGCTGAACGTGGTCGGCGCGGAATGTGCCGATGCGATCGACTCGCTGCCCGAACCGCCCGCCAACGTCCTCGCGGCCGACGAACTCCGCGCGGCCGCCCGCGACGCCGACGACGGCGACCCGCCGAGCTGTGCGGAAGTCACCGCGCGCGAGCGGGCGTTCCTCATCTTCACCTCCGGTACCACCGGACTGCCGAAGGCCAGCGTGATGACCCATCTGCGCTGGACCAAGAGCATGGCCGGACTGGGTGGCCTCGGTATCCGCCTGCGCGGCAACGACACCATGTACTGCTGCCTGCCGCTGTACCACAACAACGCCCTCACCGTCGCGTTGTCCGCGGTGCTCGCCTCCGGCGGCACGTTCGCGCTCGGCCGGAGTTTCTCCGCGTCCCGGTTCTGGGACGAAGTGATCCGCGAACAGGCCACGGCGTTCATCTACATCGGCGAGCTGTGCCGCTACCTGGTCAATCAGCCCGCCAAGCCGACCGACCGGCAGCATTCGATCCGGCTCGCCGTCGGCAACGGATTGCGTCCGGAACTGTGGGACGAGTTCAAGTCCCGGTTCGGCATCGACCGCATCGTGGAGTTCTACGGCGCCAGCGAGGCGAACATCGCCTTCGTCAACGCCTTCGGCGTGGACCGAACGGCGGGTTTCGGCCCGCTGCCGTATGCGGTCGTCGAATACGACGAGGAGACCGGAAAGCCCAAGCGCGACAAGAGGGGCCGCCTGCGCCGTGTCGGCACCGGTGGCGTCGGCCTGCTGCTGGCGAAGGTGACCGACCGCTCCCCGTTCGACGGTTACACCGACAAGGACGCCTCCGAGGCCAAGCTGGTGCGCGACGGCTTCGAAGCGGGGGACGTCTGGTTCGACACCGGCGATCTGGTGCGCGACCAGGGCTGGCACCACATCGCGTTCGTGGACCGGCTCGGCGACACGTTCCGCTGGAAGGGGGAGAACGTGGCGACCACCGAGGTGGAGGGCGCGCTGAGCAAGGCGGAGTCGATCGAGCAGGCGGTGGTCTACGGCGTGGACATCCCCGGCGCCGACGGTAAGGCGGGCATGGCCGCGGTGACGCTGCGGCCCGGCGCCGAATTCGACGGCGCGGCGGTGGCGAAGCTGGCCTACGAGCGATTGCCCGGGTATGCCGTTCCGCTGTTCGTCCGGATCGTGCACGAGCTGGAGCAGACCTCGACGTTCAAGAGCCGCAAGGTAGAACTGCGCAAGCAGGGCTACGCCGATGACCCCGACAGCACGCTGTACGTCCTCGCTGGCCGCACCGAGGGCTACATCCCCGCCTACGCCGATTACGCCGCCGATGTAGCGGCGGGGCGCGTCCCGAAGAGCTGACGGTCACCCGCGGAAACAGCCTGGTGGCGGTGGTCGCCACCGCGGTGCCGCAGGACTGCGCGCTGATCTTGTGGCACTGGACTGGTACGGTCTGGGAATTAGGAGACGACCGGTTTCGCGAACACTTGGTCACCCGGCGGGTACCCCCGGACCCGCCGCACGACTCGACCGCGATCCTGTTTCCTGATTTGTACGGCCTGATTCGCGGAGAGGCGGGACAGCGACATGTTCAGCTCGACCGCGGCGCCGCTTCCCACGCTGTGCGGACGGCCGGTGGCGACGGATCGAGCGCTGGTGATGGCGATCGTGAACCGCACCCCGGACTCGTTCTACGACCGCGGCGCCACCTTCACCGACGCGGCGGCCATGGATGCCGTGGCACGCGCGGTGGACGAGCGCGCCGACCTCGTCGACATCGGCGGAGTGAAAGCCGGGCCGGGTGATTCGGTGGACGCCGCCGAGGAAACGCGCCGGGTGGTGCCGTTCGTGGCGGCCATCCGCGCGAAGTACCCCGAGCTGCTGATCAGCGTCGACACCTGGCGCGCCGAGGTGGCGGCGGCCGCGGTGGGCGAGGGAGCGGACCTGATCAACGACACCTGGGCCGGTGCCGATCCCGACCTGATTCCGGTGGCCGCCGCGCACGGCGCGGGTGTGGTGTGCAGTCATACCGGTGGCGCGGTGCCGCGCACCAGGCCGCACCGGGTGCGCTACGCCGACGTGGTGGGCGAGGTCACCGACACGGTGGTGCGGGCCGCGGAGAACGCGCTCGCGGCGGGGGTGCGCCGGGATTCGATCCTGATCGATCCGACGCACGATTTCGGCAAGAACACCTACCACGGTCTCGAACTGTTGCGCCGAGTCGACGTTCTTGTAAAAACCGGATGGCCAGTCTTGATGGCGCTGAGCAACAAGGATTTCATCGGGGAGACTCTAGGTGTCGGTCTTTCCGAACGGCTGGAGGGCACATTGGCGGCGACAGCGTGGTCGGCGGCGGCAGGCGCCAGAGTCTTTCGTGTCCACGAAGTCGCCGCGACCCGGCGGGTCGTGGACATGATCGCCGCTATCCAGGGCATCCGGCCCCCCGCACGAACCTTGCGAGGTCTGGCATGACATTTCAACACCGTGAGCCCGCTTGGGCGACGACCAATACCTGGGACACCCCGAACTGGCGCGTGGACGAGCTCGTCTGCGCGAAGGCCGGGCGCACCGTGTCGGTGGTGCTGCCCGCGCTGAACGAAGAACGCACCGTGGCCGACGTGGTGGCCAGCATCCGGCCGCTACTCGGCACGCTGGTGGACGAGCTGATCGTGCTCGACTCCGGTTCGACCGACGCCACCGCAGAGCGGGCCCGCGCCGCGGGCGCCGAGGTGATCAGCCGCGAGCAGGCGGTGCCGGAGCTGGAGCCGGTCGCGGGCAAGGGCGAGGTGCTGTGGCGCTCCCTGGCGGTGACCAGCGGCGATCTGATCGCCTTCGTCGACTCCGACCTCATCGATCCCGATCCCGCCTTCGTGCCGAAACTGCTCGGCCCGCTGCTCACGGTCGATGACCTGCACCTGGCCAAGGCGTATTACCGCAGGCCGTTGCGGCAGGGCGGCGCGGTGGACGCGCACGGCGGCGGCCGCGTCACCGAGCTGGTCGCCCGGCCCCTGCTCGCGGCGCTGCGACCGGAGCTCTCGCAGGTATTGCAGCCGCTCGGCGGCGAATACGCGGGCACGCGCGAACTGCTCACCTCGGTGCCGTTCGCACCGGGCTACGGGGTGGAGATCGGGCTGCTGCTCGACACTTACGACCGGCTGGGCATGTCCGCGATCGGCCAGGTCAACCTCGGTGTGCGCACGCATCGCAACCGGCCGCTGGCCGACCTGGGCGTGATGAGCCGCCAGATCCTCGGCACCGTGCTCGGTCGCAGCGGCATCCAGGACTCCGGCGCCGCGCTGACCCAGTTCCCGCTGATCGGGGACGAGTTCACCGCGCATCGCACCGAGGTCTCCCTGCTGGACCGGCCGCCGATGAACACCCTCCGGCCCGCCTGCGCCGCGGCCTGACTCGTTCTCACGCCGTACGCGGGTGCGGTCAGACCCCTTCCGCATGCGGATCGCGCATGTATCCGGCCTCGATCAGGGTGCGGAAGGCCGCGTACTTGTAGACGCACTCGGCGGGTTCACAGATCCGGTGGCGCTGCATGATCTCGTGAGCTTCCGCCACGGTCAACGGCTCGACCAGTGCTCGCTGCGGCCTGCCGATCGGACAGGTCGGCAAGGCGGGGACGGGCAGTTGTTCCGCGATCGCGTGCTCGGCGACGCCGACCCGGCGCCTTCGAGTCGCCGGTCCGTGCAGCAACACAATGGTGGCGACCAGGCTCGCTGCGCCGACGAGCGAGCAGAGGACGGCGATCTGGGTGGCGGTCACGGCGCATTCTCCTCTCGGTGGGGCGGGCCGGGCAGAACGTGGCGGGGCCGAAGCGCAACGCACCGTCACCTACGTGCAGTTAACTTGTAGCAAATCAAGTGTGGGCCGAGTGGGCTCGCCATGCAAGTGGAATCGGGAGGCGCGGGGGGGCCGGTCTCGGCTCTGTCGCGGGGTATGCCCGTCGGCTGGCGGACCAATCCGCCGCGTGGGCGCAACTTTGGCGATGGTCGGCGTTCTCCGCAGTTGAAGCGGGGTGAAGTCGCTGTCACCGGCTTCGCTTAGCCGGGGGGTGAGCAGATGTCCGAGTGTTGCGGGCGCGGAAACGGCCCGTCCGGGAGGTGGGCTGGCCGCGGTGCGTCGGGCTTGGTGTGATCGTCGCATCTTCCGCAGCGCCGCGCGTGCGGTTAACCTCAGGCTACTTGTCGTGGCGAAGGTGATCCGGCAGCAGCACCTGGTCCGCCGCTTCGCCGTGGGCCGGATCTGCAGTCGCGTCGCGGGGTTCATCAGCGGCAGGCGATTGCTCGCGTTCCTCGAGCCCGGCGTCGGCCGACTCGGCGTCGGCCGACTCGGCGTCGGCGGATCGCGGTTCGTCGGATCGCGGTTCGTCGTCCACCGGGCCCTCCGTCTCGGGCGACATGGCCGACTGCTCCCGCTCGAGCCGGGCCTGGAGATCGGCGACGGTGACGTGCGCCTTCGACCCGGCCGGCCGCAGCAGCACGCTGATGATCAGGCCGACCATGCCCACCGCCAGGACGGCCCCGCCGATCAGCAATAGCGGATTCACGATTTCCTCCTAGCCGGACGCTCACATGTCCGTTTCGCGGAGAGTGGTTATCGTCCAGCTATTCAATCATCCGTGTATGAACTCGGTGGGGGCAGGGCTGGTGACCGGCGCCACATCGAGTAGGTCGGGCTTGTGGAGGCTGTCAGAGTTGCATCTGCCAGGTAGCGAACGGGTGCGCTGCGTTTGTTGGTGGATTGGGGACTTCGACCGTTGGTGCGGTCCTGCGCTCGCATGCGGTGACCAGATATTTGCTGAAAGTTATTGCGTCAGTGGGTCGGACACGCGCGGGAAATCTCGACACGCGGACTCGGTCTCTTCCACTTGCCGATAACGAGATCGAACATCCGGCGGTCGGTGCAAGGGGACGCGAGATGCGGCGCCGCAGCGTCCGGCCGGACGGGAACGTCGATTGTTCGGCTGGCGCACCCGTGCTCCGCGCGAAGCCGAGCCGATCGCGGATCGGCGGGTTTCCGCCCGGGTCGCGGCTCAGCGGCGCAGACCCGTTGCGGGCGATCTGTTCTCCGGATCGTGGCGGTAGACCGGCGTGAGCAGTTCGGCCTCCAGCGGTTCGCCGGTGGCGCGGTCGAAACGGCAGGCGATCAGCACCGAGAACAGGTGGTTGCCCGCCCGCTCGTGCAGGGTGGCCAGCCGGGTGGCGAGCAGCCGGATCGCGCCGAGCGAACCGGGCGGATGCATGCCATCGATCATGAGCACGCTGCCCCGCCCATCGGGCCTGGGAAGCCTGCCCAGGTAGGCGATGTCGTGCGGTTCGGGTCCACCCGGCCGGTACACCCGCCGCGCCGCCCGATCCTCGATGCCCCGGCGCGCGTCGCCCATTCTGGCCACCGCGCGGCGCAATCGCGGGTCGGCGGCGACCAACTGACGCAGACTCGGGGAAAGCTCCGGCCCGCCCAGCACGATCAGGCCGTCGCGCCGCAGGTCGATCGGACGGCCCGGTAGGAAATGTTCGACCGCCACGTTGAACCCGAGTTCGCGTAGCAGCTCGGCCAACCGTTGCGGCGCCGCGGGATCCGGCGCGCCGATCACCCGCCCGGCCCGCACCTCGGGGACGAGCACGGTGAGCGAACCGTGCCCGAAGAACAGCCCTTCCGGCGCGGGCCCCTGCGTACTCACCTGGTGGATGCGGGCCCGGGAAAGTCCGGCCGCCGCACCGATTCTGGCGAACGTCCAGCCTTCGGCATGGAGCTCCCGGATCACGGCACGCCGAATCCTGGTCAGTTCGTTGATGGTCTGCTGGGCCGCCGCCACCCCGTCGGTGGCCGCCTTCAGTCGTTCGACCTTGTCCTCGATCGCGAACACGCGCGCCACGTCATCGGCCGACATGTGCGAAGTCTAGACAGCTGAACAGCTCAATGCGTCTAGTCTGCTTGACGACTCAGGTGGCGTCGGTGTCGATCGGGGGACGCTCGTTGCGCTCCAAAGGCTTATCCAACTTGGGCATCGGATAGTCCGGCATCCCGCTGTTCGTGCTGTAGAGGTCCTTGGGATCGGGCAGCGCGCTGTCGAAATCCCGGAACAGTGAATCGTCGCCATTGAGAAGATGTTTGGTCACCATCGCCCGCGGCGTCATACCGCGCAGCTGATTCAGGTCGGCCAGCGGCTTGCGCAGATCCTCGAACTCCGGCCCCAGCTCCTCTTTCAGTTGCGAGGTGGCGCCGCTCGCGTAATCGCGCACCTGCCGCAAGCTGCGCGTGGTCCAGCGCACGGCGCCGGGCAAACGCTCCGGGCCGAGAATCACGAGGGCGGCGACGAGCAGGATGACCATCTCGCTCCAGCCGATGTTGCTGAACACGTATCCAGGCTACCTGGCCAGCTCGGCAGGCCGTCCATTGATAGCCGACCGGGAAATGAACGGTGGGTGTTGTTCGGGCTTTTCCAGGCCCCGCAAACACCCACCGCGCACACCAGACAATGACCTATGTGGGGTAGATCACAATCTTGCCGTTGTGTATTCCGCCGTAGCAGTACTCCACGCCGTCCGTCGCCACCGCGGTATGTCCCCCACCGGGGCGGCAGTCGAACCAGTCGACGTACGTGTCGTTCGTGGTAGCGCCGGCCGAGGCTCCGGAAAGCCCCATGGTGGTGACCGCCGCCATAGTGGATCCGAGAACGAAAATGGCGAGATGACGCATTGAACCCCCCATGCTGCTCGATTTCGACAGCGTGACTCTATCCGATGCGGTTTTACGGGATCCAGCGAAAATCAGGGGGTTCGGCGATATTCGTTGCCGCGGCGAACGGCTAGTCGGATTCCAGGGTCACCGGGACGTCGACACGGCGGCCTTCGCGGATGAGCTGGACCACCACGGTCTGTCCGATCTTGTTGGACTGTTCGGCCACCGTGAACTCATCGGAACTGGTGACCTCCCGATCGCCGACCCGCACGATGACATCGCCTTCCACGATGCCCGCCCGCGCGGCCGGACCGTTCGGTGAGACGTCGGCCACGGCGGCTCCGCTCATGACGTCGTTGGCGACCGTCTTGCTGCGAGCGGACAGGCCCATGGTCGGGTGGTGCACCACGCCGTCGCGGATCAAGGTCTGCGCGACCTCGGTCATCTTGTCCACCGGGATCGCGAAGCCGAGGCCGACCGAGCCGCCGGTCTCGCTGCGGATGGCGGTGTTGATGCCGATGACCCGGCCGTCCATGTCCACCAGCGCGCCACCGGAGTTACCCGGGTTGATCGACGCGTCGGTCTGCACGGCGTCGATCACGGCCTTCGTGTCGCTGCCCTCGCCCTCCAGCTTCACGGGCCGGTGCAGCGCGCTGACGATGCCCGAGGTCACCGTCTTGCTCAGGCCGAGCGGCGAACCGATGGCCAGCACATCGTCGCCGACCTGGACGTTGCCGGACTTGCCGAGCTGGGCGACGGTGAGATTCTTCACATCGACCTTCAGCACGGCCAGGTCCGTCTTCGGGTCGCGGCCGACGATCTGGGCGGGCACCCGGGTGCCGTCGGAGAACTGCACCTGGATCGCGGAGCGGTTGGTCTTGTCCTGCGCGGCCATCGAAACGACGTGGTTGTTGGTGACCACGTAGCCGCCGCCGTCGATCACCACGCCGGAACCGGTGGCGCCATTCTCGCCGACGGTCACCCGGATGGACACGACCGACGGCAGCACGGCGTTGGCGACCTGGGCGATCAGCCCGTGCGGACGGTTGCCGTCGCCGCCCTGCTCGAGCGTCACCTTGCGCGAGGTGAGGGTCGATGCGGTGTCCGCGGTCAGGCGCCCGACCAGCCCGCCGAGCAGGCCGATGACGAGCGCGACCAGGGCGAGCAGCGCCAGCGCCTTCGGCGCGACCCTGGAGCCGAACAGCACTTCGCGGGCGCTGAGCTTCTCGGCCCGCGGCAGCGCCTCCGGCTTCGGCGTCGGCACCGCGGGAGCGCCGAGGCGCGCGACGGCCTCCGGATCACGCCACGGATCGGCCGGTCCCGCGACGGGAGCCTGGCCACCGGCCGCGTCGGGATCGCGCTGCAGGAGTTCGGTGGAGCCTTCGGGGCGGCCGAAGGCCTCGGCCAGCACCGCGTCGGGCGGCCGGTTCTGCGGTTCGGGACCCGACTGCGGCGCGGGCCCCGCCTTGCGCAGCGGCAGTGGATCGGCGAACGAACCGGACAGGCCGGACGGTCTGCGGAAGGCCCGCGCGGTGTGCGTGTCGACATGGGGCCGGTAGACCGGGCGCGGACCGAGCACGGGTGCGTCCGGCGGACGGAGATTCCCGCGGTTGGCCGCCGAATCCGAGGTGTCGGCCGATCCGGAATTCGTCGATTCGGTGGTCACTCGGGAAACTCTACTTGCGCCACCATGTGGTCCACCGGGTCGCGGTGAACGAATCGGTCAGAAAACCGAAAACCGCGTCGTTGCGCCCGGACTGACCGGATGCCGAGGACGGCGTGCGGCCACTGGACGCGCCGCCTGGCAGCTCCGCGAGGGGGATCCTGGTCAAGCTGTCGTGCAGCCCGGTCGGGATCGCGACCTGACCCGCGTGCCGCAGCGCGATGCGCGCCTGCTGCTGGGCGTCGACCTCCGCCGCGCACTCCGGACACAGCGAGAGGTGCTGAGCGGCGCGCAGGTAGGCGTTCATCCGCAACTCACCGTCCACGTACGCCGCGATCGCCTCACTCGCCAGATGCTCGGTGGGGCGAAAACGGGGCGGACGACGACCGGACGTGCTGAAGTCGCCACTCATTCGGTGCTCACCCTTCCAACCGACATCGACCGATGTTCGGGCGATGCCGGCTTCCGACGAATCACCCTATGTTCGCTTCAGCGGCGAACCGCTGCTCACTTCCATTATGCGCAAGGTAGTCGCGCAGGGCCTGGCGTCCACGGTGGATCCGACTGCGCACGGTGCCCAGTTTCACGCCGAGCGTAGCGCCGATCTCCTCGTAGGACAGCCCCTCGATGTCACACAGGACCACCGCGGCGCGGAACTCCGGCGCGAGCGAATCCAGGGCCGATTGCAGGTCGGGATCCAGCCGGGCGTCGTGGTAGGCCTGCTCCGGCCCGGGGCCGTCGGCGGGCACCCGGTCGTAGTCCTCCGGCAGCGCTTCCATCCTGATCCGGTTGCGGCGGCGCACCATGTCCAGGAACAGGTTGGTGGTGATGCGGTGCAGCCATCCCTCGAAGGTGCCGGGTTGATAGTTCGACAGCGAACGGAACACCCGGATGAACGTCTCCTGGGTGAGGTCCTCCGCGTCCTGTGCGTCGCCGGAGAGACGGTAGGCCAGGCGATAGACCCGGTCCGCGTGCTCGCGGACGAGTTCGTCCCACGTGGGCATCGCCGACCGGTCACCGGTGGCATCGAAGGCAGCAGTCCCGCTCAGCTCGACCGCGTCCTCGGCGGACTCGGCCTCGACCGGCAGGATCTGCTCGGGCAGGGTGGCGTATTCGCGCGCCGCATCGACCATGTGGATGGGGCTACCTCCTACTAGGGACCGCAAACGTAGGGAACTCGCTCCGGACCGGGTCTACGGTCCGTCACGTACGGATACAACCGACAACCGGTATGTCGTTGTTCCCGCGTCCCGTGTAAACACGGTCGGTGGTCTTGCGTTGCCCATACTCTTTCTGGTCCTGATATGGCCGGGTTATGGAGATCCTGAGGGTCGCCTGAGAAAACCGGCGGCGGAAATGGCGGGCGGCGCGTGTTGTCCGGAACGCCGAGATCACCCGCCCGGCGTTAGCCTCATACCCGTGGCATCGAATCTGGAGCGGAATCTCGCCTATGTGGAGGAATCCGTCGTGGAAGACGAAATCCTCGTCAGCGCGCGGGAACGGGCCACCGAACTCGGCGCGGTGCCGGTGCCGCCCTCGGTGGGCGCGCTGCTGAGCATGTACGCGCAGTTGCTCGGTGCGCGGGCGGTGGTCGAGGTCGGTACCGGCGCGGGGATCAGCGGGCTGTGGCTGCTCGACGGCATGCGCGAGGACGGCACGCTGACCACGATCGATTCCGAGCCGGAGCATCAGCGCGCGGCCAAGGAGGCGTTCCGCGCCGCCGACATCCCGCCCGCGCGCACCCGCATGATCAACGGGCGCGCGCTGGACGTGCTGCCCCGGCTGGCCGACGGCGCCTACGACCTGGTCTTCATCGACGCCGCGCCGCTGGAGCATCCGGAGTACGTCGCCCAAGCGGTGCGTCTGCTGCGCGAGGGCGGCGCCATCCTGCTGCACAACGCGCTGCTGGGTGGGCGCGTCCCCGATCCGGCGCAACGCGATCCGGCCACGCAGGCGGTGCGCGCCGCGACCCGCGCCATCGCGGAGAATCCGGAACTCACCTGTGTGCTGATCCCGGTCGGCGACGGGTTGCTCTGCGCCGCACGAGGATAGCGGTTCGCGCGCGTTCTGATTTCATCCCGGAATCCGGGGTATGCGCTGAGAAAGAACTCAGTGAGGAAAACTGTTATGCGTGAACTAACTCCCCTCGAAGTAGCGGCGATGGGGGACGTCGTGACCGAACGGCGAACGAGTTGGCTGCGGCCGACGATGTTGGCCCTGCTGCTCGTGATTCTGGGAGCGGTGGCGGTCATGATCGTGGTGAGCAACACCGATTTCGACACCGGCCCCGAGAAAACCACTCCGCCCCCCGGATCCTGCGAGCCGTTCTGCACCCAGAACGTCGCCCCGCCCGCACAGTAATCCCGCCGTCGGCAGCGCCCCTCCGGCCGAATAGGCCCGCCGCCGAAGTATTTCCGGACTTCCGGGCCGCGCGCCAGCTTCTCATCGCGATGGCGCCACCCGCCGGTGACCGGTGGCGTTCGCGAAAAGCCCACCCTGGCGCCACGGTTCGGCGCATGATGCCGCGAAATCCGAAAGATCGCCGATACTGGTAGAGGTCACGTTCCGAATGGATCGGGAAGCGGGTGCGGCATGGTCATGATGATGTTTCTCTGGGATGAAGACGAGCGTCGTCCCAAGCCCATCCATTGGGGCCGGACCATGATCGCGTTCGCCGGGGTGCTGCTGTTCGCCGTGCTGGTGGTCTATTTGGTGAGTACCGCCGATTTCGGCGGCGCTTCGAAATCCACCGTGCCGCGCACGCCGGGCCCTTGCGCGCCGTTCTGCATCAATTCGCCCGCGCCGCAGCCGGGCACGCCCTAGGAACGGTCCGGGACTGTCACACCCAGACGCCCTTGCCCACCGTGACGACGCCCCCGTTGCTGACGGCGAAGCGGCTGCGATCACGCGCAAGGTCCACCCCGATGATCTCGCCCTCGCCCACGACGACATTCTTGTCCAGGATGGCGCGCCGCACCACCGCGCCGCGCCCGATCCGCACGCCCGGCATGAGCACGCACCCTTCGACGGTGGCGCCGTCGTCGACCATGACGTTGGCGCTGAGCACCGAGTTGCGGACGGTGGCGGCCGACAGGATGCTGCCCGCGCCGACGATGCATTCCTGCGCCAGGCCGCCCTGGGCGAACTTCGCGGGAGGCAGGTTCTCGGCCGCCCCGCGGATCGGCCAGTGGCGGTTGTAGAGGTTGAACACCGGATGCACCGAGACCAGGTCCATATGCGCGTCGTAGAACGCGTCGATGGTGCCGACATCGCGCCAATAGCCGCGGTCGCGATCGGTGGCTCCTGGCACGTCGTTGTCGGCGAAGTCGTAGACACCCGCCTGCCCCGCCGCCACCAGGGCCGGGATGATGTCACCGCCCATGTCGTGGTCGGAATCGGAGTCGTCCGCGTCCGCCCGGATCGAGTCGACGAGCACTTTGGTCGTGAAAACGTAGTTGCCCATCGACGCGAACGTGACATTGGGGTCGTCCGGGGTGCCGGGCGGATGCGCGGGCTTCTCCAGGAACTGGGTGATGCGGCCGGACTCATCGCTGTCGATGCATCCGAACGCGCTCGCCTGGCTGCGCGGCACCCGGATGCCGGCCACGGTCACGCCTGCGCCGGATTCGATGTGATGGCGCACCATCTGCTCCGGGTCCATCCGGTAGACGTGATCGGCGCCGAAAACCGCGATGTATTCCGGGTCCTCGTCGTAGATCAGGTTCAACGATTGCAGGATCGCGTCCGCGCTGCCGGTGTACCAGCGCGGTCCGAGCCGCTGCTGTGCGGGCACGGGGGTGATGTACTCGCCCGCGAAACCGGACAACCGCCAGGTCTGTGAGATGTGCCGGTCCAGCGAATGCGACTTGTACTGGGTGAGCACGCACAGCCGCAGGAAACCCGCGTTGACCAGGTTGCTGAGGACGAAATCGATGAGACGGTAGGCGCCGCCGAACGGGACGGCGGGCTTGGCGCGGTCGGCCGTGAGTGGAAAGAGTCGCTTGCCCTCACCACCGGCGAGCACGATTCCGAGTACGTGCGGCTGGCTCCTCACACCTGCCAAACTACCGGGTGAAGCGTCTGTGAGTGGCCGCCGCGGAGCCGAACGTCTAGTTTGGATCGGTGAGTTTCGGCACGAACGGCGGGCACTCGGCGGTGGATTCCGGCGAGCGGGACCGGCTTCGCGTCGCGATGCTGACCCGCGAGTATCCCCCCGAGGTGTACGGCGGAGCGGGCGTGCACGTCACCCAACTGACGGCGCATTTGCGTCACCTGTGCGAGGTGACCGTGCACTGCATGGGAGTCGAGCGCGCCGACGCCGTGGTCCATCAACCGGATTCCGCGCTCTACGCCGCCAACGCCGCGCTGCAGATGATGTCGGCCCAGCTGCGGATGGCCGACGCGGTGGGTGAGGTGGACGTGGTGCACTCGCACACCTGGTACAGCGGCTTGGCCGGTCATCTGGCCGCGGCCCTCTACGGCGTCCCGCACGTGCTGACCGCTCATTCCCTGGAACCGCGCAGGCCGTGGAAGGCCGAGCAGCTCGGCGGCGGCTACCGGCTCTCGTCCTGGTCGGAGCGCAACGCCGTGGAACACGCCGACGCCGTCATCGCGGTGAGCGAAGGCATGCGCCACGACGTGCTCGACGCCTATCCCTCGGTGGACCCGGACCGCGTGCACGTGGTGCACAACGGCATCGACGGCGCGGTCTGGCATCCCGGCCCACCGGCAGGTGACGAACCGCCGGTGCTGGCTGAACTCGGTGTGCGGACCGACCTTCCCATCGTCGCCTTCGTCGGCCGCATCACGCGCCAGAAGGGCGTCGGCCATCTGCTGGCCGCGGCCCGCGACTTCGACCCCGACATCCAGCTCGTGCTGTGCGCGGGCGCGCCGGACACGCCCGAGCTGGCGCAGGAGGTGGCCGCGGCGGTCCAGGAGCTGCGACGCCGGCGCGGCGGCGTGTTCTGGGTGCGCGAGATGCTGCCCACCGAGCGGATCAGGCAGATCCTCGCCGCCGCGTCGCTGTTCGTGTGCCCGTCGGTGTACGAACCGCTCGGCATCGTGAACCTGGAAGCGATGGCCTGCGCGACCGCCGTGGTCGCCTCCGACGTCGGCGGCATCCCCGAGGTGGTCGACGACCGCAACGGACGACTGGTGCACTACGACGCGGGCGCCGCCGCCGACTACGAGCGCGGGCTCGCCGCCGCCGTGAACGAGGTGGCCGGTAACCCGGAGCTGGCCGCCCGGCTGGGCGCCGCGGGGCGCGAGCGGGCCGTCTCCGAGTTCGACTGGGCGCGCATCGCGGCCCGCACCGTCGCGGTCTACGACGAGGTCAGGAAGGGCTGAGCCGGGCGATCACGCCGCCCGGCGGTAGGTGCCGACGACGACCGACGCGGTCACCTCGACCGTCTCCGGCAGCAGCGCCAGCCGCTGCGCTCCGGCGGCGGCGTGATGCGCGGACGGACCCATGCCGACCACATGGCCGACGTCGGTCCTGGCGAGCGTCATCGGATACTCGACCAGCGTCCGGTCGACGGGCTCGAGATGTCCCGCCATCGCCGCGTCGAGCCTGCTGTTCTTGTCGGGGTCGACGCGCACCATGTCCAGCGGCTCGATCAGCTCGCGCAAGTGGCCCGCGGTGGGCGTGGCGACCACGAAGCGACCGTCCTCGGCGAGCACCCGGGCGATCTCGCCGGGGTTGCGCGGGGCGAAGACGGAAAGTACGCAGGCCAGCGCGCCGTCGCGGATCGGTAACCCGCGCCATGCGTCGGCGAGCACGGCCGCGGCGCGCGGGTGCGCGCGGGCGCACCGGCGGACGGCGGGTTTGGCCACGTCCAGCCCGATGCCGACGGCCGGGGGAGCGGCGTCGAGTGTCCGGGCGAGGTAGTAGCCGGTGCCCGCGCCGATCTCCAGTACCGGGCCGTCGGTCCCGCGCGCGGTGGCGGCGCGCGTCACCGCGTCGGCGATCGGCGCGAAGTGGCCTTCGCTCTGAAAAGCGGCGCGGGCGTCGAGCATGGCCGCGGTGTCCCCGGTCATCTTGGTCGACGCACCGGTCAGCAGGCTGACGTAGCCCTGTCTGGCGACGTCGAAGCTGTGCCCGCGACCGCAGCGCAGTGCTCGATCCCGCGGCTCGAGCGCGAGCGGCGCGGCGTCCTGGTGCGCCCGCGAACATTCCGGGCAGGCCAGGACGCCGGCCGCGGCGGCGAGCGCCGAGGGGTCAGCCGGGCCACTCAGCTCGTGACGCTCTTCAGTTCGTCACCGAGCGCCGCTGCTTCGTCCGGCGTGAGTTCGACGACCAGACGCCCGCCACCCTCGAGTGGAACCCGCATGACGATTCCACGCCCTTCTTTGGTTGCCTCGAGGGGACCGTCCCCGGTGCGGGGCTTCATGGCCGCCATCCTCTGCTCCCTCCAGATCTGCGCGGTCCTTTGCGCACTTTCTTGGAACTCCAGTTGTCACCAACCAGTGAGCTCGCCGGCGTTTGGCGAGCTACACCCGTCCCATTCTTCCCTATCGCCGATGTGGACGGATAGCTGAGTTCAAAAAGTGACCGGTCGGCTCGTGTCGGGCCGGGCGCTGCCCACCCAGCAGTCGGCCACATGATCATCGACCATTCCGGTCGCCTGCATCAGGGCGTAGGCCGTGGTCGGCCCGACGAACCGGAAGCCACGGCGCTTCAATTCTTTTGCCATAGCGATGGATTCGGGTGTGGTGGCCGGTACCTCGGCGCCGGAGCGCGGGCGCGGGCGCGGCGGCGGGGCGAACGACCAGAGCAACTCGTCCAGGCCGACGTCGAGGTCACGGGCGACGCGGGCGTTGGCGATGGCCGCGTCGATCTTGCTGCGGTTGCGGACGATGCCCGCGTCGGCCATCAGCCGGGCGACGTCGTCGTCATCGAACTCCGCGACTCGCGCGATCGAGAAATCGGCGAACGCGGCGCGGAAGGCGGGGCGTTTGCGCAGGATGGTCAGCCAGGACAGCCCGGATTGGAACGCCTCCAGGCAGAGTCGCTCGAACAAGGCGTCGTCGCCGTGCAGGGGCTTGCCCCACTCGTTGTCGTGATAGTCGCGGTAGAGCTGAGAATCCAGCGGCCACGCGCAGCGGACCAGCCCGTCGTCGGCGATGGCGCTCACTTCGACTCCGGCGCGATCGGCGTCTGCCAGTGGGCCGCGCGAGCCTCGGCCAGCTGGTGCTGGAGCTCATCGATCCGCGCGGCCAGCCGGGCCAGCGCCCAATCCACTTCCCCGGCTTTGTAGCCGCGCACCACCTGCTGGAATCGCAACGCGCGCACGTCCGCCCCGGTGATCCCTTCCACCGGCAACACGGTGGCCGTCGTGCCCTCCGGCAGCGGCCCCAACTCCTCCGACCGCCCGAACACCGCACTGGCCAGTAGGAACAGGACCGCGGCGACCAAGCCGACGATCAGCACGTACAACAGCATGGTGAGCATGGCACGAGCTTATTAGTGCGTGCTGTGTTTGTTTTCCAGCGCCTGCGGCGCTGGGTGTTCACGGCCCCCTTATGGCTCGCGTCCGAGCGACCGCCGCTTGCTCCTTCGTCGCGGACGCGGCGGCCACTCGGACGCGAGCCGGGCCGCGAACGGCGGATGCTCGGTCTCGCTTCGCTCGAAAGACGGGGTTGAGGTGAGCTGGGCGCGTCGGCGTTGGACGGCGGCACTTCGATGTGGGTGACTTACCGGACTTGGGTCCGGTGCGGCCTCTACTTGGTTCCGGTGCGGCGTTACAAGTGCCGGGTGGTGTCGATGCCGAGTGACATGCCGGCGAGGCCGCGGCGGCGGACGGCGAGTTTGTCGGCGACCTCGGCCAAAGCCTTGGCGGCGGGGTTCTCGGGGTCGCGCAGCACGATCGGGGTGCCCTCGTCGCCCGCTTCGCGCAGCGCCTGTTCGATGGGGATCTGGCCGAGCAGCGGCACGGTCGCGCCCACCGCGCGGGTGAGCCGGTCGGCGACGGCCTGCCCGCCGCCGGAGCCGTACAGGTCCATCCTGGTGCCGTCCGGCAGGTCCAGCCAGGACATGTTCTCCACCACGCCCGCGATGCGCTGCCGGGTCTGCAGCGCGATCGCGCCCGCCCGCTCGGCCACCTCGGCGGCGGCGGGCTGCGGTGTGGTGACGACCAGGATCTCGGCGTTCGGGATCAGCTGGGCGATGGAGATCGCGACGTCGCCGGTGCCGGGCGGCAGATCGAGCAGCAGGATGTCCAGGTCACCCCAGAACACGTCGGCGAGGAACTGCTGCAGCGCCCGGTGCAGCATCGGGCCGCGCCAGACCACGGGGGTGTTGCCCTGGGTGAACTGCGCGATCGAGATCATCTTCACGTCGTGCGCGATCGGCGGCATGATCATCCGCTCCACCTGCGTCGGCCTGGCGTCGGTGCCGAGCATGCGGGGGATGGAATGACCGTAGATGTCCGCGTCCAGCACTCCGACGGACAGGCCGCGCGCGGCCATGGCGGCGGCCAGGTTCACCGTGACGCTGGACTTGCCGACACCGCCCTTTCCGGAGGCGACGGCGTAGACGCGGGTGAGCGAGCCGGGCTGGGCGAAGGGGATGACCGGATCGGCGGAGTCGCCGCGCAGCTGCTTGCGCAGTGCGGTGCGTTGCTCGTCGTCCATCACGTCGAGGTCGACGGTGATCGCGCCCACACCGGGCACGTCGGCGATGGCCTTGCTCACCCGCTGCGTGATCTCGGTGCGCAGGGGGCAGCCCGCCGTCGTCAGATAGATCTCCACGTGGACATCGCTGTCGGCGCCGATGACGACGCTTTTCACCATGCCCAGCTCGGTGATCGGCTTGCGGATCTCCGGGTCGTCGACCTTCGCGAGGGCACCCCGCACATCCGATTCCGTAACCACTGGCATGGCAGGAATTTTAGGCGTGTCAAATTTTCGGCAGGTCTCCGGCCCGGGGTGCGACCCCCGTGCTGTAGGAGGTCTCCCATGCCATGACGTTCGCGACGTAGGCCATCGAGTGGTTGTAGCGGAGGATCGCCTTGGACTGTTGGGCCAGGTCACGCATGTTCAGGCCGCCGTCGCAGAGGTAGCGTCCCGCCGTCAGCGCGGCGTCGAAGAGGTTCTGCGGATCGGCGATGCCGTCGCCGTTGCCGTCGGCCGCGTAGCGCTTCCAGGTGTCGGGCAGGAACTGCATCGGGCCGATCGCGCGGTCGTAGCCGTCCAGGCCGTCCAGCGCGCCGTCGTCGGAATCGCGGACGACGTGGTTGCCCGTGAGCGAGCCGTCCAGCACGGGGCCGTAGACGGGGCTGAGCGGGTTGCCGTCGGCGTCGGCTTTGCCGCCGTACGCGTGGGTGGACTCGACCCGGCCGATACCGGCCAGCAGCGACCACGGCATGCCGCACACCGGATTCTCGGCCGCGAGGATCCGTTCGGCGTTCTCGTACGCCGCGACGGCGACGCCGGGGATGCCGAGCGGCCCGGCCGGCATCGCGGCGGCCTGCCGGCCGCTCGGCAGGGCAACGGTTTTCACCACGGGCGTCGCCGTTGGCGCGGCCTTGGCCATGGCGTGCGCGGCGAATTCGGCCCCGGCGACGGGCTCGGCGAGCGCTTGCGCGGCGCCTTGGACGTCGTCCTCCGGGATGTGTACGGCGGTCGCGAGCGGCGCGGTGTCGCCCACCTCGGAGGCGGCCGTGACGGATACCAGCCCTGCGGGAACCAATCCGGTCAACGCGATGACGGAACTCCGTCGGACGGTGGCAGGCGGTTGTTTTCGATGACGCCCCACGGTGTGGTGACCCTCCCATGACTCGCTGTGAGCCCTTTGTTATGGAACCAAGGGAAGGGTACCGCATCCGAGATCTTTTTGTTACTGCTTCGTGATCTGATGCAAGGTTTGAATCACTGCTGGGGCGCGGCCGGTGGCGCGGGAAGGGGGATGACGATGCCGAAGGGCAAGGTGATGCCGGGCGGCGGCGTGGGTGTGGGCTCGGCGGCGGGGGCCGTTTCGGGCTCGGGTGCGGGCGGTGTGGTGGTAGCGACTTCGGATTCGCGGCGGGATTCGTCGCCGGGGGCAGGTAGGTCCGCCGGGAGGGGAGTGGGCTCCGCGGTGGCGAGCGTGGTGTCGGGCTGTCCGCATCCGGCGGCGAGCTGGTCTTGGGTGCCCGGCTGTCCGGCGGCGCCGGGTTGTGCCGCGACGCCGGGCTCCGCGGGCTTGCCCGCCAGGGCGGGATCGGAGTTACGCGGCTCGGCCGGCGCCGCGCCGTAGGACTGCTGTGGCGCCAGCGGTACGCGGGCGGTCCCGGGTAGGTCCGGGAACGGCATCGGTGCTGGAACAGATTGCCCCGCACACGGATTCACCTGCGGCGGAGCCGGGCAGAAGATCCCGCACGGGATCGGCGGCAGACCGGGCAGCGTGATCATCACCTGCGTGGGCTGCGGTCGCGGCCGCGGCGTCCGGTACTGTTCGGCCGGCTCGGTGGCCGGGGTGGTGGTGCGCACCGCGGTCATGTCGGCGCCAGGCCCCACCGGCGGCAACGACCCCGGCGCCACCAGATCCGGCGACACCCGCACCGGCGTCGGCGAACCACCCGTCCGATACGCCCGCGCCC